>JBFMBG010000111.1:0-8256 GCA_040755215.1 Bacillota bacterium | reverse complement strand
GGCAACATTGCACCACGTCGGTGCAATCCACCACCACGACAAATTTACACACGACAATTTACCTCCGCCAGCAGGAAAAGTTCGGCCTTTAACGAAATATACTTAAAAATAAACTTTATAGGGGAGAGGTAGATAAAAATATGACGACGCAACCGCAAAAACCACCTAAAGAAGTGGTCGTCAAGTTAGGCGACGCCCAGTTTGTCGTTCCGCCGGGCGCAAAGGTAAAAGACGCGGCCGCGGCGGCAGGGATTGAAATCCCCGCGTTAAAAGTGGACCCCGCCACCTGCAAGGGTTGCCAGATGTGCGTGAAGGTTTGCGAGACCGGCGCCATTTCGGGGAACAAAAAAGAACCCCACGCCATCGACCAGAGTGTCTGCATCCGGTGCGGCGAGTGTCTGGCCAAGTGCAAGACGGGCTCGATTGTGCCGGCGTAAATTTGCCGGGGAGAGAGAAAATAATGTAACCGGGGGCTGGAAAGCGATAGCCCCTTCTTTTATCTTGAGGAGCTTCGCGGGCGAACGGGACCTTTTCTAAACAAGTAGATACGGGGAAAATCCGGGAAAAATCTTTCCAAGAAGGGTGATCAATGATGAGCAATTGCGCCAACTGCGGCACCTTTGCCTGCCGGGAAGGCCGTCTCGAAAAGGCGCCGGACCATTGCCCGATGCATGAATACGGGGACCTTTACGCAGAAGCCGCCGCCGAGTACCAAAAGAACGCGGTAAGCAACATCGCCCGCCAGGCGGCCGTCGTGGAAGCCGCCGGCTACGGTGTCTGGACCAGGCTGGAGGAAATCATCGAGTTCGCCTGGCGGGCCGGTTTTCAAAAGCTGGGGCTGGCCTTCTGCGTGGGCCTGCGCAAAGAAGCCGGGCAGGTGGCCAAAATCCTAAGCGGCGCCGGCTTCCGCGTGGAATCGGTGGCCTGCAAGACGGGGGCAAAACCCAAAGAATTGCTGGGCATTAACGATGAGCAAAAAGTGCGGCCAGGCCAGTTTGAAGCAATGTGCAATCCCATTGCCCAGGCGAAAATTCTAAACGCGGCGAAAACCGACTTAAACATTTTACTGGGTTTGTGCGTCGGCCACGATACCTTGTTCATCCGTTATGCGGAAACGCCCGTGACGGTCCTGGCAACAAAGGACCGCGTGCTGGCCCACAACCCCCTGGGGGCGATTTACGCCGAGTATTACTACGCGGAAAAAATTGCCGCCCACCAGCGGCCGGTTTTGGAAATTCCCGCCGGAGCGGAGGTAACGCAGCGCGTCCTGGACGCAGTGCAAAAAGCCGCCCCCGGCGGGCGGATCGCCTGTGCGGCGGCGCGGGAACTGGCCGCCCGGCTGGGGGTGCGCCCACGGGTGGTCGGCGCCGCCTGCAACGAACTTAACATCAAAATAAAAGGGTGCGAACTGGGCTGCTTCTGAGTTCGGCCGGCGGTCGCCGGCCGCCGGAAACCGGGCGCGAAACATTGGTTTTTAAAGGCACGGTCGGTCTTCCGGCGTCCGGCAGCTACCGGCTGAAGGCCGATCTTGCCGGATCTTCCCGGCCCTTTAGCGTCCGTCACTCCCGGCAAATTAAACGGCGGATTATTTTTAAAGTGTGCCTTTGTGCCTGATAAACTTTGTGCCTATTATTTTCAAGGGAGGCGGATTCTTTCTTTATGCGTATATACGTTAAATCTATTCTCGCGGGCGAAGCCCACCACCGTTATCCCCAGTTCCTCGGCCAGCTCCAGCGCCAGGTCGGTGGGGGCGCCGCGGGCGATCAACACAGGGATCCTCATCCGGGCCACTTTAATCAATATTTCCGAAGAAACGCGGCCGCTGAATACCAGCAGTTTATCCTCGGTGGCGATGCCTTCCAAAAAGCAGCGGCCAAATATTTTATCGATGGCGTTGTGCCGGCCGATGTCTTCAAAAAGCACCAGGATCTCGCTTTGGGTACACAACGCCGCGTTATGCACCCCGCCCGTGGCGGCAAACAGGGCGGCCGCCTCCTCCAGCCGCCAGCTCAAAGTAAAAACTTGCGCCGGGGTGACGCAAAGCCGGGAATCCACCGGGCGCATTTCCCGCGCGTCGTTGATGAAATAAAAGGCCGCCCTCCCCCGGCCGCAGCAGGTGGTGATAAAACGTTTTAAAAACATTTCCGCGGCCGGGCTCTCCTTTTCTCTTGTTTCCACCCAGACCAGCCCGTCGGCTTCGTTTACGGCAACGTCCTTGAGATCGTCCCGCCGCCTCAAGACTCCCTCCGAACAAAGAAACCCCACCGCCAGCTCCTTAATCTGCAGGGGCGAGCAGACCAGGGTGACAAATTCCCGGTCGTTTAAAAAGAGGGTATAGGGCTTTTCCCGGACAACCGGATCTTCGCGAACCGCGGCGTCCGCCCCCTGCACCCGCAAGACCGGAACGCCGACCACCGCGTCCAAAGCCATCAAACCCCCGCTCCCTCCCTAAAAAATCAGGACACATAATTATTTTAATCCCCGCCGGAAGGCGCGGCAATAAAAAAATTGGGAAGCCGGCCACTTTTTATTTATGAAAAGCTTGATCTTTAAGGTCATATATGTAATAATTTTTTCGGTAAAAATAAAAAATAAACGAGAGGGGAGGAACTGGTTTAATTTAATACCAAACCAGAACGAAGAAATGAGTACACCTGTGGTTGCGCCAATGGTTGGCAAGGTCATTTCCGTTGATGTAAAAGTAGGCGACAAGGTTAAGAAAAACGATGTGGTAGCGGTCATCGAGGCCATGAAAATGCATGTCAAGATCTTTTCCCCGGCGGAAGGCGAGGTCCAGGAAATCAAAGTCTCCCCGGGACAACAGGTAAACCGTAATGATGTGCTGGTTACTTTAAATTAATTTAAGGAAACCATCCCTTTTGAATTTCTCAACCCGGGAATTGGCATCCTCCAATTCCTTCTTTTTTCCCTCGTCTTTCATCCTTGATTTCTGATTCCCATCTTAATCTTACAGGGGGTGGTTAAGTTCTACCGGGTAGGAATAATTACGGCCAGCGACAAAGGGGCGCGGGGAGAGCGCGCGGACAAAAGCGCCGAAGCAATCCGGGAAATAATGGCCGGCCTTGGCTGGGAAGTTGTTTCCTACCGGCTCGTCTCCGACGATCCGGCCGAAATTAAAAATGCCCTGACCGGCATGGCCGACCGGGAGAAAGTGGATTTAATTCTCACCACCGGAGGTACGGGCTTAGGCCCGCGCGACAACACTCCGGAAGCAACCAAAGCGGTAATTGACAGGGACGTTCCCGGCCTGGCCGAGGCTATTCGCCAGGAAAGCATGAAGAAAACCCCCCGGGCCATGCTCAGCCGGGGCATCGCCGGGATCCGCAAACAAACGCTCATTATCAACTTGCCAGGCAGCCCGAAGGCCGTCCGGGAATGCCTGGCGGCCATTTTGCCGGCCCTCCCGCACGGCCTGGAAATCCTCACCGGCCGGGGCGGGGAGTGCGGTGAAGACTGAACTTTTATACTTTTTTACCTTTCCCTGGTATAAAAACCATTCAGGAAGGAAAAAAATAATATTAGCCACCCGGGCATACAGTTCACGGCCCAAGAAAAAGTTCCAAACTAAATAAATGCAATTAAAATAAATCCTGAAAGGAAGAAAGAAAAAGGTATCTCTTGCTAATTTACGCACATCAAAATAAAAGGAGGATTTTATAATGTAAAAGCAGTTGATTTTGATTTCTTTGCTTTTATATTATTTTAAATGATGTTAGCACTCGTCTTATGTGAGTGCTAACAATGCTCAAAAAACTCTAATTTAAGGAGGGGTTTTAAAGGTGATCAGACCATTGGGCGAACGGGTAGTCGTCAAACCTCTACCCACCGAAGAAGTTACCAAAGGGGGGATTGTCCTCCCGGATACCGCCAAGGAAAAACCGCAGGAAGGGGAGGTAGTCGCCGTCGGCCCCGGCCGGTTGCTGGACAACGGAACGCGCGTACCCATCGACCTGAAGGTAGGCGACCGGATCCTTTTCTCTAAATACGCCGGCAACGAAGTGAAACTGGACGACGTGGAATACCTCATCATGCGTGAATCCGACATTCTCGGGGTAATCGAAAAATAACGGTCAAATGTAAATCTTAAGGAGGGAATGGAAATTGGCAGGCAAAGAAATTATCTTCCGGGAAGAAGCGCGGCGCGCTTTGGAAAAAGGCGTTAACTCCCTGGCCGACGCGGTCCGCGTGACGCTGGGGCCCAAAGGCCGGAACGTTGTTCTGGAGAAAAAGTTTGGTTCCCCGATGATTACCAACGACGGGGTAACCATCGCCCGGGAAATTGAACTGACCGACCCGCTGGAAAACATGGGCGCCCAACTGGTGAAGGAAGTAGCCACCAAGACCAACGACGTGGCCGGCGACGGGACGACCACCGCCGCCCTGCTGGCGCAGGCCATCGTGCGGGAAGGCATGAAGAACGTGGCCGCCGGCGCCAACCCCATGATCATCAAGCGGGGCATCGAGAAGGCGGTGGAAAAGGCCGTGGATGCCATCAAGGGCGCGGCCAAACAGGTGGAAAGCAAAGCGGCCATTGAACAGGTGGCCTCCATTTCCGCCAACGACGAATCCATCGGGAAACTGATTGCCGACGCCATGGAAAAAGTGGGCAAAGACGGCGTCATCACCGTGGAAGAATCCAAGGGTATGAGCACCACGTTAGAAGTGGTGGAGGGCATGAACTTCGACCGGGGATACATCTCCCCCTACATGATTACCGACACCGACAAAATGGAGGCCGTTTTAAACGAACCCTACATCCTGATCACCGACCGGAAGGTCAGCGCCATTGCCGACCTCTTGCCCATTCTGGAAAAGATTGTCCAAACCGGCAAGCCCCTCTTAATCATTGCGGAAGACGTTGAGGGCGAAGCCCTGGCCACGCTGGTGCTGAACAAACTGCGCGGCACCCTGGCCTGCGCGGCGGTGAAAGCCCCGGGCTTCGGCGACCGGCGCAAGGCCATGCTGGAGGATATCGCCATTCTCACCGGCGGCACCGTGATCTCCGAAGAGCTGGGCTTAAAGCTGGATAAGGCCACCATCGACATGCTGGGCAGGGCTGACAAGGTCCGGGTAAAGAAGGAAGAGACAGTCATCGTCGGCGGCAAAGGCGATCAGGGCAAAATTACCGGACGGGTGGCCTCGATCAAAAAGCAAATTGAAGAAACCACCTCCGACTTTGACCGGGAGAAGCTCCAGGAGCGCCTGGCCAAGCTGGCCGGCGGCGTGGCGGTAATCCAGGTGGGCGCCGCCACCGAAACGGAAATGAAGGAAAAGAAGCTCCGCATTGAGGACGCCTTAAACGCCACCCGCGCCGCGGTGGAAGAGGGCATCGTTCCCGGCGGCGGCGTGGCCTACATCCAGGCGATCAAAGCCCTGGACGACGTCACTGCGGCCACCCTGGATGAAAAAACCGGCGTCGACATCATCCGGCGCGCCCTGGAAGAACCCGTGCGGCAAATCGCCAACAACGCCGGCGCGGAAGGCTCCGTCGTGGTGGAAAAGGTCAAATCGTCCGAGCCGGGCATTGGCTTCAACGCCCTCAACGGCGAGTACGTCAACATGATCGAAGCCGGCATCGTCGACCCGGCGAAAGTAACGCGCACCGCCCTGCAGAACGCCGCTTCCATCGCCGCCATGATCCTCACCACGGAAACGCTGGTGGCGGAAAAGCCGGAAAAGGAAAAGGATATGCCCGGCATGGGCGGCGGCATGCCCCCGATGTAAGCCAAAGGCGCACATGACAAGCCCCTGGAAAAAAACAGGGGCTATTTTATTTGACAACCGCCGCCGGATAAAGTACATTAGTAAGTATTAAGGGACAAAGGAACTAAGGCACAAAGGCACAGAGGCACAGAGAAATAAGGCACAAAAGGCAGTCGTGTAAAGGCAAAAAGGCCGAAGGAACAGGGGGCGGACGCCTAGAGGTTAGACCATCATGCCATTTTCGTGGTACCAACAGAGAACGAAAATGAGCAGCCCGCCGTTCGATTTGCCAGGAGCGACCCGGCACTCACCGATAATCAGGTTACTTCGACATCAGGCAGGACGATCTGGAACAGTAGGGCATTCAAGAACGAACTACCAGTGAGTGCCGGGCTAAAGACGCCGGTAACGAGACATCCGGCACTCACTGGCTGTCAGGTTGCTTCGTTGTCGGCCGGTACCGTTTGAGACAGTAGAACAATAAGCATACTGAGTGCCGGTGAGTGCCGGACAGGTGAGGCAAGCGAACCGGCAGCGCGACTGAGAAGTGAGATGTGAGAAGTTGGAAGTGGGAATTTTAAAATCTCACCTCTCACCTCCCGCCTCTCACTTCTCAATTGCCTGGTTCGCTCCGAACCAAGCCCCGGCACTCAGCTTAAACCAGCTTTTGTTTTCTGTTGTTTGGTTTCCAATTCTAAGCCGGCACGGAAATCATTAAAGTAAACTTACGTAAAGGCTGAGTGCCGGGTCGGCCCGGAGCGTTGGCGCGACGGCAAACGAACGGCGGGCCAATACCTATTTTTCAGAGTAGGTATAATTATTCATAATTCAGGGAAAGAGGGTATTCTCCATGCCCATCGCAAACAGCGTTACTGAGCTCATCGGCGCCACCCCCCTGCTCAGGCTGAACAAGCTTGGCGCCGGCGCCGGCGCTGAAATAATCGCCAAGGTAGAATTTTTCAACCCCGGCGGGAGCGTAAAAGACCGGATCGCCGAGAGCATGATCAAAGATGCCGAAGCAAAAAATTTGATCAATAAGGATACGGTCATCATCGAACCCACCAGCGGGAATACGGGCATCGGCCTGGCCATGGTCTGCGCCGCGCGCGGGTACCGGCTGATCATCACCATGCCGGAAACCATGAGCGTGGAGAGGCAAAAGCTGCTCAAAGCCTACGGGGCGGAAATAATCCTGACTTCCGGAGCGGAAGGAATCCCCGGGGCAATCAAAAAAGCGGAAGAACTGGCAGCAGTCCTTCCCAATTCTTTTCTTCCCCAGCAGTTCAACAACCCGGCCAACCCTCAGATCCACCGAAGCACCACAGCCGAAGAAATCTGGCGGGATACGGAAGGACGGCTGGACTTTTTTGTGGCCGGGGTGGGCACCGGCGGCACCATCACCGGGGTCGGCGAGGTGCTTAAAGCACGCCGGCCGTCCATTCGGGTGGTGGCGGTAGAACCGGCCGCCTCCCCGGTTTTAAGCGGCGGCAAGCCGGGACCGCATAAAATCCAGGGCATTGGCGCAGGATTCGTGCCGAAAGTTTTAAACACCGCCATTTTGGACGAAGTTATCCCGGTGACGGACGAGAACGCCCTGGAAACCTCCCGCCGCCTGGCCAAAGAGGAGGGTCTTTTCGTAGGGATTTCCTCGGGCGCGGCGGCCTGGGCCGCCCTCCAAATCGCCCGCCGGCCTGAAAACAGCGGGAAAACGGTGGTCGTGCTGCTGCCGGACACCGGCGAAAGATATTTATCTATATTATAATTTAAACCCTGCAGCAAGCAGGCCGGTTCTTAAATAAGGAAGGGGTGACCAAAAATAGACCTTCAAGATCTGTTGTTTCAGGTTGACGGTCCGGTGGCAACCGTGATTTTGAACCGCCCCCAGGTACGCAACTCCTTAAGTCTTCACTTAATTAAATAAAAGCTTCTCCTGCGACCTGACCGGCATGCTCGAAGAAGAGGGCCGCGCGCAAACGGTGTGCCTGGCCAGCGAAGACGGGCAGGAGGGGCTGCGGGCCTTCCTGGAAAAACGGCCGCCCGTATTCAAGGGGCGGTAATTTCTGGTAGTGCTGTCGGGGCGGAGCAATCGGAGTGCGCCAGGTAAAGAAAGGGAGTTGCCCATGAAGACTGCCGTCCTCTCCATAAAGAGTGAAAATGAGGGCTGGAGTTTGTCCGGGCGAGCGACCCGGCACTCACCGGTAATCGGGTTGCTTCGACATCAGGCAGGACGATCTGGAACAGTAGGGCATTCAAGAACGAACTACCAGTGAGTGCCGGGCGAAGGGCTGGTAACGAAACATCCGGCACTCACTGGCTGTCAGGTTGCTTCGTTGTCAGCCGGTGCCATTTGAGACAGTAGAACAATAAGCATACTGAGTGCCGGTGAGTGCCGGACAGGTGAGGCAAGCGAACCGGCAGCGCGACTGAGAAGTGAGATGTGAGAAGTTGGAAGTGGGAATTTTAAAATCTCACCTCTCACCTCCCGCCTCTCACTTCTCAATTGCCTGGTTCGCTCCGAACCAAGCCCCGGCA
>JBFMBG010000110.1:0-8270 GCA_040755215.1 Bacillota bacterium | reverse complement strand
GAAAATGTATACGCGCCAGTTGGGCGATATTCTTGAGTATGCCCAGAAGTTAAATAAACTGGACACGCGCGACGTACCCCCGACGGCCCACGTGCTGCCGCTGAAAAACGTTTTCCGTGAGGATCGAGCCGGGGATCATTTGCCGCCGGAAAAGGTACTGGCCAATGCTCCCGACCAGGAAGGGCAGTTTTTTAGAGTGCCCCGGATTGTGTAGAGGAGGTAATGTCTTGGAGTTATATTATCTAACGGCCCACGAACTGCACGATCTGCTTGTCGGCAGGGAGATCGGCGCCGAGGAACTATGCAAAGAGTATTTTAAGCGCATTGAAGTCGTTGAGGACAGGCTGAAAGCTTACGTCACCGTGACCAAAGAAAGCGCCCTGGCGCGGGCGAAAGAGATTGACCGGCAAATTGCCGCCGGTGACCGGGTTGCGCCGCTTGCTGGCATCCCCGTTGCCGTTAAGGACAACCTTTGTACGGAGGGAGTGCGGACAACCTGTTCCTCCAAAATTCTCTATAATTTTGTTCCGCCTTACAGTGCCACCGTGATTAATAAATTAAATGCGGCCGGGGCGATAATTTTAGGAAAAACCAATATGGACGAATTTGCCATGGGTTCTTCCACGGAAAATTCGGGGTTTTTCCCCACGCGTAACCCCTGGGATCTGGAGCGGGTACCGGGCGGTTCCAGCGGCGGCTCGGCGGTGGCGGTGGCCGCCGGCGAGGCGGCGGCGGCGCTGGGTTCCGATACGGGCGGTTCCATCCGCCAGCCGGCCGCCTTCTGCGGCATAGTAGGCTTAAAGCCGACCTACGGGGCGGTCTCCCGCTTCGGGCTGGTGGCTTTTGCCTCCTCCCTGGATCAGATCGGCCCCTTAACGCGGGACGTAACCGATTGCGCCCTGGTTATGAACGCAATTGCCGGGCACGATCCCCTTGATTCCACTTCCGCGCCCGGACCGGTGCCGGATTACACCGCCTACCTGCAAAACGATGGGCGCGGCTTAAAAATAGGCGTACCTAAAGAATATATGGGCGAAGGTATTTCTCCCGCGGTAAAGCAAGTTATCGAGCAGGCGCTCGGCACCCTGGCCGGCCTGGGGGCGGAAATCGAGGAAACCAGCCTGCCCCACAGCGAATACGCCCTACCGGCGTACTATTTAATTGCTCCGGCGGAAGCCAGCTCCAACCTGGCCCGCTATGACGGGGTGCGTTACGGCTACCGGGCCGAGGGGGCTGCCGACGTGGTGGATATGTTCATGAAAACCCGCAGCCTGGGCTTCGGGCCGGAGGTAAAGCGCCGGATTATGTTGGGCACCTACGCCCTGTCCGCCGGCTACTACGACGCCTACTATTTAAAGGCATTAAAGGTACGTACGCTCATCAAGCAGGACTTCGACCGGGCCTTTGCCAGATACGACGTTTTGCTTTCCCCGACCACCCCGTCGCCGGCCTTCAAGCAGGGAGAAAAGGTGGCCGATCCGCTGCAGATGTACATGTCGGATATCTGTACCCTTTCGGTAAACCTGGCCGGTCTCCCGGGCATCTCCATCCCGGCCGGCTTCGCAGACGGGCTGCCGGTCGGCATGCAGTTAATCGGCAAGCCCTTTGATGAAGGCACGCTCCTGCGCGTGGCGTATACATTTGAGCAAAACACGGATCACCACAAAGCCAGACCCAAAATATAAAAACCACCTCCAGGAAAGGAGAGTTTTATGGAGTACGAAGCCGTCATCGGCCTGGAAGTACACGTGGAGCTGAAAACAAAAACCAAGATCTTTTGCCCCTCGACGACCGAATTCGGCGGCGATCCCAATACCCACACCTGCCCGGTCTGCCTGGGACTGCCCGGGGTGCTGCCGGTGCTGAACAAAAAGGTGCTGGAATACGCCATCCGGGCCGCTCTGGCCTTAAACTGCGAGATTGCGGAGTTTTCCAAGTTCGACCGGAAAAATTACTATTACCCCGATATGCCAAAAAACTACCAGATCTCGCAATATGACCTTCCCCTGGCCAAAAACGGATATCTGGACATTGAGGTGGACGGACAGACCAGGCGCATCGGCATCACCCGCCTGCACATGGAGGAAGATACGGGCAAACTCGTCCACCAGGGCACCATCACCACCACGCCATATTCGCTGGTGGACTACAACCGGGCCGGCGTGCCCTTAATCGAAATCGTTTCCGAACCGGACCTGCGTTCGCCGGAGGAAGCGCGGATTTACATGGAAAAACTGCGCTCGATCATCCAGTATACCGGCGTTTCCGACTGCAAAATGGAAGAAGGCTCCCTGCGCTGCGACGCCAACGTTTCGGTGCGGCCGAAGGGGGCCAGAGAGTTCGGCACCAAAACCGAGATCAAGAACATGAATTCTTTCCGGGCCTTGCAGAGGGCGCTTAGTTACGAGGTGCAGCGGCAGATCGACGTCCTCGCAGAGGGCGGCTGGATCACTCAGGAAACCCGCACCTGGGACGAGGGCAAAGGGGTGACCCTGCCCATGCGCAGCAAGGAAGAAGCGCACGATTACCGCTACTTTCCCGAGCCCGACCTGGTGCCGCTGGTGATTGACCGCCGGTGGGTGGAAGAAATCCGGGCCTCCTTGCCCGAACTTCCCGACCGGCGCCGGCAGCGCTACATGGAACAGTTCGGCCTGCCCGCTTACGACGCTTCCGTGCTGACGGCGACCATTGAGCTGGCCGAGTACTTTGAAGCCTGCGTAGCCCATTACCCCGACGCCAAAACGGTGAGCAACTGGGTTATGGGCGACCTTTCCCGCCTCTTGAATGCACATAACCTGGAAATCACCCGGTGCCGGATCCGGCCGGAACAGCTGGCCCGGATGCTCAGGCTCATCGATCAGGGCACCATCAGCGGCAAAATCGCCAAGACGGTTTTTGAAGAAATGTTCGCCACGGGCAGCGATCCGGAAAGAATCGTAAAGGAAAAGGAGCTTGTGCAAATTACCGACGAAGGAGCCATTGCCGCCGTCGTGGAGGAGGTAATCGCCAACCATCCCAAGGTGGTGGAAGATTACCGGGCCGGCAAGGACAAAGCCCTGGGCTTTTTGGTCGGGCAGGTGATGAAAGCCACCAGAGGGAAGGCCAATCCGGAGATCGTAAACAGGTTGTTTAAAGAAAGGCTATAAACCGCAAAGCTCTTTGGAAAATGGTTTGCTTAACGCGAAAATAATAGGCACAAAGGCAACAGGTACAAAGGCACAAAGGGGTAAATTGCAGTTTTCTTTTATGGTTTAGTGTCTCAGTTTTCAATTGCTCAGGCGGCCGGCATAAAAAAGGAGGGTCACTTATCCGCCCTCCTGTACAAATAATTGCTTTTTAAGTTATCCTGAATCCCGGCTTTTCCCCTTTTTGTTTCAGCGGCAAGGAGAGGGTGCTGCCGGGTGTTTTTCGGGATAACTTTTTTCTTTATAACCTGTGCAACAAGCGCTAGTGGTTTACTCTGCTCCTACGGCGAGGTAAGTCCGCACTTTTTCTTCGTCAAATCGTTTCGCGGATTCCGTATCCGGGAAAAGCACCGAGAAAACGTAGGCCGTCACAAAACTCGCCGTCATGGAGACGATAGCCGGGTTGTTCATCGGAAAGATCGGCTTCGGGTTTTTGAAAATGGCCACCCAGACCGTCGGGCTGAGGATGATCAGTCCAACGGCTAAGATAGCGCCGGTCAGGATGGACACAACCGCTCCCGTTGTACTGAATTTTTTCCAGGTAATGGTAAGCAGGAGCGCCGGGAAGTTTGCGCTGCAGGCAATGGCGAAAACGAGCCCGACCATGAAGGCCACGTTTTGACCTTTAAAGAGAATGCCAAGTAAAATGGCTAAGATACCAAAGAAGAAGGTGGCTATTCTAGCTACTTTTACCTGTTCCTGTTCGGTGGCGCGCCCTCCTTTGATGACGTGTACGTAGATGTCGTGGGAGATGGCAGATGCGCCGGCCAGGGTCAGCCCGGCTACCACCGCTAAAATGGTGGCGAAAGCCACCGCGGCGATAAACCCGAGGAACGGCGTGCCGCCAAGCAACTCGGCCAAAAGCGGTGAGGCCATATTCCCGCCGGCGTCAATTTTCCGGATCAAGTCCCGGCCCACGAGCACCGAGGCGCTGAAACCTACTAACGGGATGATGCAGTAAAAGTAGCCGATAAACCCGGTGGCCCACACGATGGATTTGCGCGCCTCCTTGGCGTCGGGAACGGTGTAAAACCGCATCAGGATGTGCGGCAGCCCCAACAGGCCGAGCATTAGCGCCAGCCCAAGCGATACTGCGTCGATAGGATTAGTGATTAGCTTGCCCGGTTCCAGGGCTGTTTGGCCGTAGGTTGTGGAGACAGCGGCGTACAGTTTCCCAGGGTTGAAACCGAACTGGGCCATCGCCAGGAGCATCAGGAGGGAGACCCCGCCGAGCAGCAGGCAGGCCTTGATGATCTGGACCCACGTGGTGGCGATCATCCCGCCAAACAGGACGTAGGCAAGCATGCATACCCCGACGATGATTACGGCGACTTCGTAAGGGATACCGAACATCAGCTTGACGAGGTTTCCGGCGCCGACCATCTGGGCGATGGTGTAAAATAGAACGGTCAGGATCCCGCCGATGGCGGCAGAAATGCGGATGGGTTTATTTTTTAACCGGTAAGCCAAAACGTCTGCGAAGGTATATTTCCCCAGGTTGCGCAGCGGTTCAGCAATCAGGAAAAGGAGCACCGGCCAGCCGACCAGCCAGCCTGTGGCGTAAATCATGCCGTCGTAGCCGCTTAAGGCGACCATCCCCGAGATTCCTAAAAAGGAGGCGGCGCTCATGTAATCCCCGGCCAGCGCCAGCCCGTTTTGGAACCCGGTGATCTGGCGGGCCGCAGCGTAATATTCCCTGGTGGTTTTGGTCCTTTTTGCTGCCCAGTAGGTTACCCATAGCGTGACGGCAATGATCAGCAGGAAAAAGACGATCCCTGAAACAGTCGGTTGACCTAAAGCTGTTTGCGGCATAAAAATACCCCCTTACATTTTTTCTTTTAGTTTCCGCTTGAGAGAATAGACGATCTGGTCGTATTTCGAGTTAGCCCAAAGGACATAAACAAGAGTGACGATAAAGCCGATGACAATTACCAGCACTGCCAGCGGAATTCCCAGCGTTGTTGCCGTTCCGATTTTTTGGGCAAGGGTTGGTTTAGCATAACCAACCATTAAAATAAACCCGTAATAGGTGATAAAAACCACGATGGTCAGGATTACCGCCACCGCCCACCTGCCGACGACGAGACTTTTAAATTCCGGTGAATTTTCAATTTCCCTGCCTGAACTGGCCATTCCAAATCCCTCCCTAATCTGTTTTGATATTATATTAATTCTGATTCAAGTGAAGATTCTTAATTCTGGCAGATGCCCGGAGATACTTAACTCGCTGCCTGTTCAAAGGCCACCTTGACGACATCGTAAGCTTTCGTTGCTTCTTCGATAGCCACACCGTCTTCGAGAGTGGTGACGTCGCCCAGGGCCGCCCCGTGGATGACCGCCCTCAGCAGCCGGCGCATGATTTTGCCGCTTCTCGTCTTGGGAACCATGTCCACAAAGGCAATCACGGCATCGGAGGCGACCAGCGGGCCGATGGTATTCCGCAGGTGATTTTTTAGATCCTTGCCTAATGCTCCGTCGGGATTAAAACCTTGCTTGAGGACGGTGAAAACAAACGGGATTTCTCCTTTAACAGGATCGGTTTTGCCGATGCAGGCGGCCTCGGCTACCGCCGGATGCTTGATCATGGCCGACTCCACTTCCGCCGTGCCGATGCGGTGGCCGGCTACTTTCAGGACGTCGTCGGCCCGCCCCAAAACCCAGATGTATCCGTCCGGGTCTTTAACGGCAAAGTCACCGGTGTAGAAATACGTTTTTCCCTGGAACCGGGACCAGTATGTATCAATGTACCGCTGCGGGTTTTTGTACAAAGTCATTAACATTCCCGGGTAGGGGGAAGTGATCGCCCAGTAGCCCCTTACTCCCGGCGGGCAGGGGTTGCCGTCGTCGTCGAGCACTTCCAGCGTGACGCCCGGGAAGGGGTAGCCGTTGGTGCCGGGTTTAAGCGGGAAGATGTTTCCCAGGCCGGGGAAGTGCCCGGTCAGCATGTGGCCGGTTTCGGTCATCCACCAGGTGCTGGAAGCAACGATATCTTCCCGGCCGATGTGTTTATAGTACCACCGGAATGCTTCGGGGTTGATCGGTTCGCCTACCGAATGGGCAATCCGGATGGTGGAAAGATCGTATTTTTTAACGTTCTCTTCGGGAAACTTCATCAGCATCCGGATGGCCGTCGGCGCGGTGTAGAAAACGGTTACCCCGTGCCTTTCGATCATGCTCCACCAGCGGTCGGGTCCCGGGAAATCAGGAGCTCCCTCGTATATCACGGACGTTGCGCCCACCATCAACGGTCCGTAGACGATGTAGGAATGTCCGGTAACCCAGCCGATGTCGGCGGTGCACCAGTATATGTCGTCGTCGCGCAGATCGAAGATGCATTTCGTAGTGGCGTACAGGCCGACTGCGTAACCGCCCACCGAATGTTGGGCTCCCTTCGGCGCCGCCGTCGTTCCCGAAGTGTACAGGATGTAAGAAAAATCCTCCGAGCCGAGTTTTTCCGCCTCCGCCCGCACGTTTTTTGAAATGCCTTTGATTAATTCGTGATGCCAGAAGTCTTTATTTTCGTCCCAGCTTATTTCGTGGCCTGTTCTTCTGACTACGATTACCCTTTCAATTTCGTGCCCGTTTTGCGCACAGATTTTTACCGCTTCATCAACAATAGCCTTCAGATTTAAGATTTTTCCGCGGCGGTAAACGCCGTCGGCGGTGATGATGATCCGGGAACCGGCGTCCTGCGCTCTTTGGGCGATGGCTTCGGCGCTAAAGCCGCTGTACACAATGCTGTGTTTGACGCCCAGCCTCTGGACGGCCAGCATGTAAAGGGGGAGTTCCGGGATCATGGGCAGGTAAAAAGTCAAGATTTCTCCCTTTTGAACGTTTAATTTTTCCTTTAAGGCCGAGGCGAACACGTTTGATTCCCGGTAAAGGTCATAATAGGTGAATTTTTTTACTTCTTTTGGCTGGTTCAGGGTTTCGTCCCAGGGTTCCCCTTCCCAGATCAAAGCCACCTTGTTTTTCCTGCCCTGGGCTATTTGCCAGTCCGTATCCAGGTACGCCAGGTTTGTTTCGCCGCCGACAAACCACCGGTAAAACGGGGGGTTGCTGTCGTCCAAAACTTGCTCCCATTTTTTAAACCAGAAAAGTTCATTTGCCCATTTTTCCCACCATTTTTCTACGGCCTGCTTATCTTTAACCGTGCTCTCGTAAAACTTTTTAAAGTCTTCCTTTTCCCAAATTCTGTCTCGCCAGCTTGGGGGAATAAGGTTGGTCTCAAATTCTTCGTAAATTTTTTCCTCGGTTTGCGCCAATCTTATCCTCTCCTCTTAAATTGATATTTTTATCCAGGACCGCGCTCTTTCCCAACCGTTGCCTGATTCAAACCTCGCCTTTTCCGGACTGATGATCACCTCCTCTTTTGTGCTTTGATAAAACACTGTCTTGAAATTATTTTAATTAATTAATTATTATAAAATAAAGGATTTTTCGGTTAAATGTCATTTTTTAATTCTGAATGGTTAAATAAAAAATTTACTGGTATCATAATATGAAACTGTGTCTTGAGAAATATTGGACGAGAAAAAGGAGGGTTTAAAACCCTCTTGCCGACCGTTGGCTGTTGTTGATCTTTTGTAGTGACAATTACTTAGGATGGTGGGCGACAATTATTCGTCTATGGTGGGCAGACTTTCCATGGGAATGCCGATTTCGCGCGCCTTCAGCACACGGCGCATAATCTTGCCGCTCTTTGTGCGCGGGAGGCTTTCGACCACTTCAATTTCTTCCGGCACTAAATGGGAGGCCAGGGTATTGGCGATAAAGTTTTGAATATCGCGTTCCAACTTTTCCGACCAGACATGGCCGGGGCGCAAAATTACAAACGCTTTGATTTTTTCCCCGCGCAGCATGTCCGGCTTGCCGATGACGCCGGCTTCCAAGATTGCCGGGTGCTCGGCAAGTTTGCTTTCTATTTCAAAGGGTCCTACCCGTTCGCTGGCCGTTTTGATGACGTCGTCGGCCCGCCCCTGGAACCAGAAGTAGCCGTCGGCGTCGCGGTAGGCAAGGTCGCCGCTTAAGTACCAGGGCGGCAGGCGGAAATATTCCTGGTACTTTTCCGGATCGTTCCATATA
>JBFMBG010000109.1:0-8414 GCA_040755215.1 Bacillota bacterium | reverse complement strand
CATAAGCACCTTTTTATGAAGGGTGATGGTGCTGTTCTTATTTTGCCGGGAACATAAGGGGCGCAAAGCGGGCGGGAGGGGAACGGGCACGGCAGTAAAAGGGGATCTCTTTTGGGGGGACAATTGGGGGGGGGAGCGTGGCTCAAACTACAGGGTTGCTCCCCTGCACACCAGGCTGCAGGCGTATGCAGAGAGGGAATTTTGGAAAGGGAGAGCCTGGGGGTGACCCGGGCCGCGGTTTTATTGAGGGTGTGGGGGGAAATCGTCTTTTGTAGTGAACTGGATCGCTTCGTTGGCTGGTTGGTGAATAGGTGAAGGCCAACTTTTTCTTCTGCGGCCAAAGGATAAAGCCAGATGTTCGAGGGGGCTGGCTTTGCGGTGCTGGAAAACGATGTCTTCCATGAGCATATTTTTTACTCGTCCTCCTTCCAGTCTCCCTTATCCTGGAAACTGAAAAACTCGGTCTTTTCAGAGTCCCGGATATCTTCCCGGCTCGGCATGGGCAAGCTTTTGTCTTTAGCTTAACCAGCGGTGATAATGTTATGCACGCTGCCAATATTGTTATTGACACAAGGATAATATTGCTTTATTATAATTATGAACATATGATATGTTTTGAGTTCCAAAACAGGTACGCAGTGCTTATACCCCCTCTTTTAAATTATCCGCCTGATCCGGGCGGGTATTTTTTTGGGTGAGGTTGAGCAGCCGGGAGAAATCTTCAATTATTTCGTCAATTGCCGGCTTGTTTTTCAAGGCGGCAAGCCAGCGGGAAGGGATGGCCGGGTAGCCGTAGTAAGCTCCGGCCAAACCCCCGGTAACTGTGCCGGCGGTGTCGGTATCGTCGCCGCGGTTGACCACCTCCACCAGGGCTTCTTCAAAACTGTCTGTATTCAAAAAGCTTTGCAGGGAAGCGGCCAGGGTGTCCAGGGCATTTCCGCGGGGAACTGCTCCGGGCGTTCCTTTTTGGATGTGGTGGATAATGTGCCAGAAAAATTTTGTTGGGTGGAGGTCAAGTGTTTTGCAGAACCTGTCTGTTTCGTGCAGGGCCTCGGTGACCATTTTCCTTTTGGAAGTTTTCCTCCGTCCGGCGAGGTAAACCAGAATGTTGTAGAATATGCAGCAGGTTACCCCTTCCTGGCTGTAATGTGTCATGGCGCAGATTTTGGCCGCCCATTTGGCCATGGCGGGCAAATTGCCCCAGTAGCCAAAGGTGACGGGCAGCGTACGCATCAGCCCCCCGTTGCTGTCCAGTTTATTGAGGGTTTTAGCGGTGAGCTTGGCAGCCTCCGGCCAGTTGCCCAGCCGCAGGTAGTTGCGAAAGGACATCAGGGTGGTGTTGCCGATGTCCTTTGGCCGGGACTGGTACCAGCGGATAAAAGCCCGCCCGATTTCTTCCACCGGAAAATAAGGGTTGGCCAGGATCCCCTTCGCCACGGCGATAATCATCTGAGTGTCGTCGGTGTATTCCCCGGGTTCCAGGTTGAGCCACCCGCCGCCGACCATTTCTTTGAGGACCCCGTACTTTTCCCGGATTTCTTCTGCACTAAGCAATTCTGCCGGGCCGCCCAGGGCATCGCCGACGGCCGCGCCGTAAAAGGCCCCTTTAATTACGTCCGGGGTAATAACGTCCTGCATAGTTATCTTCCCCCAATACTTTGTGCCTTTGTGTCCGTAAACTTTGTCCGTACACTGTGGGAGAACTGTTTGCCTGCATGCCTCGCTATAATTAACCGTATAGAAGCTTATATAACTTGCAGTTCCAGATTACCTTCCGGATGAACTGCCTTGTTTCCGGGAAGGGCACCTGGTCGATTTTGCCTGACCGGGTCCAGTCTTCTTCGGCCAGCCACTTCTTTACGTTGCTGCGGCCGCCGTTGTAAGCCGCCAGCACCAGAATCAAGTCGTCCTGGAACTCCCGGGAAAGATCGGCCAGGTACCACGAACCAATGCGGACATTGGTTTCCGGGTCAAAAAGCTGTTCGGGATAAAAACTGGCCTGTCCAGTAACTTCGGCCACCCATTTCCCCGTTTTCGGCATTACCTGCATTAATCCCAGGGCGCCTTTGGGCGAAACAGCCTGCGGGTTAAAGTTGCTTTCTGTTTTTATAATCGCCGCGACCAGGTAGGGATCAATATTATATTCCCGGGCGTAGTAAAAAATTATTTCCCGGTAGTGAAACGGGTAAAAAACTCTGGCCAGGCGGCCGGCATTCGCAACCAGGAAGAGGACGAACAGCAGAAATAGAACTGGTGCAAGATTTCTATTTCTGCGCCGAAGAAACACAAACAATCACCCCAGGTTTTGATTCGCCGCCGGCAAAGGTTTTTCCTGCTGCTTCACAGCAGCTTTGCTAAGCCCAGGAAAATCAAGATGCAACCCGGCAGGACGGAGAGCTGCTTGCCCAGCCAGGTGGCGCTGAACCCCCGGCCGGCCAGCAGGCCCAGATAGGTGAGTGCAAGGTGGCCAATGCCTACCAGGGCGGCGGTGAGGGCGAGATCAAAACCCAGCATGGAAACGGCGAAGCCGGCGCCGAAAGAATCCATGGCCAGGGCGGCGCCCAGCAAAAAAGCCTCCGGTGTGGAAATTTCGCCGGAACGGTCCAGGTCGGCCCGATGCGGTTCTCTGAGCACGTGAATGACCAGATCCAGGGAATAAATGCGGATCCGGAGGAGGGTCCTGGTTTCCGTGGTGTGATCGGCGGCGTGAATGCTGTTTCGGCGCAGACTTTGCCGTACAAACAAGCCGCCGATGAAGAGCAGGATAAAGCCGCCCAGGCGGCGGGCAAAGGCGTCCGGGACAAAGCTGGCCAGTAGATTTCCGGCCAGCATGGAAAACGTGATGGCCAAAACCGAGAGTCCGCTGATAATCAAAAGAGAGGCCAGGGGAATTTTTATCCGGCGCATTCCGTAGGCTACACCGGTGGCAAAGGCATCCATATTCAGCGCCAGGGCGAAGAGGGTGATGGTGAGAAGCTCCATTTCCAGCGGTCCTCCCGGTACATTTTTACCTAACTCTAATCTTATGGGAGGACCGGCGAAGTTGTGCCTGGCGCGGGTTAATTTACGATTTTTGGCAATGCGGGCAAAAGTATGTACTGCGCCCCCCGAGACGGACCCGGATAATTGGCTTACCGCATTTTAAACAGGGTTCTCCTTCGCGATGGTGAACCCTCAGTAAATTCTGGTAATTACCTTCTCTTCCATCACCGTCCACGTAGTCCCTGATGCTTGTACCCCGGTTGGCAATCGCCTCCTGTAACACTTCCCGGACGGCGTAAAAAAGGCGGCTGGCTTCCCGGGGGGTGAGGGTGTGCGACTGCCGCCGCGGGTGAACCTGCGCCCGGTAAAGAACTTCGTCTGCGTAAATATTGCCCAGGCCGGCTACGAAGCTTTGGTCCAAAAGAAGCGGTTTAAGCATGGTGCGCCTTTGTTTGAGTTCTTTTTTGAAGAACTCGCGCGTAAAATCCGGGTCGAAGGGATCAAACCCCAGGCCGGAAAAACCCGGCAGATTCGCCAGTTCTTTAGCGTCGACCAGGGTAATGCGGCCGAACTGGCGCAAATCCGCATAACGCAACTGGCAGCCGTTGTCCAGGTGAAAGACGACGTGTGTATGGGGCGGAAGGGGATCGTCCGGCCGGGAGTAGACAAGCCTGCCGGTCATGCGCAAATGGATAACCAGGACAAGATTTTCCGAAAGATGAAAAAGCAGATACTTGCCCCTGCGTTCCAGTTTTTTAATTTTTTTGCCCGGCAGGCGGGCGGCCAATTCTTGCGGATCAGGGGTTTTAATGATTTTCGGAAGAATTACTTCTACCGCCGTGATGGACAGATCCTTTATTTTTCCTTCCAGGGTGCGTTTGATTGTTTCTACCTCGGGCAGTTCGGGCATATCCGGGCATCTCCTTTGGGTTTCTCTTTATCTTTGTGCCTCTGTGCCTTTGTCCCTGCCTAAAGCGGTTTGGTTTCGTACCAGTTCGGCCCGGCTTTGATCTCGACCACCAGCGGTACCTTTAAGACGATCGCGTTTTCCATGCAATCCCGCACCAGTTCGGCAACTTCTTTAACTTCCTGAGCAGGAACATCAAAGATAAGCTCGTCGTGGACCTGCAGGATCATTTTCGTTTGCAGCCGGCGTTTTTTGAGTTCTTCGTGGGTTCGGAGCATGGCCAGCTTGATAATGTCGGCGGCGCTGCCCTGAATGGGGGTATTGATGGCGGCGCGCTCGCCGAAACTCCGGACCGTCCGGTTGGGGCTGAAAAGTTCGGGCAGGTAGCGGCGCCTGTTCAGGATGGTGGTGACGTACCCCTTTTCTCTGGCTTCGGCTTTGGTGCGTTCAATGTATTCCTTGACTCCTTTGTATCGGTTGAAATAATTTTCAATATACTGTTTGGCTTCCTGGCGGGAGACGTTGATGTCCCGGGCCAAACCGTAATCGCTTAAGCCATAGACGATACCGAAATTGACGGCCTTTGCCCGTGTGCGCAGATCCGTGGTGACCTCGGCTACGGCTACGCTGAAGACCTCGGCAGCTGTACGGGTGTGGATGTCCTCCCCTTTTTGGAAGGCCTCCACCAGGCTGGGATCGCCGGTCATGTGGGCCAGGATGCGCAGTTCGATCTGGGAGTAATCGGCGGCCAGAATGAGATTGCCTTTCTGGCGGGGGACAAATACCTGCCTGATTTTGCGGCCTTCTTCAAGGCGCACGGGGATGTTTTGCAAATTCGGGTCGGAGCTGCTCAGCCGGCCGGTGGCCGTCACCGTCTGGTGAAAAGTAGTGTGAATCCGGCCGGTGCGCGGGCTGATTAACGCCGCCAGACCATCCACATAGGTCGATTTGAGTTTTACCAGCTGCCGGTGCTCTAAAATTTTGTTGATCACGGGGTGGGCGCCGGCCAGTTCTTCCAGCACTTCCACGTCCGTGGAATAGCCCGTTTTGGTGCGCTTAATTACCGGCAGTTGCAGTTTTTCGAAGAGAATGTGCGCCAGTTGCTTTGTCGAATTGATATTGAACTCTTCGCCGGCCAGCAGGTAAATTTCGGCGGCCAGCTCCTGGATTCTTTGTCCCAGTTCAGCGGACATCAGGCTCAGGCGGCCTTCGTCGATAGCGACGCCGGCCATCTCCATTTCGGCCAGGACGTTGATCAAGGGTATTTCTACCGCGGCAAAGAGCCGGTCGACTTCCAGAAGATGCAGCTTGGTCTGCAGGGCACCGGTGAGGCGGTGGACGGCGTCGGCCCGGGCCGGCAGAGCCCCCGGCCCGCCTGCCGGCAAAACCACATTTAAGTTTTCCAGCGCCAGATCCGGCAAATCAAGGTTGGGGGAGCCGGGGTTGATCAGGTAAGCCGCCACCATGGTGTCGAAGGCCAGGTTATTGACCGGGATGTCGTTCGCTTTCAGGAGCCAGAGGGCATCCTTGCCGTCGTGAGCGATTTTTTCTATCTCCGGATCGGCGCATATTTCGCGAAGCACAGCAAGTTTTTCTTCGTTCGCCGGGTTTAGAGAAAAGAGTTGCGGATCTTCTTCCCGGCTTTCACCGGAAGGATCTATTAGGGCCAGGGCTGCTGCCCGCACCCCCGTCTCCCGGCTGCCTTCCAGGGCCAGGGCCACGCGGCCCGCCCGCCGCGCCGCCGCAAGCAAATGGGTCAGTTGTTCGGCACGGGTAATTTCCAGAAAGCCAACCCGGTAGGTGGTGATTTCGTCCGGGTCAAAAATTGTTGCCGCCTTTGGCTTCGCTGCCTTTTGCCTTTTCTTTTCCGGTTTTTCCGGCTGGGTAAGGGAACGAAGCAGGCTTTTAAATTCCAGTTTATTGAAAAAGCTCAAAAGTTCATGGTAATCGGGGCCTTCCCAGCGGCACTGCAGGAGATCGATTTCCAGGGGCGCGTCCTGCCGGATCGTGGCCAGGCGCTTGGATAAAATTGCCTGGCCGGCAAACTGCTGAATTTTTTCCCGGTAGCGTTCGGGCAAATCTTGGGCGTGGTTGATTAAGTTTTCCAGGGAGCCGTGTTCTTTCAGCAGGGCGGCGGCCGTTTTCGCCCCGATGCCCGGCACGCCGGGTATATTGTCGGATTGGTCCCCAACCAGCCCTTTAAAATCGGCAAATTGGGCGGGGGTCACGCCAAACCGTTCCCAAACCTTTCCTTCGGTATATTCTTCTAATTCCGTAATCCCTTTTCTGGTGAGCAGGACTTTTGTTACGGGCGAAACAAGCTGGAGGGCATCCTGGTCGCCCGTCAAAATGATGCTCGTTATTTTTGCTTCCTGGGCTTCTTTGATGATGGTGCCGATTAAATCGTCCGCCTCGTACCCGTCGCATTCCATGATTTGAATGCGCAAGGCGCAGAGCAGTTCCTTAATCAAAGGGAACTGGGTGCGCAGTTCATCCGGAGTGGCTCTGCGGTGAGCCTTGTATTCTTCGTAAGCATCGTGCCGGAACGTTATTTTCCCTTTATCAAAACAAACCGCCACAAATTGGGCGGGGTACTCTCCCAACACTTTCAAAAGCATATTGGTAAAGCCGTAAACGGCGTTGGTGATCACTCCCTGGGTGGTGGAGAGCAGGGGGATGGCGTGAAAAGCCCGGTGGGCCAGGCTGTTGCCGTCGATAACTAAAAGGGTCTCTGTTGCCAAAGAAAAACACCGCCTTATTCCATCGCTTAAAAGTAAGTATTTCACCACCGCTAACCGAAATACCTGCTTGTTTGACAATTTTAAAGATCTAAAAATTTTCCCTGATGAAGGAAATTAGACCTGGAAAGGCGAAGTACATAAGGGAATTTTTTTGGGGTGAGGAAAGTGGGCAAAAAATTAACGTTCGCTCTTTTTATTTTTATTTTTTGTTTTTGTGTCCCGGTGTCGCCCGCCCTGTCTTTTGACACGGTTGAACAAGGAGCGGGGGCAACGCACGAGATCATGGAATACATTTATAATCATCATATTAACCGTCCCGACGTGGATGTTTTGACTGAAGGGGCCATTCGCGGGATGATCGAAACGTTGCATGACCCCTATACGGAATATCTCAGCCCGGGTGATTTAAGCAAGTTTGTCAGTTCCTTGGACGGTGAGTTTTCGGGGATCGGGGTGGAACTGGAGGCACAGGAGCCTTACCCGGCGGTCACCAGAGTTATCACTGGTTCGCCGGCGGCGGCGGCAGGCCTGCGCGTGGGGGACCAAATCGTCAAGGTGGACGGCGAAGACGTGGCGGGGCGGCCCTTGTCGGAAGTTGTCTTCAAAATCCGCGGCCCGCGCGGCAGCCTGGTGCGGCTGACCATCCGGCGGGCCGGGGCAGGCCAGTTTGACGTGGAGGTAAAACGGGCGGCCATCGCCGGCCCGACCTGCCAGTGGCGGGTGGTTGGCGGCAACGTTGGCTATATTTACGTGCATACTTTTGGCACCCGGACTGCCCGGGAGTTTCAAGAAGCTCTGGAGGAATTGCGGAAAGCCGGGGTTAAGGGCTTGATCTTAGATCTCCGGAATGATCCGGGCGGCTACCTGCAGGCGGCCGTGGATATCGCCGGCTGTTTTTTGCCTTCCGGAAAACTGGTGGTTACCACTGAGGACCGGGACGGCGACCGGCAGGAATATAAAACTGCCGGTACTTCGGCCGGATATAACCTGCCCCTGGTAATTTTAGTCAATGGCTACAGCGCCAGCGCCGCCGAAGTGCTTGCCGGGGCGCTTGCCGATTATCAGGTAGCCACGCTGGTGGGGACCCGTTCCTACGGAAAAGGAGTCGTCCAGGCGGTAATCCCTCTGCAGGCGGGTGGAGCGCTCAAGATGACCATCGCCCGTTATTTAACTCCCCGAGGGATTTCCATCGATAAAAACGGCTTAAAGCCGGACCGCGTAGTTTCTACGCCGGAGTTGCAGGTGGTTGTTGCCCGCCAGCTAATCGACGCTCAAGAGACCAGGCAACTTAAGTTTGCCGCCGACGGAAAAGGGGTTTTTATCGACGGCGAAAAAATTGCGGCAGGCCCCGCCCCCCTGCTGTTGGAAAATGAGATATATTTGCCTTTGCGTTTTACCCTGGAAGCAATTGGTTATGAGGTTGAGTGGCGGGAATCAACAGGAGTTATTGCCATCAAAGGCGGGGATAAGAAGTTTTTCTTCTCTGCGAGTGAGCAAACTCTCCTTTTAAAGGATGGAAGAGCCTATTTAAAAGCCGATTTTTTCAGGTTGATCAAGGCAAATATCTACCAGGAGGCGGGGTATATTATCCTGGATACATAATTTCCGGCGGCAGGAATAGGCGGGCCTCTTGTTGAATAATGTCCATAGTGGCTTGAAGAGAGGTGGACAGAATGGAAAGGAAAAGTCAACTGCATAGCGAAAAGCCGAAGGTAGTTTCCCTGATCCAGTTTAAGTGGCGCCGGACAGGTCAGCTGTTGCGCCGTAAACTGGGCGATTTTGCC
>JBFMBG010000108.1:0-8707 GCA_040755215.1 Bacillota bacterium | reverse complement strand
TGCCGGCGAGCCGCCTCTGCCGCCGCCCTGCCCCGCAAGAAGAAGAACAGGAGAACTCCCAGCCCGACTCCGCCGGCAAGTAAAACAAAGCCGGCCGCGCCGGGCCCGGCGGCCAGTAAACCGGCCAGACCGAAGAGCGCCGCGGCGGCGGCAAGCCACCAGGGTTCTTTTAAGCGCGCTGCATTTTGAAGGCTGTTTTCCACGAAGTCCTTTCTTAAACGCAGGTCATTGCACCTTTCCTGCTTCCCCTCCCTGTTCAGCCGCAATTGTTCGCGGCGCTGCCAATCCTGTTCCAATCCCTCCAGGGCGACCAGGCGCTCGCGCAAAGGCCGGGGATCTTGTTGAACTGCCGGCAGGGCGGACATTTTCCCGGCAACTTCCGCAAGGGCGGTCCTTTTTTCGTCAACCTCTTTCTGGCAGGATTCCCGGAGGTGGCGGAATTTATTTACGTTCTCTTCCTGCCGGCGCAGAGCGCGGGCGTAATCCTCCACCCGCCGGCGAACGGCAAGGGAAAGATCGAGCGCCAGCACCGCCCCGGCGTCCCAGGCCGGACCCAGATCGGCCAGCTGCTCCTGGACCTGCTCCGCTAACTGCTCCATCCTGGCTTCTGCTTCGTTTAACCTCTGCCGCTTCTCCAGGTAGAGGGAAAGCTCTCCATCCAGGCTTTTAATGGCCGCGCTTTGTTCTAAAACGGCGGCGTCCAGCGGAAACGAGTTCAGCTTTCCCTGCAGGTTTTCCACCGCCAGCGCGTACTTGCGCAACGCGGCCAGCTTTTCTTCCTTCCGCTCCGCCAGCCTCTCCAGCCGGGAAACGCCGTCTTCCGGAAAATTTTCGACCGGTTCCGCGGCCGCCAGCAGCGCGCTCAGGCTTTGCTGCTTCACCCACGGCTCCCGGGCTTTGCGCAGGTTTTCCAGGCGCCGGAGGCGCTCACGCAAGCCCCGGAATTCTTCCAGGAGGGCGTCGTGCCTTTTCGCCAGCTCCGCCTGGGCGGCCTTAAGCTGCCGGTACTGCGCAGGCTGCTGCTCAAGCTGCCGGATCTGCCGGTCGAGCCTGTCCAGTTCGCTGAGGAGCCGGTTTATTTCCGGTTTCTGGGCGCGCCTGTCCGGGTTGAACAGGTCCAGAAGGGAAGAACGCAGGAGGGCGGCCGCCTGGGCGAGCTTCTCCGGCCTTACCCCCGTACCGGCCCCGTAAATGTAAGAATTCACTTCTTCTTTTTTTAAGTCATCGACTTTTCTCAGTTCTTCGATTCCGATGGCGAAAACATTTTTAAAAAAAGTGGGGCTGACGCCGTGGAGAAGGCGGTCGCGCAGGAAAGCTTCCCCTGCCTGCGTGCCGTCCGGCAGCTCCACGACCACCTTGCCGTCTCCTTTGCCGGACCTGAAGACGCGGAAAAATTCGCCTTCGTCCTCCAGAAGCAGCCACCCTCCGGGGAGGGTTGCCGCCACCGGTTCGGCTTTACTTCCCTCCCCTTTAAAACCAAAGAGGGTGCCGCGCACAAAAGAAATCAGCGTCGACTTGCCCGCTTCGTTTAAGCCGTAGAGAACCACCGGCGTCCCGCCGAGGTCTTCCGGGGAGAGCGTCAAATCGTGAAGGATGCCGTAAGCATCGACGTGCAGGCCGGCCAGGCGCATCATTCTTCCTCCTCCCACAGCAAATCAACGGCCAGCTCCTCGGCGGCGCCCAGCAATTCCGCAAATTCCTCGTCCCCCGGCGGCAAAAGGCGCCTCACCGCCCTTTCCTCCAGGGGGGACAGGCTTTGCCGGAGCCGGTTGCGCAGTTCAACATCGGTCAGCGCCTCTTGACCCAAAAGAAGGAGGTCCCCCAGCAGCGTCCGGCTCCTGCGGACGGCTTCCCTGTCAACGGAAATGCCTGTGCGGCAGCGGATTGCCTCCGGCCACAAGAAATTTCCCTGCGCAGCAGCAAAACGGGCGCGCAATTCACCAAGGAGGTCGCCGGCAGTTCCTTTATCTTGCAGTCGCCTGTGCAAAGGGCCGCGGCCCTCCAGCCCGATGCGCACCACCACCGAGCGGCCGGGGTGCTCCTCCCGGATCTCCTGAAGCCGGGTTTCCAGGCAGCTTAACAAATCATCTTCACTGTTCATCCCGGCAATGGAAACGGGCAATTCCACCCACCTGACGGTATCCACGGGCAAAAATTCCAGGGTGACCAGGCCGTTTTCGGCCACCCTCACCAGGTAACAGCCCTTTTCCGTCCCTTCCCGCGGGTTCCGCCCCTGCGGGCTGCCCGGGTAAACGATGGCCGGGTTGGCGTCCTGGAAGACGCGCCGCCCGTGAACGTGCCCCAGCGCCCAGTAATCAAACCGGCTTTTGCGGAGGTCGTCCAGCTGGCAGGGAGCGTAGTTTTCGTGCTCGGGGATGCCCCCCACGTTGCAGTGCAAAACCGCGACGGAAAAGGGGGCGTCCGGGTGGCGTTGAAAAAGCCGGGCGTAGTTTTCGGTGACCTCCCGCCGGGGGTAGCTGATCCCGTGGACGCGGGCAATCTCCCTGCCCCGGCGCACCACGGGGCAGGCTTCCACTTCGCCGGGGGAAAAGAAATGGACGTTTTCCGGCCAGGTCAGCTGCGCCCGGAACCCCTCGTCGTGATCGTGGTTGCCCCAGGCGACAAACACGCGGATGCCCCTTTCGGCGAGCTTTTCCATGGCCTCCCGGAAGCGCAGCTGGGCGCGCAAACTGCGGTCGGCCAGATCAAAGATATCGCCGGCGAGAACGAGAAAATCCACCTGGTTTTGTGAGCAGGCCTCCACAATGTTGGCCAGCGCCCCGAAGGTGCAGTTGCGGAGCCGGCCGAGGACGTTTTCCCGAACCGGCGCAGCAACGTCCGCCACCTGCTCAAAACCCCGAAAAGGGCTGTCCAGGTGCAGGTCGGCGGCGTGGATAAACGCAAAACCCCCGCCCATTTTTTTTCAACTCCTTAACATTTACATATTTCGCTAATTTGCTGATTTGTCCTGCCTGTCCGGCACACTGCCGCCACCGCAAATAAACCTTTCTTTTCGGCGCTCCTTCAACGATTGTCCCACTACCGCGCGCAATTCCCCGAATACAGGCAGTTAAAAATATCCCACGTAGATTATACCACGGGAGGCGGTAAAGGCGGGATGCACTGCACCGGCAGCCAAACGAATCCAGGTGGATCGTTTCCAAATCGGTATAATCTTATTAATATTTGGATTAAAAGAACTTTAGCGGGGATAATTGACAATGACAAAAAATAAGGTATAATTGTGATTAAGAGAACAATCACAAGATGGATTGTAGTGAAAAGAGCCGGCTGCAGACGGCATCTGGGGGGAGGGGGGAGAATGAACGGAGCACCGACCGGAAAAAGCAAAGAAAAGTTTGCTGATTACCTGAAACGGCGCTTGCAAAGAATTTTCGAAAAAATGGGCGGAAAAAACAGGCGTCCGGGTATCGTGACAAATTGTACATAAAAACTTGCCGTCCACCTGCAAAATTAACTATTTCTGGCCCCTTGCCGTTCAAAAAGAACGGAGAATTCAAGGAAAGGAGCGTGAAGACCGGCCGCAGGGGCCGTCCGGTTGGTTCAAAGCCAAAAACCGGATAAAAGGCCGGCAAAAAAATGAAAATGGTAAGCGAAATCATGGAGCCGGTAAACGGAGGGAGCCTTCAGGAAAAAGAAAGGCCTTATGTTTTAAAGAAAGAACATGTCTTTTGCGCCGGAATTTACCCTTACGTTCAGGAAATAGCGCGTCTGGAAATGGTCTGCGTGAATGCCAACGACCCGGCGGACAAAGCCATCGAGGCCATCCTGAGCGCAAAGGTGAGGCTTTTGCCTGTCGTCGAAAACGGCGAAGTGGTGGGCATCGTCAGGGCCGGCGATTTGCTGGCGTTGTTTGACGAACCTTACGAACATAGTGAAGTAGAGTACCGGGCTTAAAGTCGCCCGTCAAAAAGGATTATCTCAAGCGCTCATCGCGAACGCAAAATCGCAAACGCTTATTTAAAAACGCGCCTGTTCTAGAAAAGATGGGCGTTTTTCTTTTTCCGAAAGCGGTTTTTTAAACCGCGGCCTTTTCATTATCCGGCCTTCTAGCCGGCGATGATTTTCACCAGAACCTTCCTCTGCCTGGGTCCGTCAAACTCGCAAAAGAAAATACCCTGCCACGTCCCCAGGACCAGCCGGCCGTTGCTGATAAAAATGGTTTGGGAGGCCCCCAGCAGGCCGGCCTTGATGTGGGCGGCGGCATTCCCCTCCGTGTGCCGATAGTCGCCCTGCCAGGGCACTGTTTTTTCCAGCTGGGTTAAAATGTCCTGGACCACGGTGGGATCAGCGTTCTCGTTAATGGTAACGGCCGCGGTGGTGTGCGGTACAAAAAGGTAGCAAACCCCTTCCCGGATGCCCGCGTCGGCCACCAATTGCTTGATCTGATCGGTAATGTCGATAAACTGCGCGCGCGTAGAAGTTTTTACCTCCAGAACATTGTAGCCGCTCATTTTCCATGCCCCCTCTTTGGTTCCGCCCGGTACGGGGGATTGATTTGCCGCAAGTCTATAATGAAACCAGCTGAAAAGCAAGCTCTACTGCCTCAATGGCGCTTTTGGCCCGGTGCACGGCAAACGGCCGCTCCCGCCCGGTCAACTCCCAGGTAAAAAGACCGACAACGGGCTTGCCCATTTTCAAGGCCAGCGCGATCTCCGAGAGGGTACCGTAACCTCCGGAGATGGCGATGAAAACATCGGCGGCACAAGCAATAACGGCGTTGCGGGCATCGCCCAGACCCGTAGGCAGGGCCACCGTCAGGTAAGGGTTGCCTTCCCGGCGGTTGGACCCGGGAAGAATGCCCACCACCAGCCCCCCGGCCCGCTGCGCTCCCCGGGCCGCCGCCTCCATTACGCCCCGGCGCCCCCCGCAGATGAGCACGGCCTTCCGGCGGGCTATCTCGCAACCTACTTCCTCGGCCAGCCGGGCCTCCTCTTCCGTGCATTCCCCCGCACCGATAACCCCTATGTAAAGTAAACCCTTTGGAATATTAAAAGAATTCTTCATGCTCTTACCGACTTCTGACGTCTGCCGACCGGCGACTTTTTTTACAGGCTCTGCGCCGCCTTGAAGCCCAGGTTAAAGGTGAGGATCTCCAGTTTGACGGAAAGGTCGACGTTCCGCACTTCAATCCGGTCCGGCAGGTTTAAAGTGATGGGGGCAAAATTAAGAATGGCTTCCAGGCCGTTTTTGACCATATATTCGGCCACGTCCTGGGCGGCCCGGGGCGGGACGGCAATGATGCCGATGCGCACCTTATGCTTTTCAATTACTTCCGGCATCTTTTCCATGGGCAGAACTTCCAGGTGCCCGATCATTTTGCCAATTTTCATTAAATCGTTATCGAAAACGGCAACAATGGAAAAGCCGCGGTCATTAAACCCCTTGTAAGTACAAAGAGCGAAGCCCAGGTTGCCGGCGCCCACCAGAATCAAAGGCCATTTCTGGTCGAGCCCCAAAATTTTCATCGTATAGCGCATCAAATCTTTAACGTTGTATCCCACTCCACGGGTGCCGAATTCACCAAAGTAGGCCAGGTCTTTACGCACCTGCGCAGGACTGACCCCCACCCCTTCGGCGATTTCTCCCGAGGAAACGGTGGTCACCCCGTTGCGGTCCAGCCTTTCCAGGAACCTGGAGTAAACAGACAACCTGGTGACCGTGGCCTCCGGCACTCGCAATGTTTTCACTACCGGCTCCTCCTTTTGCAAATCAAGATCGAAAAATTTTCAGAACAGTATTTAAATGGGCCAACTTAATGTACCCAAATTCACATATTCCATTTATTTTATAACATTACGGGAGCACTTTTGTCAAATAACTTTTTTTAATTCCCGGAAAGCCCTGGCGGCTGCGTCGATTGTGTAGTCAAGGTGCCCGGGGGTGTGGGCGGCGGAGATAAACAGGGCTTCAAACTGGGACGGCGCCAGGTAAACACCCTGGTTCAACATGCTCTTAAAGAAAGCGGCATACCGGGCGGTGTCGGAGGATAAGGCGGTCTCGTAATCCACCACCTCTTTTTCGGTAAAGAAGGTGCAGAGCAGCGACTCGACCCGGTTGACGGTTACTTTTAACCCCGCTTCCCGGGCGGCGGCGAGCAAACCTTCCGCCAACCGGGCCCCTTTCCGGGCAAGCTCCCGGTAAATGCCCGGCCGCTGGAGCACCTTCAGGGTAGCCAGGCCGGCGGTGACGGCCAGGGGGTTGCCGGACAGGGTGCCGGCCTGGTAAACGGGCCCCTGGGGAGCAACCTGCTCCATGATTTCCCTTTTCCCCCCGTAAGCGCCCACCGGGAGGCCGCCGCCGATAATTTTTCCAAAACAGGTAAGGTCGGCTTCAATCCCGTATAATTCCTGGGCGCCGCCGTAAGCCACCCGGAAACCGGTAATGATCTCGTCAAAGATAAGGAGCGCGCCGAAGCTGCGCGTCAGCTCCCGCACCCCCTCCAAAAAGCCCGGCCGCGGCGGCACCACGCCCATGTTGCCGGCCACGGGTTCGATAATGACGGCGGCGATGTCGGCTCCTTCCTGTTCAAAGAGGCGTTCGAGCGTTTCCAGGTCGTTATAGGGGGCGGTCAGCGTGTTCACGGCGACGTCGGGCGGTATCCCGGGACTGGTGGGCACGCCGAAAGTAAGGGCGCCGGACCCGGCCTTCACCAGCAGGTAATCGGCGTGGCCGTGGTAACACCCGGCAAACTTGACGATTTTAGCCCGGCCGGTCCACGCCCGGGCCAGGCGCAGGGCGCTCATCGTCGCTTCCGTTCCCGAGTTGACCAGGCGCACCATTTCGCACGAGGGAAAGGCGGCCACGATGGTCCTGGCCAGTTCGACCTCCAGTTCCGTAGGCGCGCCGAAACTGGTCCCCCGCTCCAGACACCCCGCCAGGGCGGCCATAACTTCCGGATGGCGGTGGCCGAGAATCAGCGGCCCCCACGAACAAACGTAGTCAATGTAACGGTTGCCGTCCACATCGTAAAGATACGCGCCGTCTCCTCGCGCGATGAACACGGGGTCCCGGCCGACGGCCTTAAAGGCCCGGACGGGGCTGTTCACTCCCCCCGGCAGCCAGCGCCGGGCTTCGGCAAACAACTCCGCTGATTTGTTAAACCCGGGGAGCAAGGTTCTTTACCCCCTGTTCCGCACTTTTATCCTGCCTTTCCGACAAGAGGACGCCTCCTTTTGCAAGCATGTCCCCACTGGTTTCCACGAAGTGGATAGTGATCCATTCCGGATGTACGCCTGCTTCTTCCGCAATTACTTCCGTGACCCGTCTGGCAATGCGCCTGCGTACTTCCGCACCCCGGGCGAGCATGGTTATCGTCACGGCCGGCATCCTTTTCACCCTTCCACGAAATATTTCATACTATTCTTCTTTAACTCGGCCATACTGAACAGGAGCAGATAGTCGCTAACGCCCGCGGCCTCCGCGATCCGGGCGGCTGCTTCGCGGCACTGTTCCTCCGTCCGGCCGTGGATGACGGTATACAGATTGTAGGGCCACCCGGAAGCGCGAACCCGCTCGTAACAATGGGTCACTTCCGAAAAAGAAGCCATTATCCGCCCTACTTCCGGCACCCGCTCGTCCGGCACCCGCCAGACCACCATGGCGTTGGCCACATACCCCAGATCCTGGTGCCGCACGGCGGCGCCAAACCGGCGGATGACGCCGCGTTCAATAAATTTCCGCACCCTGGCCAGCACTTCCGCTTCGCTCATCCCCAGTTTTTGGGCAATCGCCAGAAAAGGCCGCTTGACCAGGGGCAGGCCTTCCTGAAGTTCGCGCACAAGCGCCCGATCCAGTTTATTCAACATTCCGCTCCTCAAGCAAGGTCGAAATTAACCCGGATTTTAAAAATATTGGCGGCGGGCAGGACAAGACATTCGTTTATACCCGTGCGCTCTTTAATTTCCCGGAGAGTTTCGTTCAGCCCGGCTTCCGACCCGGCCAGGATGGTAAACCACATGTTATATTCGTGATCCCGCAGATAGTTATGGGTTACGCCCGGATGCCTGTTCACTTCGGCGGCCACCTCCGCGACGCGCTCCGCGGGCACTTTGAAAGCGCAGAGCGTTCCCACGTAACCCACCTTCCGGGAATCAAAAATGGCCCCCAGCCGCCTGATGACTTTCGCTTCGATCAGCCGCCGCAGGCGGCCGATCACTTCTTCCTCGGCAACTCCCAATTCCTGCGCCAGTTCGCGGTAAGGTTCCGGCGCCACCGGCAAGCGCGTCTGCACCAGGTTCAACAGGCGCCTGTCCAGTTCGTCCAACATTAAAGATCAGCATCTCCCTCGAAAATAGACTCTGCCATCATTTCCCATCGGGCTGGAATTGTCCGGTTCGCTCCGCTACTCCGGGCCGACCAATTGAGAAGTGAGAGGTGGGAAGTTAGAAGTGAGATTTTCCCACCTCCAACTTCTCACATCCCACTTCTCAATTGCGCTGCCGGTTCGCTTGCCGCAGCTGCGCTGTGTCCGGTTCCCGACCCTCCGCAGATGTCGCTCACCCGGACAAATTCCAGCCCTCATTTTTTAACTGCGAAAACGTAAGTCTTCATGAGCAACTCCTCAGAAAATAGAATAAACCACATAATTAAGCAGCCGGTTCAGCTTCTTCCAAAGTCACTTTATAGCCAAGTTCCTCTAAACGACGGACCAGCTTTCGTTCCATACCTTTCCTGTTCAGTTTGA
>JBFMBG010000107.1:0-8789 GCA_040755215.1 Bacillota bacterium | reverse complement strand
GCTCTTTTCCCCATCTCGGTGCCTTCCTTAATGGCATTGCGGAACATGTCCCCGGTGGAAATATGGGTGATCGCCAGCTCTTTCACCAGCACTTCGGCCTGGGTTCCCTTACCTGCTCCCGGCGGACCCATAATCAATAAATTCAAGCAAAATCCCCTCCCCGAATTTTTTCCTTGATTATATCACAGGTTTGTCTTGTACAAAAGCACCCAATCAATTATGCAATCAGGCAATAGGGTACCTGGAGGCAGTTTGTCAAGCGCCGACGCCCAGACCCTGCCTGCTTTTTTCTTCATCGATCAGCACCCGCCGCAAGATCTTGCCGACACCTGTTTTGGGCAATTCGTTCCGGAATTCTACATGGGTTGGAATTTTAAATTTGGCCAGCTTATCCTTGCAATATTCCCGGATATCCTCTGCCGTCAGGGTTTCCCCGGGTTTGGGCACTACCCATACCTTGACGGTCTCCCCGCGGTAGGGATCCGGAATGCCGCCGGCCGCCACCTCCAAAACCTTGGGGTGCTCCTTGATCACTTCTTCAATTTCCCGGGGATAAATATTGTACCCACCGGCGATGATCATTTCCTTCTTCCGGTCCACAATATAGAAGTACCCGTCTTCGTCCATTTTCGCCAAGTCGCCGGTGTAAAGCCAGCCGTCCTTCAACACGGCGGCTGTCTCCGCAGGCATGTTCCAGTAGCCGGCAAACACCTGCGGCCCTTTGATCGCCAGTTCGCCCACCTCCCCAGGCGGCAGTTCCGTAACCCCGTCGGCCGTGCTGATAATTTTACAGTCCACGTCGGGAAAGGGCAGGCCGATGGAGCCGTAGCGGTTTTCACCGGAAACGGTGTTGCAGTGGGTGGCGGTGGGCGCTTCGGAAAGACCGTAACCCTCCCGCAGGGCCGCCCCCGTCAGCGCTTCAAACGTTCTCTGGGTTTCCGCCATTAAAGGCGCCGAGCCGCTGATGCAGGCCCGGATGCTTTTGAGGTCGAATTGCTTCACCTGCGGGTGGTTGTTGATGGCGTTGTACAGAGTCGGCACTCCCGGAAAGATGGTGGGGCGGTGGCGCTGGATGGCGTGGAACATGTTATTGATGTCCCGGGGATCGGGCAGCAGGACAAGGGTGGAACCGGAAGCGATCCCGAAGTTGAGCACCGTGACCAGCCCGTAGACGTGGAACAAAGGGATGGCCCCCAGCACGATCTCTCCTGCTTCTTTCAGATCGTGGATCCAGGCGCGGATCTGCAAGGTATTGGCAACGAGGTTGCGGTGCAGCGCCATGGCGCCTTTCGGCAGGCCGGTGGTTCCGCCCGTGTATTGCAAAAGGGCCAGGTCGTCCGGACCCACCTCCACCGGGGGGCGCTGACCGGCGCTGTACCGGTTCAGCAAGCCGGTAAAAGAGTAATCGCCTTCCGCCGGCGTCACCCGGTCGCCGCTCTTTTTCTCTTTAGCCAGCGTAAAAAGGAAGCGCAGCAAAGAGGACATATAGTCCTTGATATTGGTTACGATTACTTTTTCCAGCGCGGTATTCCCCTGGATTTTTTTGATCACAGGGTAAAACCGGCTCATCACGATGGCGATCCGGGCGCCGGAATCCAGGGCCTGATGCTCCATCTCGCGCGGGCTGTAGAGCGGGTTGGTGGCCACCACCACCGCCCCCAGCTTCAAGGCGGCATAGTAAGAAATGACGAACTGGGGGGAATTCACCATCAGCAAAAGCACCCGGTCTCCTTTCCGGATACCCAGGTCGGAAAGCGCGGCGGCCAGCCGGTCGCTTAAATCGTTGACCTCCCGGTAAGTCATCCGGCTGCTGGCGTAGCCGGCGGGCGCAGGCTGGAAGATGAGGGCGGTTTTGTCTGGAATTTTCCGGGCGTTTTCCTCCAGAAAATGATGAACAGGTACGTCCGGATACTTAAGGTTCGGCGGTACTTGCGGGTCGTAACTTTTTAACCACGGCCTGGCGGACATTGAACTAAGCCCCCTTTCTAAAAAAATGAATAACCATTCAGCTAAAGAAATTCTTCCCGATCAAAAAAAATCCTGCTTAACAACCCGAAAAGTTGCCAAAATTAGAATTCTATTTTCTCTCCGCGCCGGTAATGATACAATATCTAAAAAGACGAGATCCGGAAAAGAAAGCGGGGAATCCTCCTTGCACCTCACCGAACTGGCCATCCGGCGCCCGGCCGCCACCTGGGTGGCGATCATGTTTTTCGTCGTCCTCGGCCTGGCCGGCTCCCGCTTGATTGGTTCCGAACTGTATCCGCAGACGAATATTCCCTACGTCGGCATTGTTGCCGTCTATCCGGGCGCCGGGGCGGAGGAGATCGCCGCCCAGGTGGTCGAGCCTCTGGAGGAAGCCGTGGCCCCGGTCAACGGTCTGAAGCATACCTTTTCCACCGCCTCCGAAGGAATGGCCTGGATCGTTTTAGAATTCACCATGGACACCAACGCCGACCTGGCCGTGCTAGACGTACAGAGGGCGGTGGACGCCGCTCTGCACCGCCTGCCCGAAAACGTTCAAAAACCCGTTATCGGAAAATACGATCTCCGGGAACAGCCGATCATGACCGTGGTTCTTTCCGGCCGGCGTCCGGCGTCAGATTTGTACCAGCTGGCCAAAAACACGCTGAAAGCGCGGCTGGAGTCCTTGCCCGGGGTGGCCAGGGCAACGGTGGCCGGCGGGCGGGAGCGGGAAATTTTAATTGAAGTAGACCGTCAAAAACTGGACGCCTATGGACTGGCCGTCAACCAGGTGATCCGGCAGCTGGCGGCGGAAAATGTGAACGTGCCGGCCGGGGAACTGCGCCAACAGGAGACCGATTTGCCGGTCCGCCTGTTGGGGAGGTTCCGCGACCTCCGGGAAATTGCTGAGCTGCCCGTCTTCTTTCCGGGCGGTTCGGTACCCTTAAAGGAAATTGCCGCCACCCGGGATGCGTATGCCGACGAAAACGAGCGGGCCCGCTTCAACGGCCGCTCCGCGGTGGCCGTCCTGATTCAAAAACAGAGCGACGCCGGCATCGTGGCCACTGCCGCGGCGGTCGAGCAAGAGCTGGCGCAGTTAAAGGAGTCCCTGCCGCCGGACGTGCAAATGATCGTGGCCAAAAACGACGCCGTTTTTATCAAAAACGCCCTCCGCTCCACCCAGGTGAGCCTGCTCGAAGGCGTCCTCCTGTGCGGCCTGGTGCTGTCCCTTTTTTTGCGGGAATGGCGGTCGGTGCTCACCGTGCTGGTGGCCCTCCCCACCTCGCTGATCAGCACTTTCCTGATGATGTACCTGGCCGGTTTCACCTTTAACCTGCTTTCCCTGATGGGCCTGATTCTCTGCGTGGGCATCCTGGTGGACGACAGCATAGTGGTGCTGGAAAACATCCACCGGCACCGGGGGATGGGCAAAGACCCGGTTACCGCGGCCATCGACGGGCGCTCGGAAATCGGCCTGGCCGCCGTGGCCATTACCATGCAGGATGTGGTGGTTTTCCTCCCCATTGCCTTCTTAAGCGGGCTGGTGGGGCAGTTTTTCCGGGAGTTCGGCTTAACCGTGGTTTTTGCCGCGCTGTTTTCCCTTCTGGTTTCTTTTACCCTGACCCCTATGCTGGCCGCGCGCTGGCAGTTCAAGGCGGCCCCGCCAAAAGGGGGGCTTCCGCCGGCGACGCTCCAGCGCCGGCTTAGATTTTTGGAGCGGGCCGGCGTCGCGATTAAAGGCTCCTACCGGCGGATTCTGGAGTGGAGTCTGCGGCGCCGCGGGATTGTTTTGGCCGGGGTGCTCCTTTTGTTTTTCGGCAGCGCCGGCTTAATCCCCGCCGGGCTGATCGGTTCCGAATTTTTGCCCGCGCCCGACCAGGGCGCCTTTACCGTTGGCCTGGAGCTTCCGGCCGGCTCTTCCCTGGAGCGGACGGACGCGGCGGTGCGCCGGTTGGAGGAGCGCTTAAAACAGATCCCGGAAGTGAAAAACGTGTTCGTCCGGTCCGGGAGGGGGGCGGATGTCCTGGCCAGGCAGGAAACCAACCGGGCCGAGATCCGGGTCTTCTTAAGCGATAAAAAAGAGCGGCGGCGCAGCGTGGGGGAAGTGGCCGGGGAAGTCCGCCGGTGGAAAAACGAGTACCCGGGAATCAAAATGACCGTTACGGAGGAGCAAAACACGCCGGTAAAAGACTACGGGGCGCCTTTGCAATTGACCGTCACCGGCCCGGACGAGCAGGCTCTGGCCGGGCTGGCCGCCAGGGTGGAGGAAATCGTGAAGAGCACTCCGGGAACGGTGGACGTTCGCTCCTCCTGGCAGGCCGCGGGCCGCCCCGAAGTGCAGGTGCAGGCGGACCGGCTCCGGGCGGCCGGGCAGGCCTTAAGCGCCGGGGAAATCGGAACGGCTTTGCGTGCCGCGCTGCACGGTGAAGAGGCGGGGAAATTCCGGGAAAAAGGCGAGGAGTATCCCCTCCGGGTTCGCCTGAACCGGGTGGACGTAAGCAACCCGGCGGACCTGGGGGAAGTGCGGGTGGCTAACGCCCGCGGGCAGCTGGTTCACCTGCGGGAAGTCGCCCGGATTACCACGGGCTCCGGCCAGCCGGTGATCGAACGCCTGGACCGGCAGCGGCTGATCACGATCTCAGCCAATCTCAGCGGCCGGCCCCTGGGAGACGTCACGGCGGAGATCGATGCGCAGCTGGCCGGCCTGGAGGTCCCGCCGGGCTGCCGGATCGCCTACTTCGGGGTGCGGGAAACCATGAAAGAAGCGTTCCGGGACCTGATTATGGTTTTAATCTTATCCCTCGTCCTGGTCTACATGGTTCTCGTTATTCTCTACGAATCGTTTCTCACGCCTTTATTGCGCCTGCTCTCGCTGCCCTGCGGAATGATCGGGGCGCTTTGGGCCCTTTTTCTCACCGGCAGCACCTTCAACCTGATGAGCCTGATCGGGCTGGTCATGCTGGACGGCCTGGCCGCCAAACACGGCACCCTGCTGATCGACTACACGCACACGCTGATGAAAAGGGGACTCCCTCTGCGGGAGGCGCTCCTGGAAGCGGGGCTGACCCGCCTGCGGCCGATTGCCATGACGGCCTGCACGTTAATTGCCGCCATGCTGCCCACCGCCCTGGCCGTCTCGGCGGGGAGCGAAATCCGGCAGAGCATGGCCATCGTCCTTATCGGCGGCATGGCCACTTCCCTGGTCCTTACCCCCCTGTTGATCCCGGTAACCTATTCCCTGCTTCACGACCTCCGGGCGAAATCGAAAAAACCGCGGCCGGAAAGGGCCGGGGCAAGCTTTTGAGATCAGCGGGCCCGCTGAATCCGCAGGTAGTCCTCCGGTGTATCGACGTCCAGCAGCACCGCCTCGTCGGTTACCGGCACCAGCTTGACCCGGTCGCGGTAGCGGGCGACAATCTCCCGGGCGCCGGTATCGCCCTCTAAAGTCAACAGTTCCGGGATCAGGGACGCATCGAGGAGGACAGGGTGGCCCGGACGGTCTTTAAAAACGGGCCGGGCAATCAGACAGGCGGAGGTTTGATAAACTTCGATCAGGCGGTTGATCAGGTCCGGGGTTAAAAAAGGCTGGTCGGCCAGGATAAACACGAGCGCCGCGGCCTCCGGGCGGGCGGCCCGGACGCCGGCGATTAGCGAAGTGCTCTGGCCCCGGGCATAGTCCGGATTCACCACCAGGCGCACAGGTTTTCCGGCCAGCACTTGAGCCACCTCTTCGGCCCGGTAACCCAGCACCACAATCACTTCGTTTACCTTTGAGGCCACCGCAACGTCCACCACCTTTTCAATGATGGTCCGCCCACCCATCGGCAAAAGCAGCTTCTGGGCGCCCATCCGCTTCCCCTGCCCGGCGGCCAAAATAATTGCGGAAACAAAAAGAGCCACTGTCCCGGACCCCCCAGATTGCTCGAAACATCAAAAACGACAGGGCTGTCTATTGCCTTTTCCCTTCTCTGGAGGTAACCACGGCACAAAAAAACCTCTTCAATATCTAGCACCGGAAAATTTTTACGCCAAACTTGGGCTATTATTTAAAAACTCCTCCGGATTTATCACTGGGATTGTCGTACGCTCGTTAAAATGCTTTTTATTCCAGCTGATAATATATTCCACCTGGTATCCTTCTGCTTCACGTAAAAGAACAGCGTCACCAAAGGTCATTTTTAAAGCCGTTTTCGCCATTAGTTCCCGCAAAAACTTCATATACCATTCTTTGACAGAATCAATTTGCAGATCATAAGGATCGAGGATCCGGATGGGATATACAGAACCAAAATCCAGCAACCACTTTTGCAATTCGGCAGCCGATAAGTTAAAAGAGGCAATGCCAGCCAGTTCCAATAAAGAAAAGATGGAAAAGCCCGCCTTCAACTGCGGCAGCTCTTTGATGAATTTTTTGTTTGCCTCATAATGGCTGTCGCCGGGAAAAAAACGGTCGATTACAAAGATATTAGTATCCAGTAAGACCATAAGGGTCTCCTTTCAATTGTCGATCCACTTCTTCCCAGCTATTATATCCCATCTTTTTTCTTATTTTAGCCGTTAGCTTTTCAAAATCAGCAGCAATTTGTTGAGCATCCCGGGAAGCAAATTCAGGATTATCTTTTAAGATTTGCGCCCGCAAATGCTGGTAAAGGCTATCGTTCTTATTCGTCGTTAGAACCAGATCCCGAGGATGAAAGTTTTTTAAAATAGCAACAGGTTTACCGCGATTGGTAATAATCACAACCTGGTCTTTTTGGACCTGCTTTAATATTTGGGTTGCCCTGTTTTTAAATTCCCGGGTATTGATAAAACTAATTTGTTCCACCAGATTCACCCCCAATGTTACTACTATTGTAGCTACAGTATAAGAATTTGTCAAGCCGGGTGCTCATAAATATCTCACATATATGGCGAATATTTAAAATGAGACCTCACCTTCTACGGAACAGAAGAATTGCTTTCCCCCGCAGCTGGCAAGCACTACGCGCTGAATTTCTCCCGCGGACAAAATTTTTTCCGCCAGCTCCCGGGCGGCCAACTGCTCGACCGGCCCGTCCACTTTGTTAATCAGCGGCACTACCCTGGCTCCGGAAGGCACGCCTTTCCTTAAACCCCTCGAGTGCGTGATAACTTTGCTGACCACCTCCGCCGTCACCGGTGAACCCGGGGCGGCTCCCGCCAGCCGGGCAACAAGCTCCGGGCGGTGGACGAACTCGGCGGTGAGCGGCCTGCCCAGCACGTCCAGGCCGACCACGGGCACCACCAGGGTAGCCGCCCCGGGAATCACCGGCTCGTGTTCCGCGGGGGCTTTCAGGGACCTGCCCCGGCTGCCGTCCGCTTCCACCAGCAGATAATCAGCGATCTTGGTTCGCCAGAGCTCATCCACCCACTCTGCTGGCAGACCCACCAGCTTCCCGTCCCAGGCAATTTCCCGGCCGGCCGCCGCCACTTTCCCAGAGGCAAGCGCCCGGCGCAGTCCGGCAAGTAAAGACCGGTAATCGCCGGAAACAACCACTTCCCCCAGGCCGGCAAACTGCTCCCGGTATACTTTCGTCGTAGTCGCGGCCACCACGGTCCGCCCTGCTTCAGCCAGTTCCAGGGCCAGCCGGCGCAGCGCCGCCGTCTTGCCGCCGCCCCCGGTGAAGGCCGCCAGTTCCTTATCCGCCAACCCCAGGGCCGCCCGCAAAGTCAACTCCAGTTTAAATCCGAACACCTCAAAATACCTCACCGCAGCCATTATGGAAAAAGGCCCTGACCTTTTTCGGCTTGGTTTTTTCTTGCCAGAAAAAGCTCTGCCGGGAACTGAACAGAGAAACAAGAAAAACGAAAGAAGTAAGAAGTTCATCGCCTTCACGAAAAACTACAGATTAAGTCTGTTTAATAAATGCAACATGGCTTCGAGTACCCCGCCCGCCACTGCCCGGGCCTTTTCGCTGATGGTAAAGCAGTATTCCGGGCGCCCCCGCGGGTCGATGTCCCCGATTTTTAATCCTTTTTCCACCGGGCAGCCGTCGGCGATCAGGCCGCGCAAGACACCGCTTATTTCCGCCCGGACGGGATGTTCCCCGACAAAGCCCACCACGTCCTGCGCACAGACGATTTCTCCAATTTTCCGGCTGGCGGTAAAGATCCCCGCCGCCGGCGCCCGCAGGACCCGCTGGAAGGTATACCCGTCGACCGGCCCCGGCTCGCCCGTATTCGGCAGGGCGGTTCCCTCCCAGATGACGCGCCCGAGGTAGTGGCCCCGCTTCGTTTCGACCACGGCGTGGGCATCCTGGCCGGCGCAAAAACCGGGCCCCAGGGCGATCACCACGGGGGCGTCGGAAATCCGGGTGCCGGTGTTGCGCTTGGCCATTATGGCGTCTACCAGCACCGTTGGCCGCAAAACCCGCACCATTTCCCCCACCGGGTCAACCACTACGGGGATTACCCCCGTCGCCCGCAGGCGGGCGGCGTCCTCCGGCCCGGCGGCCAGGGCGGCGCGCACGCCTTCCACAATTACCTCGCCCTCCTCCACGGCGGCGGCAAAAGCCACCGTCCGCCGGACCACCAGAGGCCGGGGGAGCTCCGTCAACACCGGCACAAACCCGCACCGGTGCAGCCGGTGGGCCACCCCGCTGGCCAGATCCCCGGCCCCTTTAATCAGCACCAGGATATTCCTCACGACCGATCGCCTCCCCCCGCACCGGCTTCCTCCGCACCGGCCAAAACGGGCTCGATAAATACTTCCACCTGGCCGCCGCAGATCATCCCTTCGGCAGCCGCCGTAGCGTTATCCATCGAGTACTTGAAGATGACGGGGTAACCATCCGCAGCCAATAAAT
>JBFMBG010000106.1:0-9123 GCA_040755215.1 Bacillota bacterium | reverse complement strand
GCCGTCTTTTAAATTTCGGCAGGGAAAAAATTTTCCCTGTTTTTCAAAAGCAGTATTTTTCCTCCTCTCTTTTTCATATATTTGATTATAGCAGGGTGCGAAAGGGGCGAAGAAGGTGGTCAAGATTTCGGACCTGCGCATGCGGGAAGTCATTAATGTTGCCGACGGGCGCAGGCTGGGGCCCATCAAGGACATCGATATCGATTTGGAACAGGGGCGGATCAGCGCCATTATTTTGCCCGGAACGGGAAGATTTTTGTCTTTCTTTGGCCGCGAGGAAGAAATCGTCGTCCCCTGGGAAAAGATCAAAAGAATTGGTGTGGATGTAATTTTGATCGATCTCCGGGACGTGACGGAAGTCAACCCTGAAAAACGGTACCTGTGACATTAATAATAATCGGGAGAAATAACCCATTATTTAAGGCAAGAGAGAGCTGGTCTCTCTTTTTTGCTTTTCTGGCACATTTTTCCGCGCTTGTCCGGCCGGCAGGGCAGTTTGCTAAAAGTAGCAATATATAGTATAATGATTACGCGAGGTATACTATATATTTTACCTTCAAGGCTTATTTTCTTTTTTGGACATCTCCACTCCAGCCTTTTTCAGCCGAAAAAGATAGCGAGGGCATCTTTCACCTGTCCGTGCGTTTCGTCTCCACGTGCGGCGGCTTCGTCAAAATTTTCCGCGGGTCCTGGAGAATGCCGGCTAATTGATTTCCAAAGGTTGGTATTGCTGATGCGCTGTCCCTTCTGTAAATACGAGGACACGAAAGTGCTGGACTCCCGTCCGGCTGAGGATGGTTGCGTGATTCGCCGCCGGCGGGAATGCACCCGGTGCGGCCGGCGTTTTACCACGTACGAGCGGTTTGACGAAGTTCCGCTGATGGTGGTGAAAAAGGACGGCCGCCGCGAGCCTTTCGACCGGGGCAAGCTGTTGACCGGCCTGACCCTGGCCTGCCGGAAGCGGCCCGTTGCCGTTGCCCGCATCCACGAGCTGGCGGACGAGGTGGAAAGGGAACTGCGCGCCCGGGCGGAGCTGGAGGCGGCCAGCCGGGACATCGGCGAACTGGTCATGGAAAAACTGCGCCTGGAGGACGAAGTGGCCTACGTCCGCTTCGCCTCGGTCTACCGGGAGTTTAAAGACGTGCACGGCTTCGTCCGGGAGATCGAAAAGCTGCTCAACCACCGGGTTACGGGCGATCAGTAAACCTCCCATAAAATATTATCCACTAAGTAAAACAAGCGCAAAGGCACAAAGTCTCGGAAACAGGTTTTCATTTCATTACGAATGTTAAGGGGAGTTGATCCGGGTAAGCCTGTCCGGTTCTATCCTGATCACGTTGTTAATTTCTTTGCGTTCTTTGCGTCTTTGCGGTTAATCTATTTTAGTAAGGAGGCGCTGGCTTTGTTTAAAGTAATCCGCAAACGGGACGGCCGGGAAGTGCCCTTTGACGAAACGAAAATCACCGACGCCATTTTTAAGGCGGCCCGCGCCGTGGGCGGCGAGGACCGCCAGACGGCCCTGGAATTGACCATCGAAGTGCTGAAAATGCTGAAAACTCGCTACAACGGGCAAGTCTTCGGCGTAGAGGACGTGCAGGACATCGTTGAAAAAGTGTTGATCGAGGCCGGCCACGCCCGGACGGCCAAGGCCTACATTCTGTACCGGGACCGGCGCACCCGCATCCGCGAGGCCAAAGGCGAACTGATGGATGTGGTGGAGGAAATCATTGAAGAAACCGACCGGGAGAACGCCAACGTGGGCAATTCCCCTTCGGCCAAGATGCTTCAAATTGCCAGTGCGGCCAGCAAGAGGTTTTACCTCACCCGCCTCCTGGACGACAACTTTTCGGCCGCCCACAGCCGGGGAGACATCCACATTCACGATTTAGACTTCTACGCGACCACGATTAATTGTATCCAGCTCCCCCTGGACAAGCTGCTTTCCGAAGGTTTCAACACCGGCCACGGTTACATCCGGCCTCCCCGGCGGCCCAACTCGGCCACCGCCCTGGCGGCCATCATCCTGCAGAGCTCGCAAAACGACATGTTCGGCGGCCAGTCCTTTCCTTTCTTTGATCGGCAGATGGCGTCTTTCGTGGAAAGCGCCGACGAAAACGATGTCTTCCAGGCAATGGAAGCGCTGGTATATAATCTCAACAGCATGCACTCCCGGGCGGGGAGCCAGGTGCCATTTTCTTCCATTAACCTGGGAACGGATACTTCGGAGGCCGGGCGAAAGGTTACCCGGAACCTGTTGCTGGCCTACGAAGCGGGCCTGGGGCGCGGGGAAAACCCCATTTTCCCCAACATCATCTTCCGTTTGCAGAAAGGGGTCAACTTTGATCCCGGCGATCCCAACTACGACCTGTTTAAACTGGCCGTCCGGGTAGCCAGCAAGCGCTTAAATCCCACTTTCAGCTTTATGGATTCTTCGTTTAACCGTCCTTACGGCGACCAGGTGGCCTACATGGGCTGCCGCTCCCGGGTGATGGCCAACCGGCGGGGGCCGGAGGTGACCACCGGGCGGGGGAACCTGTCCTTCACCACCATTAATTTACCCCGGCTGGGGGTCAGGGCCGAGCGCAATCTGCCGGTGTTTTACCGGCTGCTGGAAGAGACCGTGGAGCTGGTCGTCAACCAGTTGTACCACCGTTTTAAGGTGCAGTGTAAACTAAAGGTAAAGGACCTCCCCTTCGTCATGGGGCAGGGACTTTACCTGGGCTCGGAAGGGCTCAAGCCGGAGGACTCCATCGAGCCGGCCATCGTCAACGGGACGCTGGCGGTCGGTTTCATCGGTCTGGCCGAAGCGCTGGTGGCGCTGACGGGCTGCCACCACGGACAAAGCGAGGACGCCCAGGCCCTGGGCCAGGAGATCGTGGCGGCCTTGCGCAAAAAGGTGGACGAAGCCGCTGAACGCTTTAACCTGAACTACACCTTGCTGGGCACGCCTGCGGAAGGGCTGTCCGGCCGCTTCGTCAAGCTGGACCGTAAAGAGTTCGGGATTATCCCCGGAGTGACCAACCGGGAGTATTACACCAACTCTTTCCACGTTCCGGTTTACTACCCCATCAGCAGCTTTGACAAGATCCGGCTGGAGGGACCTTACCACAAGTACTGCAACGCCGGCCACATCAGCTATGTGGAGATGGCCTCGCCGCCGGAGCACAATCCGGAGGCGGTGGAAACCATCGTCCGGCACATGGCGGCCTGCGACATGGGCTACGCCGGCGTCAACTATCCCGTCGATTTTTGCTGCGGGTGCAGCCTGCTGGGTGTGATCAGCGAAGCAGCTTGCCCGCGCTGCGGCTCTCCCGAGATCCGCCGGGTCCGCCGGATCACCGGCTACTTAAGCACGGTGGACCGCTTTAACAACAGCAAGGTGAAAGAGCTCAACGACCGGCTGGTGCACCGGTAGGGAAACTAAAAAAGTTTATCCGGACAGGTTATGATCCCCTGGTAGAATTTTGCCGGGCGGTGGTTCGGTTATTGGAGGAGTAGAGTGCGTTATGGAGAAAGCGCCGGTTAAGATAGCGGCGGCCGGAAAAGTGAGAGTGGCCGGCGTGACAAAAGAAAGCGTGGTGGACGGCCCGGGGCTGCGCTTCGTTATTTTTGCCCAGGGCTGCCCCCACCATTGCCCGGGCTGCCAGAACCCGGACACCTGGGACCCAGCCGGGGGAACGGAAGTTGCCGTGGCGGAGCTGCTGGAACAAATTAAAGCCAACCCGCTGCTCAAAGGAATCACCCTTTCCGGCGGGGAGCCCTTTTGGCAGGCCGCAGCCTTGGCCCGTTTGGCCGGGGCGGCCCGGGAGCGCGGGCTGGACGTGGTAACCTACACCGGTTACACCTGGGAAAGATTGGTGGAACTGGCCCGCACCCGCCCGGAAATCGGCCAGCTTATCGAGGCTTCCGATTATATCGTCGACGGCCCCTACGTCGAAGCCCAGAGGGATCTGGCGCTTCCCTTCCGCGGTTCGCGCAACCAGCGCATTATCGACGTGCGGGCCTCCCTGGCCGCCGGGAAGGTTATCCTGGCGGCGTGGGGGTAAGGAGGGAGAAGGCCATTCGCCCGTCATCCTCGGCGAACCCGGGGATGAGGCTTTGCTTGGCGTCGTTACCCTGGAAATCCTGGGCCTTACTTTTAACCCGTTTAACCGGACTCTCCAGCCCATGAGAATGTTATTGATCCAGCCCGATATTCATGGCCGGTTTCCCCCTTTGTGCCTGTTGCCTTTGTGCCTTTGTGCCTGGTAGCGATAAAACTCACTTTTCTTCTGTTTTCGACATACGATATTATAGCTTTTTTCAAGATTTTGGCCGGAAGGAGAGTGAGTTTTTTGTTTATTTACTACGTTCAGCCGGGGGATACCCTCTACCAGATTGCCCGGCGGTATAACACCACGGTGCAGAGGTTGCTGGAGTTAAATAATCTTTCCGACCCGGATACACTGACGGTGGGGATGAAATTAAATATCGACGCGCCCGCAGCTGGTGAAGCCGGTGAAGGTGCTGAATCCGGCGATCCTTACGTTGCCCGCCTTTTTGACGGCATCCTCCACATCCTGGCCACCGACCGGCTCCGGTATTCGCGGGGCGAACCGGTAAGACTCTCTTTGCTGAAAGTAAATATTACCTCTTCCCCAATTGCCCTGCATTACCGGACGGGCCAGCGGTTTGATTTTGCCGCCTTCCGGGAGGGGCGGGAAGTGTGGCGCTGGTCGGCAACCCAGACCTTTCCGCAGGTTACCGGCCGGGTTGTCCTGCAGCCCGGGGAAAGCCAGAGTTTCCACGTTACCTGGGACCAGCGGGACAACGCCGGCCGCCTGATTGAGCCGGGGCTGGTGACGATCCGCGGGTACAACGCGGCCGAAGAATTGCGCACCCGGTCCGTGCCGATCGTTATCCGGATCCAGCCCGCCGTTGTGCCGACACCCGTACCGACGCCCGTGCCGACGCCGGCGCCGGGGGTTTGCCCCGGCGGAAATCTTCTTGCCGATCCGGGTTTTGAGGAATGGCGCGACGAAAACACCCCCGTACACTGGAACGGGACCAATTTATACCGGACCCGTCAGGCCAGGTCCGGAAAGTTTGCAGCCGGAATGGGGGCGGTGCCTGCGGAACGGGCCACCCTTACCCAGTCGGTAGCCGGGCTGCCCGGCCGGCTCTACCAACTGCGGTTCTGGGCGCGGGAAATCCCGCAGACCCCGCCGCGGGGGAATTTCACCCTCAACGCCACGGTCTTTTTCTATGACGCCGCGGGCCGGTTCATCAGCCGCGCCGACCCCGTTTTTACGCAAACCACGGTTCCGGAGAGCTACACCTTATATACTTTAACCACCGGCTTAAGCCCCGCCGGGACGGCCCGGGCCGAGGTGCGCTTTGTCTTTACGCCGGCCCCCGACAACAACAACACGGTGGGTATTGATGACGTGGACTTCCGGTGTATATAGAATTTTAAAGTTAACTTCGGGCCGTAAAAAGAAAACGTGGGTGTTTGAAAACGAGCCCACGTTTTTATTTCCGCGGTTTTTATTGTTGCCGCTTTTTTCTGCTGATCCCTTACCAGCTCTGTGCTCTCTGTGTCCTCTGTGGTTAAATTTATTCTATAGGAATTTTCTTTTTCCTGCCTTCCAGATATGGAATAAAAAGGAGCTATTCTCCATGAAGGGGAATAAATAAAGGCACTGAGGCACAAAGGCACAGAGGCACAAAGAGAGATGTACCGGGAATATTAACTTTGTGCCTTTGTGCCTGGGAAGCTTTGTGCCTATCTTTAATTAAATTTGCCCCGACGCCGTCAATCTGACTAATGACCGCAGGTGGCGCAGCTTCCGGAACTGCAGCCCGTGCAGCCGCCACCGCCGCCGTTGCCGCCGCTGAAATCGAGCCCGCCGTTGCCGCCCTTCGCCCCTCCCCGGGCGGCAAAACTGCTCATGACCCGCCTGGGGGCCGGCGCCCCGCAGTTGGGGCAGGTGAGGTGCTCACCCGTTTCCCCCAGCGCGCATAATTTTTCAAAGCGCTTGGCGCAGGCAGCGCATTTGAATTCGTAGATCGGCATAATTAACCGCCCTCCTTTGACTCCAGAACTGTAACGAGTTAAAGTTAAAAGCTACCTTTAGCTTACGTCAGGAGAAAAAAACTGTCAAGACCCGCGGTGCTTCCGGTAACCCCGGCACAAAAGACGGACCTGGCGGTAAAACCTGACCGGTGGATGGGGCAGGCTTTTAGAAGGTTGCTTTAATTTAAAGCGGCAACATAAAAAAGAATGTTTATTGGAGATAATTTAACGAGGTTTGCTTTGCTTGTTAAATTTAATACTTTTTGGCAGTTGACAGGTTTCCTGTATAGCTGTACTTTTTTAAAAATTTAAATGATGAAATAAAATTTCATCATATGAAAACTAATAAATCAATTAGAAAAGGGGACGAGGAGATGACCGGACATTCTTCAGCATGGGAGACGGCAATTGAACAACTGGAGCAGGCGGCCGAAATAGCCGGGCTGGATCCCGCTGTACTCGCCTTGCTCAAGGAGCCACAGCGCATCTTTATAGTTACTTTTCCCGTCCGGATGGACGATGGCTCCGTAAAAATTTTTACCGGCTTCCGGGTTCACCACTGCCACGCCCTGGGACCGATCCGGGGCGGCACCAGGTTCCACCCGGAGGAAACCCTCGCGGACGTCAAAGCGCTGGCTCTCTGGATGACCGTTAAAAATTCCTTAAACGGCCTGCCCGCCGGCGGGGGCAAAGGGGGCGTCATCTGCGACCCGGCCGCCCTTTCTGCCGCCGAACTGGAAAGGCTCTGCCGCGCCTACATCAAGGCTATCGCTCCCCTCGTGGGCAGCTGGCAGGATTTCCCCGGAGCCGATATCGGTACGGATGCCCGCACCATGAGCTGGATGCTCGATGAGTGGGAGCAGATGCACGCGCTGACTCACGACCCGACGGCAATCAGCGGCAAAGCCCTTGTCCTGGGGGGCTCCCGCGGCCGCCCGGAGGCTACCGGCCTGGGGGTGATGTTTGCCGTTCGGGAAACCTGTAAAGTATTGGGGAGGCAAATGCAGGGCCTGCGGGTGGCCATTCAGGGCTTCGGCAAAGTCGGTTCCTGGGCGGCTCGCCTGCTTTACGACCAGGGCGTCCAGATCGTGGCCTTAAGTGACGTTTATGGCGGGATTGCCAACCCCGCCGGTCTCAATCCTTACGATGTGCTCAGCTATGTAGAAACCTCCGGAAAAGTTCCGGGATACCCCGGGGCGGATCCCATTACCAACGAAGAACTGCTTACCTTTGACTGCGACTTGCTCATCCCGGCGGCCGTGCAAAGCGTTATTACCAAAGAAAACGCCCCCCGGATAAAAGCGCGGGTCGTCATTGAAGCGGCCAACGGCCCCACCACACCCGAAGGCGAACAAATCCTGCTTGCCCGGGAGATCTTCGTTGTGCCTGATATCCTGGCTAACGGCGGGGGGACAACCATCGCCCACCTGGAAAGAGTGCAGGGTTTATACGATTACTACTGGCCGGAGGAAGAGGTCCACAAGCAGTACGAGACAATGTTTGTGCAGGCTTATCGCGAGGTTTACCAGATTGCCCGGCAGCGCCGGATCAGCATGCGGATGGCGGCCTGGGTGAAGGCCTTAAAGCGGATTGAAGAAGCGATTAAAGCGCGTGGGTGGGTATAAGGGTTATGGCGCCGATGCCGTTTGTGCAGGCTCTGGAAAGAGCCCTGGATATTTTAGAGGCTTTTTCACCGCAAAATTACGAACTGGGGATTACCGATTTAAGCCAGCGGGTCAACCTTTCGCCGCCGACGGTAAGCAGGCTTGTGCAAACCCTCGTGGCCAGGGGTTATCTGACCCAAAATCCGGAGAATAAAAAATATCGCCTGAGTTTTAAGTTTTTAGATTTTACCGCGGTAATCCACGCGGCGATGGATCTGTACCAGGTTTCCATTCCTGTTTTAAGCAGACTGAGGGATAAATTAAAAGAAACTGTTTACATCGATGTAATGGACGGCGACGAAAGAGTTTGCGTGATTTCCTTTCCCGGAATTCACGCCGTGCGCACCGTGGTGCCCGTCGGGCAGCGCTCCCCCCTTTATGCGGGAGCGGACTCGCGCATGCTTTTGGCGTCCCTGGAGGAAAGTGAAATTGAAGACTACATCGAGCGCGTGGAGTTTACGGTTTTTACTGCCAATACCATCACGGATAAACAAGAACTCCGGGAGGTCATCAGGAAATCCCGGGAAATGGATATGTCGATCAGCGTCAGTGAATTTCACCCCGGCAGTGCCTGTGTTTCTGTACCCATAAGAGATTATTCGGCCAAAGTCGTTGGCGTTTTATCTGTATCCTTTCCCGATTCCCGGGCTGATTTGGAAACTTTTCACTATTACGCCCGGGCCGTCAGGCAAGCGGCGGCGGATATATCGGCCGCCATGGGTTTCAAGGGGCGGGCAGGGCCGCGCGATCCTTCCTCTTTAATCAGTTACATTGAGGATTATCTTCGAAAGGGGCACGAGTTAAATGGCCAGGCTTATCTTCGATCAACAAATGATCAGGCGAAAAACGGGGCTGGATACGCAAAATAGTTTGTTGTACCCCCATATGGATCTTGACGCCAACGTGTTTTCCTCCCCGGTGATGTTAGAAAAAGAGGATGGAACCAGTTACCTGTTCGTTAAGGACATTGAAAGGGGGAATTTTGACGAGGAAAAGATCGCTGCCCGGGTCATGTATTACCGCCCTTACTTTACATTCGACCGCCGGCAGGAAAATATTCCGGACCACTGGTTGGAATTTTTACCGTCGCTGTTGGCCCGGGAGAAGCTGGCTGTTGATGATAGTGTTTATTTTTCGGCTTACGAGGCTCTTTGCCGGCAATTCCCGGAGATGGCCGTAAGCGGCAGCCCTCCGTGGTGGCGGGTTTATCTGTACGAAGTAGCCTGCGGGGACGTCTTGAACGAATTTAAGAGCAGCTGTTCCGCCGCTCTGGCGGACGCCGGGCTGTTGGTTGCCGGCCTTCGCCGGGGAAAAGACATTGCGGAGCTTTTAGAAGATACCGGGGACAGCCGTTACGATCTTTTGGACGGCTTGCTAAAGGAGTTTAAAATAAATGCTTTGCTG
>JBFMBG010000105.1:0-9387 GCA_040755215.1 Bacillota bacterium | reverse complement strand
GTTGGTGGCAAAAAGGGTTACGTTTTCCCTGGCCGCCGGGTTGTCCACGATGACAGTCAGGCTGGCCCCCTCCGGCAGTTCCGCTAAGGCCTTTTTCGTTTCCAGCACCGGCTGCGGGCAGGCCAGGCCTTTGCAGTTGAGTTCTTTATGCGCCATGTGAAGTTATCCCCTTCCGTTCAGGAGAAAAATTTAATTTTTGTCGCCGTTTGCCAACGGGAACGGTTTTTGAAGATTAACTTTTGGTGGTTTACCTTTCTACCCTGATCAGCGTTCTGTTTTCTTCTGTCGCCCGGCCGATCACCCGCGCATCAAGGACTCCCTTTTCGTGCAGGCTCCGGAGCAGCGCGTCCGCCTTTTCTTCGGCGATGGCGATCAGCAGGCCGCCGGAAGTTTGCGGGTCGAACAAGACGGCCCTGTGCTCCGGGGGGATGTCCGGGTCGAAAACAACCTCTGCACTTAAAAAGTCGCGGTTGTGGTAAGCCCCGGCCGGGATCAGGCCCGTGGCCGCCAGTTCCGCTGCCCGGGGCAGCAGGGGGATTTCGGCCAGGCGGAAAATCAAGCTTACCCCGCTGGCCCGGGCCATTTCGGCGGCGTGGCCCAGCAGGCCGAAGCCCGTGATATCCGTGCAGGCGCCGGCGCCCGTCTCCTTCATGGCCAGGGAAGCCCCGGCGTTTAAGGCGGCCATCGTGTTCACCGCCGCCGCGTACGCTTCCCGGGGGGCCATTTCCGCCTTTAAGGCCGTCGCGATGATGCCCGTCCCCAGCGGCTTGGTGAGAACGAGCAGGTCCCCCGGGCGGGCGCCGGCGTTGGTGATTATTTCTTCCGGACGGGCCAGCCCGACCACGGCCAGCCCGTATTTCGGCTCGTCGTCCTGCACCGTGTGCCCGCCGGCGATGATTGCCCCGGCCTCGCCGACTTTTTGGGCGCCGCCCTTCATGATCTCCCCCAGCACGTCTGTCGACAGGCAGTTGGGAAAGCAGACGATGTTTAGCGCCAGCAAAGGGCGGCCGCCCATGGCGTAAACGTCGCTCAAGGCGTTGGCCGCGGCGATCTGGCCGAAGACGTAGGGGTCGTCTACGATCGGCGTAAAGAAATCCAACGTCTGAATTACGGCCGTTTCTCCGGAAATTTTGTAAACCGCTGCGTCGTCCGCGGTATGCAGTCCGACCAGCAGGTTGGGGTCCTGACTTACGGGTAATTGCCGCAGAACCTGCGACAGGGCGGCCGGCCCCACTTTCGCCGCTCACCCGGAAGTTTTGCTCAGTTGCGTAAGGCGCACGCCGGGCATTTCGAGCCCCTCCCCAGTCATGAAAAATAGATTAACCGCAAAGACGCAAAGAACGAAAGCCAAAGGACGCGAAGTGTTCAGATCTATCTCTAATATTACCCCAATTTCACGCTTTTATTGAATAGTTTTATCCAGATAATTAAATAATTTTATTAACGACATTTCAATAAAAAAGAAAACTTATTATTCCTCAAATTAAAGATCAGGCACAAAGCTTCCGAGGCACAAAGGCACAAAGTTAATCTTTCCGGTCCGTTTCTCTTTGTGCCTCAGTGCCTTAATTTATTCCGCCTTGTGGAGAGTAACCCCTTTTTATTCCAATTAATTTTTATCTGTCGCTTTTATTTTACCAGATCTTAGTAATTTAGCTGTTATTTCCTGCATATATTTTGGCTAGAAACGGCTTGCCGCCGGATTGCCGGCGGGGCCCGCGGGGGATGTTCGGTGCCAGGAGGGGGAAAATGACCTGGAAGGATCTTTCAAAGCGCCTGAAACGGCAGATGTCCGAGTTTTTGGAGCTTCCCGGGGAGATCATTTTGGACTTGCCCAAAGTTGTCCTGGTGGGCGGCCTCCAGTTAATCGTGGAAAATCACCGCGGCATCTTAAAGTTCAGCTCCGACGCGATTCATATCAACATTTCCGAAGGAGAGTTAATTATCAAGGGCAAGGACCTCAGGCTCCGCAGCGTTCTTCCGGAAGAAATCTGGGTGGAGGGTCAGATCAAGAGCATTGCCTATGGAGGCGACGAATAAAGCATGTTTGTTCTCCGCTTGCTCAATTACTTGACGGGCTGCGTAACGCTCCTCGTCCACACCGACACCCCCGAAAAGTTTATCAACCTGGCGGCCGGCCGGGGAATTTTTATCTGGGACGTCAGGATGCCGGCGGAAGACCGGGTTCTTTTAAAAATCAGGTTGAGCGCGGTGAGACCATTTAAGCACATTGCCCGCAAAACCGGCTGCCGCTTTGAGATTTACGACCGGGAGGGCCTGCCTTTTCTGCTGGCCCGGCTGAGCAGGCGCAAGGCCCTGACCGCCGGCGGCGTATTTTTTTTGCTGGCGCTTTATTTTTTAAGTTCTTTTGTATGGTTTATCGAGGTCAGCGGCAACCGGCGGGTTGCTGACAGTGATATAATAAAAGCAGCGGCCAGAGCGGGTCTGGAGCGCGGCACGCCCAGGTGGCTGGTGAACGTGGGGGCGATCGAAAAAAGCATCCAGGAACAGCTGCCCGCTCTGTCGTGGGTCGGTCTCTACATTAAGGGGACAAGAGCGGACATCAAGGTGGTTGAAAAGACCCTGGCGGAAGAAAAGCAAGCCGGGCCGTCCCACGTGGTGGCCGCCAAAGCCGGTCTGGTCGAGGACGTCCTGGTGCTCAAAGGGCACCCGGCGGTAAAAGAAGGGGACACGGTGGTCCCGGGGCAGGTGCTCATTTCGGGGATTGTGCCTCCTCCGGAAACCGCCGCCCCGCCCAAAGAAGGCGAGCAAGGGCAGCAAAGGGAACAAAAAGAAGCCAGGCCGGCCGGGGAACCTGTTTACGTTGCCGCCAGGGGAATTGTCCGGGCGCGGGTCTGGTACGAGGAATACGGCGAAGCGGAGCTGGTGGAGAAGGGCAGGCGGTACACCGGGCGGGTTGTTACCAGACTTTGTATGAAAATTGGCGACAGGGAAATAATTTTAAAAGGGCCGGCAAAAATTCCTTTTGCTTTGTATACGGAAGAGGGTTTTCCGAAAAAGATTCCCGCATGGAGGAATCTTACTCCCGACGTCGAACTTATAACGTTAAAATACCGGGAGCTGCAGGATTATATACTGACCAGGAGCAAGGAGCAGGCCTGCCGGCTGGCCAAAGAAAAGGCCCTGGCGAGGGCGAAGCAAAGGGTGCCCAAAAGTGCTATAATATTAAGAGAAAGGGTCGAAGAACTGGTTGTCAACCAGCCCGAAAACGTGGTGCGGGTCCGGGCCTATCTGGAAACTTTGGAGGACATCGGAGTCAATAAACCCTTTTCGATTAAATAGATAACAATAGTTTGAGAAAAATAAATTACTGTGGATGTTCTTCCGTAGATGTTTCGTAAACGTTCAATTACAGGGATAAAATTGAGCGTTTTGAAAAATTTTTTCCGACGTCCGACGACCGACATCCGACGACCGACTTGGGAGGGATACTTTGGGAGAAAACGCTGAGGCCAGGGTAATTCTGGATAATATCAACGCGGCCGCGGAGATCTTCGGCCGCCACGACGAGCATCTTTCGCTGATCGAACGCATGCTGGGCGTACGCGTGCTTGCCAGGGGGGAAGAGCTGATTATTCTGGGCCCGCCCGAGCAAACCGAACAGGCCCGGGAAGTGTTTAACCAGCTGCAGGATTTTTACCGGGCGGGAAACCGGTTGACCCCGCAGGAAGTCAACTACGCCATCAAGGTAGTCCGCGCGGGGCTGCCGGGCGCGCTCTCCAGCCTTGCCCAGGACCTGACCCTGGTGACCGCCCGGGGCAAACAGATCAAGCCGAAAACCCTTGGCCAGCGGGAGTACATCAAAGCCATTCGCGAGCACGACGTTGTTTTTGCCATCGGCCCGGCAGGGACGGGGAAAACTTATCTGGCGGTGGTCATGGCCATTGGCGCCCTGCGCAGTAAGCAGGTCAGCCGGCTGGTGCTGACGCGCCCGGCGGTGGAGGCCGGTGAGAAGTTGGGCTTTTTGCCGGGGGACCTGCAGGAGAAGGTCGATCCCTACCTGCGGCCCCTTTACGACGGCCTCTACGATGTCCTGGGGGTGGAAAACACCCAAAAATACCTGGAAAGAAACGTGATCGAAATCGCTCCCCTGGCCTACATGCGGGGAAGAACCCTGGAAAACGCCTTTATAATTTTAGACGAGGCGCAAAATACTACCTGTGAACAAATGAAGATGTTCTTAACCCGCCTGGGTTTTGGCTCGAAGGCCGTAATCACCGGGGACATAACGCAGATCGACCTGCCGAAAGGACAGGTTTCGGGGCTGGTGCACGCTCAAAAGATCCTTTCCCGGATCGAAGGAATCGCCTTTCATTACCTGATGGGCGAGGACATCGTCCGCCACCCGCTGGTTGCAGACATTATCAAAGCCTACGACGAAGGGCAGCAGTAAGGAGTGATTTAATGCTTGCCACGCTTAAAAGCAGGGTGGCAGGTTATCTTGCTTTTCTGATCAGGCAGCGCCAGACGCGCCGCATGCTGGCCGCTTTCCTCTTTTTCATCCTGATTACAGCGCTGCTTTCTATCGAATTTGTCCCGCACCGGGTCAACCTCAAGGTCGGCCAGGTTTCGCCGGTAGATATTCCCGCTCCGCGCACCATTACTTTTGAGGACAGGGCGAAAACCGAGGAATTGCGCCGGGAGGCCGCCGCCCGCGTGGAAGATCAGTACGACCGCGATACCCGGGTGAGCGGCGCCGTCCAGCGGGATATTTCGGCGGTCATCGCGGGAATCGGGGAGGTGCAGGGAGAAAGCGAGGCCAACCGGGAGGCCCGGATTGCCCGCCTGCGGCAGCTCCTGCCTTTCGCCCTGCCCGAGGAAACGCTGGCCGTTTTAAGCCAGCCTTCGCCCCGGACGCTGCAGCTGCTGGAGCAAAGCGTCAACGGCCTGGTTGCCCAGGTACTGGAGTCAAAGGAGGGCGTGACGCCGGAAAACCTGGACCAGACCAGAGAAAACCTCTTTGCCAGGCTGGGCGACAGACATTTTAACAAGGCTTACGAAGAGTTGGGGCGCAATCTGATCAAAACTTACCTGCGCCCGAACACGTTTTTTAACGCCGACAGAACGCGCGTTTTAAAAGAGGCGGCCATGCAGACGGTTCCTCCGCAGCAGGTCACCATCTGGAAGGACGAGAAGATCGTCCGGGCCGGCGACGTGGTCAAGCCCGAGCAAATGGCCAAGCTGGAAGCGCTGGGCCTGACCCAGGCCCCCATCCCCTGGCGGGTTTTAATCGGCAACGGTTTGCTGGTGATTCTGCTCATGGTGGTCGTGCTTTTTTATCTTTACCAGCAAAATAAAGAGATTTACAGAAATGCCGGCCATCTTTATCTTTTGGGCATAATTGTGGTTGTGGTCATGGTTGTGGCCAAAGCCATCATCGCCATCAATATTACCCAGTGGCCGGAGTTGAGCGCTCTTTTCGGCTACATGGTGCCCATGGCCGCGGCAGGCATGCTGATCGCCATTCTGCTGGATTCCCGCCTGGCGGTTTTGGTGGTGGCCGTCATGTCCTTTTTATTGATGCTCATGACCGACGGCCAGCTCCGGTTCGGCGTCGTCGGGCTGGTGGGCGGCATTACCGGCGTTTATACCGTCAGCAGGTTGAGCCAGCGCGGGGACCTGGCCCGGGCCGGCGTCTACACCAGCCTGGCCAACATCACGGCCATTTTGATCATGGAATTAATCCAGTCCTCTTCGGTAGGCTTAATTGTTGCTTCCGCCGTTCTTTTCGGCGTGGGCAACGGATTTCTTTCGGCCATTCTGACCATCGGGCTGCTCCCCTATCTGGAAACTACCTTCAAGATCACCTCCTCGGTGCGCCTTCTGGAGCTTTCGCACCCCGGCAACCCCCTCTTAAAACGCCTGCTGACCGAGGCGCCGGGGACCTACCACCACAGTATCGTGGTCGGCAATCTGGCCGAGGCCGCCGCCGAGGCCATCAGCGCCGAAAGCCTGTTGACGCGGGTAGGGGCGTATTACCACGACATCGGCAAGCTGAAAAGGCCCTACTTTTTTATTGAAAACCAGCTGAACCAGGACAATCCGCACGACAAAATCGCCCCTTCTTTAAGCACGCTGATCCTCACTGCGCACGTGAAAGACGGGGTGGAGCTGGCCAGGGAGTATAAGCTGCCGCCGGTGATTATCGACATTATCGAGCAGCACCACGGCAGCAGCCTGTGCACCTACTTTTACCACAAAGCCCTGGAAAACGGGCAAAACGAAGCTGCCGTCAGCGAAGAAGAGTTCCGTTACGAAGGGCCGAAGCCGAAAACCAAGGAAGCCGCCCTGGTCATGCTGGCTGATTCCGTCGAGGCCGCCGTCCGCTCCCTGCAGAACCGCACCCCGGGGCGGGTGGAAGGCATGGTGCGCAAAATCATCAAGGACAAATTGATGGACGGCCAGCTGGACGAGTGCGATCTTACCCTGAAGGACCTCGACGCCATTGCTTCCGCCTTCTTACAGGTGTTGAGCGGGATCTTTCACGCCCGGATCGAATACCCGGATTTGAGCAAAGAAATCGAAAGGAGAAAGGCTAAAGGTGCCGGTTTACGTAAACAACCTGCAAGATCAATTATCCGTAGATGAGGACATAACCGCGCTGGCGCAAAGGGTCGTGCGGGAAGTGCTGGCCGCTGAAGGAGTCGCCGGGAAAGCGGAAGTGAGCGTTGTTTTTGTGGATGACGACTACATCCGGCGCCTGAACCGGCAGTACCGGGGGGTCGACTTCCCGACGGACGTTTTGTCTTTCGCCATGCTGGAAGGGGAGCCCCTGAACGGGAAGGAAGAGGAATTGATTTTGGGCGACGTGGTGGTTTCCCTGCCGGCGGCACAAAGGCAGTGTTCCGAATACGGCCATTCTTTTGCGCGGGAAGTCGCCTATTTGATTGCCCACGGCGTTCTGCACCTGCTGGGGTACGACCATCAGACCGCGGAGCAACAACGGGTGATGCGCGCAAAAGAAGAAAGCGTCCTGGAAAAGCTGGGCCTCCCCCGTTAATTCTCCAATCTGTATTTGCAATTGCCCGCCTTTGCCTCTATCTATTTGCCCCCGGATTTTTCTTCGTGTTTTCCCGAAAAAAATTTTTTTGAAAATCTAAATTTAGGCAGGAAAATGAAAAGACTGGTCGAATTACATGTGTGTAGATGGTAGACTGGTCAGACCACCAGTTAATCTGTTATGCTGGCCATCAGCATAGCGCCTTTGGATAATGCTTTAAATTTACGGATAAGGGGGAAGTTACGCGTGGATTTGAATGAGATTCGTGAGGAAGCCAGAAAAAAACTGAAAGGCTACTGCCGGGTCTGCCCCGTTTGCGACGGGCGGGCCTGTGCCGGGGAAGTGCCCGGCATGGGCGGCGTGGGAACCGGCGGCGCGTTCCGGGCGAACCTGGCGGCCCTGCGCAAATACCGCCTGAATTTGCGCACTTTGCACGGTGCAAAAGAACCGGATACCGCCTGCCGGCTGTTTGGCCTGCCCCTGAAGACCCCCGTGCTGGCCGCGCCCATGACCGGCACCCCTTACAACATGGGCGGCGCCCTGTCCGAGCGGGAGTTTATCGGCATGATTATTTCCGGCAGCAAGGCCGCCGGCAGCCTGGGTTTTTCCGGCGACGGCGCCGACCCGTCCATGTACGATTCCGGGGTGGCGGCGGTGGCGGCCGAAAAGGGTTGGGGCGTGCCGGTGATCAAACCCAGGGAGCAGAAGGAGGTGATCGAAAGGATTCGCCGGGCGGAAGAAGCGGGGGCCGCGGCCGTGGGCATGGACGTGGACGGCGCGGGGCTGATCACCATGGCTTTAAAGGGGCAGCCGGTGGGACCGAAGACCCGCGCGGAATTGCAGGAAATTATTTCTTCTACTAAGCTTCCTTTTATCGTGAAAGGAATCATGACCGTTGACGAGGCAGTTATCGCTGCGGAAGCGGGGGCCGCGGCCGTCGTCGTATCCAACCACGGCGGGCGCATCCTGGACCACACGCCCGGTGCGGCGGAAGTGCTGCCCGAAATTGCCGCCGCGGTGAAGGGCAAGGTTCTCGTTCTTGCCGACGGCGGGGTGAGGTTCGGCGTTGACGTTTTGAAGCTGCTGGCCCTGGGCGCCGACGCCGTCCTGGTGGGCCGGCCCCTGGTGGTGGGCGCCTTTGGCGGCGGCGCGGAAGGAGTCCGGTTTATCCTGGACAAGCTGACGGCGGAGTTAAAGCAGGCGATGATTTTAACGGGGTGCGGTTCTTTAGAGGAAATAAACGCAAAAGTTATCTTTGCTGAGTAAACTTTGAAGGGAGGATTTTACAGATGACCTGGGCACAGGCTTTTAACCCTTTGGGCAACCTTGGCTTGTCTTCGCTGGTGGCGGCTATCCCGATCATTTTCTTGTTTATTGCTTTGGGTGTTTTGCGGATGAAAGGGCACACGGCGGGGATCATTACGATCATTTTAGCCGTCCTGGTGGCCATCGTCGGTTACGGAATGCCTTCTCAATACGCCCTGCTTTCCGCCCTATACGGAGCCATGTTCGGCCTCTGGCCCATCGGCTGGATTGTCGTAACGGCGGTTTTCCTTTATAACCTGACCGTTAAAACCGGTCAGTTTGAAATTATCAAGGATTCCATCGCGGCGATTACCGACGATCGCCGCCTGCAGGCGCTTTTGATCGCCTTTTCCTTCGGCGCGTTTATCGAAGGTGCGGCCGGCTTCGGCACGCCGGTGGCGATTACGGCGGCCATGCTGGTGGGGCTGGGTTTCAATCCCCTCTACGCGGCCGGAATCTGTCTGATTGCCAATACTTCCCCGGTAGCTTTCGGAGCCATCGGGATTCCCATTATCACCGCCGGCGGCGTAACCGGCCTGGACACCATGGCCATCAGCCAGATGGTGGGCCGCCAGCTTCCTTTCCTTTCGGTCTTTGTACCTTTCTGGCTTGTGTTCATTATGGCCGGCTGGAAAGGGGCCCGCGAGGTCATGCCGGCTATCCTGGTTTGCGGTGCGTCCTTTGCCCTGATGCAGTGGTTTTCCTCCAATTACCTGGGTCCTTTGCTTCCTGATATTTTATCTTCACTATTTTCCATCATATGTCTCGTTTTATTCCTGCGGGTATGGAAACCCGGGCAGGTCTGGCGTTTTCAGGACGAACCGCCGGCGACCTTAAAAGTCACCCGGCACAGTCCCGGTGTGATTTTGAAAGCCTGGTCCCCCTTCATTGTTTTGACCATTTTAATTGCCGACTGGGGCTTGAACCCGGTGAAGGCGCTGTTAAACAAGGTAAACGTCCCGGTCGTTTTCAGCGGCCTGGATAAAATGATTCTCGTCGGCGGAAAGCCGATGGCCGTTGTTTATACGTTTAACTGGCTGGCCGCCACCGGGACTTCCATC
>JBFMBG010000104.1:0-9492 GCA_040755215.1 Bacillota bacterium | reverse complement strand
GGCGCTGGGCGCCGCCGGCTCGTCTCCTTCAGGGGGCGGGTGCGGTGACTCTTCGGAGGCGGAACGAATTTGCCTCTATTTCCCTCCAGTTCACCCTGTCCCCCGTCGCGACACCAGGGTAGCCTCAAGATTTCGCCCAAACTCCCGGCTGTAAACCTCTCCCCGCAAAAAACCAATTGATGCCCCCTGGAATCTTAACATTTTCACAACCCCCCGTCAGTCCTCGTAAGTCTTCTTTTGGCTTGTACCCGAGTTAAAGCCCTCTATATTACTTACGACGGCAAAGGACTGGTATCCAATTCAAAAGGCCAGGCCACGATGCCCCCTTCCAGGAACCAAACGTTTGTAAATCCAAGCCCTTCCAGGATAAGTTGCGCCTCGTAACCGCGCAGGCTGACCTTGCAGAAGGTAATAATCTCCTTTTCTTTCGGCAGCTCGACGCTGCGCTCGCGGAGTTTACCCAGAGGGATAAATACCGTATTTTTGTACGGCAGGCGTACTTCCTGAAACTCTTTGGGCGTGCGGACATCCAGCAGGATGAAATCTTCACCCCGGTCCAGCTTTCCCTTCAAGTCCAAGGGGTTTATACACTTGGCCAGGCCGTTTAGCTTGTTGCGCAGGGAGTTGGCTGCGTGAGCCAGCGGGTCCATGGCCGTAGAGAAGGGCGGCGCATAGGCCAGGTCAAAAATTGCGGACTGGTCAACGGTGGCTCCCATCGTGAGAGCCGCGGCGACCGCGTCAATCCGTTTGTTTACGTCTCCGGGACCAACAATCTGGGCCCCCAAAAGTTTTCTCGTTTTCGCACAGGCAATTAATTTAATGATCACGGGCTTGCTGCCGGCAAAGAAGTGGGCGCGGTCGGGAGCCGGCACAATGATCGAGACAGCCTGGTAGCCCAGGCGTTTGGCTTCCTTTTCCGTTAACCCGGTGCCGGCTACGGTAAAGTCAAACACCCTCAAGATACCGGTGCCGAGGACGCCGGGGAAGGTGTCGCGTCCACCAGAAACGTTATCGCCGATTACGCGTCCGTGACGGTTGGCCACAGAACCCAGCGGGGTGTAAACGGGGCGGCAAGAAACAAGATTGAGGTTTTCTGCGCAGTCGCCGCCGGCGTAGATATCTGGGTCGCTGGTCTGGAGGTATTCGTTGACCTTGATGGCTCCAGTCTCACCGATGGCCAGCCCGGCTTTCACCGCCAGTTCAACGTTAGGCCGTACACCGGCAGCAATTACCACCAGGTCGGCGTCAATTGTCCTCTTGTCTGTGACGACATGCCGCACTATCCCGTCTTCGCCTTCCAGGCGCTGGACCTTTTCCAGGGTGTATAGCTTAACTCCTTTTTGCTTGAGGTGTTTTTCCACCAGGCTGGCCATGTCCGCGTCCAAAAGACCGGGCAGAACGTGTTCCAGAAGCTCAACTACCGACACTTCCACTTTCAGGCCTTCCCGCTCCCGCAATGCATCCGCGAGTTCCAGGCCGATCATGCCGCCCCCGATAATGGTCAGCTTTCGAACATCCCCGCTGACGATTGCCGCCCTGATGGCCAGAGCGTCCCCCATATTGCCCAGGGTGAAAACGTTTTTTAAATCCAGGCCAGGGATTGGAGGACGCACCGGTGTGCTGCCTGTGGCCAGCACCAGCTTGTCGTAGGGTAGGACGCTTTCCTCGCCGGTAACCAGGTTGGTGACATGGACCTGTTTTGCCGTCCGGTCGATTAATTCGGCGCGGGTTCCGGTAAGTACCTTGACGTCCTTGACGTTCTTAAAAAATCCAATGTCCCGCACGACCCCCACGGGTGTGTTCATGAGTTCAACATGTTCCTTAACCTCTCCCCCGATATAAAAGGGCAAGCCGCACCCGGCGTAAGACAAAAATTCACCCTGCTCAACGATGGTAATTTCTGCCCGCGGGTCCAGGCGCCGCGCCCTGGCAGCTGCTTTCGGCCCCGTGGCCACACCGCCGATAATGACAATCTTTTTCGCCATCGATGACCCCCCTATTTAAATTTTAAACATTACTGAAACACAAAAGTTCTTGCACACTTTTGCAGAAAGAATCGTTTCAAATAACGGTGTTAAAAACAGCTATTGTTTTACCCGTTAGGCGGTTTGGTTAAAGCTGGTAATATATTTTTAGCAGCATAGGCGCGCCTTTTTTCTTTGCTGAATTTATCAACCGGCTCAAAAACCAGAGCACGGGTGGGACATGCAGCCACACAGGCAGGGGTTCCAGTTTCATTTAAACAGTTGCGGTCACATTTTAGCGCCTCTCGCTTATGATCTTCGGCCTGAATCACGCCGTAGGGGCACACCATCACGCACATCCAGCAACCAACGCAGGGCCGCTCGCCAACGTTGGTAACGATCCCGTCGGGCGTCCGGTGCATTGCTCCGCTTACGCAGGCGTCAATGCAATAGGCCTCTTCACAGTGGCGGCAGACAAAGGGAATTTTTTTGTCCTCTGCCTGCTCCACAAAAAGGCGCTTTTTTGGCGGTGGAGCGGTATTAACCGCCGCAAACAAATTTTTTTCCGGGCTGTGCACCACCGCGCAGGCAATTTCACACGAACGGCAGCCCAGGCAGCGTTCGTAACGGATTAACACTTCTTTTTGCATTTTCAGCCACCTCCTAAATGCCCAACGCAGCCCGCTTGCCGTTGATCTGTTCAATCATCAACTGGGCGGCCCGGAAGGGATCTGTTTCCACGGCAAAACAGCCGCCGACCAGGTCCTTTACCTGGCTGGTGAGCAACTCCGTCACCGTTTTGCTGCCCAGCACAGGCGGGACGGTGCCTAAAACGGTAAAGATCCCGGAGGCCACCACGTAAGCGCCAATGCTTACCGCCTTTTCGGACATCCATTCGGGCGCTGCCCCGGCCACGGGAAGATCGGCAATATCCACCCCCAGTTCCTTAGCAATGGCTGCCGCCACCGTTAAAATCCGGCTGATATCCACGCAAGAACCCATGTGCAGAACGGGCGGGATCCCCAGCGTCCGGCAAACTCCGGCCAGACCCGGCCCGGCCAGCTCCGCCGCCGCCGGCAAAAGCAGCCCCGCCTTCGCGCTGGCGATGGCCGCGCAGCCGGTTTCGACCACCAGCACATCCCGGGCAATGAGCGCTTTGGCCATCTTGATATGGTTGTCGTCCTGCGTTATCTTGGGGTTGTTGCAGCCTACCAGGGCGGCGATTCCCCTGATGCTTTTGTTTTTGATCGCCTCGATCAGCGGCGTCAGCGTACCGCCCAGCGCCTTTAAAATTGCTTCGGCGCTGAAACCGGCCATGTATTCGGTGGTTTCCCCGGGGATAAAAACACGGTCCCTGTTCCGGTGAGGATAATTTTCAATGGCCCGGCGGATAATCTCCCTGGCTGTCTCCAGGGCGTGGTGCTCGTCAAAAGGAATGTGCACGGCGCCGGGGAATTTGGCCTTGGGCGAGGTGGAAATAAGCTTTGTGTGGTAGCAGGAAGCCACCTGGCCCAGGGCAGGCATGATGCACTGGACATCCACCACCACGGCCTCACATGCTCCGGTAATCACCGCCAGTTCCTGCTGGAGGAAGTTGCCGGCGGCCGGGATGCCGTGGCGCATTAAGATTTCGTTACCGGTGCAGCACATGCCCACCAGATTGATGCCGCTTGCCCCCTTTGCTTTGGCGGCGGCGATCAAATCCGGATCTAAAGCCGCCGCCACCAGCATTTCGGAAAGAAGGGGCTCGTGGCCGTGGACCAGCACATTAACCGCGTCTTCCCGAATTACGCCCAGGTTGCTTTTACCCTTGACTGGCTGGGGGGTACCAAACAAAACGTCGGAAAACTCGGTGGCCAAAAGGGAGCCGCCCCAACCGTCGGAAATGCTGCAGCGCAAGCCCTGCAAAAGGAGGTTGGCCGGATCGTTGTCCACCCCCATGTGGGTGCGGTGCATGGCTTCCACTACTTCCCGGTCGATGCCGCGCGGCAAAAGGCCCAGCTTTTGCCATATTTCTTTGCGCCTGCGCGGTACCCGGTCCACCGTTTGCAGGCGGCCTTTTTTGGTGCCAAATTCCTCCAATACGGTTTCCGCCAGTTCCACGGCCACTTCTTTAATCGCTTTGCCTTCCGTGGGAATGTTGTATTCCTGCGCTAATCTCTTTAGTTTTTCTTCGTCCTTAATGCGGTAGTCCTTTGCTTCGCCGGTTGCTGCCCCTTTCACGGTTTCGATAATGTCCCGCCCGTGGTCGGAATGCGCCGCTGCCCCCGCCGCAATCATGCGTAAAAGGTTGCGCGCGACGATGATCTCGGCCGTTGCTCCGCACACTCCTTTTTGGGGTCCATCCCCAAAGGGATCGATCCGGCAGGGGCCCATATTGCAGTTTCGACAGCACAGCCCCAGTTCCCCAAAACCGCACTGGGGCTGTTGAGCCTGATAGCGGTCCCAGGCGGTTTCTATTCCCTGTTCGCGAGCAATCTTAAGCATCTGCAAAGAGGCCGGGTCAACCGAACGGATATTCTCCATGAATACCTCTCCTTTTCCTGTTGTTACTCTATAAAGGTTTCACAGGTTTAAAAAGTTACTGGTCCTGCTTTGATGACTAAATCATAAGTGAAAGACAATAATTTTTGCCCTTTTAATCACCCTCTGGGCAGTCAACTATACTGGTTTTTGGTAAGTGACTACCATGGATGTGTTCCTAAGATCACCTCTTTACCAAACTTTGCCTTTATTTTCTTGCTGATCTCTTCTGGGTTGATGGGACACTGGGCAGTTTCGCGTGCTTTCATCACGCAGGTTCCCAGGTAGATTACATCAACGTCCCTTTCGTATGTGCACGCCATATCCATGATCAGCCCCAGCTTGGGCATGACCAGGCCTGGACAGCCGCCGCAATCCCCCATGAAAACCACTTCAAGATCATCGTAGCGCTCAAAATTCCCCTGCTTTTGGGCAATGGCCTTAAAACACTTTATGCAAGATACACAGGTAATATCTTTGATTTTCTGGCAAGAAATGATGCCAATGCGGGCCATAAAACAAACCTTCCTTTCTCAAAAAAATTTCTTAAGCTGGCAGCAGCAATGCTGCCAGCTATCATTGCCCAACCTTCTTTATGTTAAGAGATACCGTAATAGCTTACTTTTCAGGATATGGTACGGGCTTGCCGTCTTTGTCCTCCCTTGGGCCGTAGATGGGCGCGTCGGCCTGCTGCGTGCCTTCCCAGCCAATTGCGTAACCAAACCTTAAGCTTTTCACGTTAAATCCTTGCGTGCCCAGCACGCCGCAGGCCAGACCAGCCGTATGGGCGGTAAAACAGTAAGCAACTATTTCATTCTTTCCGCCCGCGGCAACATGTTTCGCTAAGGCCTCCCGGAGGGCCTGGACGTTTTCGCTCTTGCCGATGTTCTCAGCATTGGCAATCCAGACGGCGCCCGGGATGTGCCCGGCTTCATAAGCTGCCTTTCCTCTTAAATCCAGCACCAGGGGGTCATTGGCAATGGTATCGCCGCCGCTGTGGCCGGGACGGTAGTCACAAAGATCCCCGTCTTTATCGTCGTCCAGGACCGCCAGCAGATCGCCGGCCTTTACAAAATTGCTGTTAATACTCGGCTTTTCCGCCGCCGGGTCGTTTAAGCCGCGCAGGTATTTATCTCCTCCGTCTGCTGCCGGCAGAGCAGCCGTAATGTTTACCGCATAATTGTCCTGGTCCCAGTCTACCCTGGCCCTCAGGGCTTCCGCAGCAGCGCGGATGGGCACCAGTGTTCTCCCGTTTTCGATGATCGGCGGCTGGTCACAGGCAATTTCCTTGCCATTGACAATTAACTTGACCGGGTTACCTCCCGCCATGGCAACGGAGGCAACCACCAGAGCCATGATCAGGCATCCTGTGATGAGCAGAGTTTTCTTCATAAAATTCATCCTCTCCCCTAAAAAATTTTGGAAACAAGGAAAATTTTTTCGCTGCCCCACTAAAGGTACCGGAATAACCAGGTCGTCTTCCTTTTTTGTCCTCCTGGCCGGAAAATTTTTTACCTTCGGCCTGCCAGCGGCAGCGTTACCGGCAGCCTTCCTTTTAACATTTCCGGCGCCTCTTTTGCCACCTCCTTTCCGCTCCTGATGAAAGCAGCAAAAACCCCGGCCCGGGAAACATCCCCCAGGAAAATGGCCCCCACCAGGCGCCCGTTTAAGAAAACCAGGCGTCGGTAAAGTCCTCTTTCCGGTTGGGCCAGGGTATAGATGCGGTATTCCCGGTCAGGTTTTGCGTTGCCCAGGCCAAGGGTAACCACCGGCAGCGACCCGTACTGGCCGGCGTGCATGGCGATGTACTCGCTGCCGGCCCGCTTCGCTCCCGCCATGTTATAGCCGGCCACCCTCCCCTGCGCAACTGCCACGTCCCACCGGCCGGGAATTACCGCCCGGCCGGTGAGCTCATCTTTCACCTGACATACGTCGCCGGCGGCGTATACATCCGGTAAACTGGTCTGCTGGTGGCGGTCCACCACAATGCCCTGTTCTGTGGCGATCCCCGCTTCGGTCGCCAGCTCTTTATTGGGCAAAATACCGGTGGTGTTCAAGACCATCCCCGCCGTCAGGCATTTTCCTCCGGCCAGTTCGATTTTTTTCCCCCGGCCCTGCGTCAGGCCAGGCTCTTCCATAATCTTAATGCTTTTTACCCGCTGGCCGGTGATAAATTCAATGCCTTCCTTTTGTAAAGCATCCTGTAAGATCCGGGCGCTTTCTTCCTCCAGGAAGGCCGGCATGATCCAGGCTGCCTGTTCAACCACCGTTACCCGCATCCCGGTGTGGCTGAGCGCAACGGCCGCTTTTAAACCCACCGGACCCGCCCCAATGATTACAGCCTCTTTTTCTCTTTCTGCCTCCTTCAAGATACTATCTGCTTCGGCAAGCGTACGAAAAGGAACAGCCAGGTTTGCCCCCGGGACAGACGATAAAGATATGCTCTTTGCCCCGGTGGCCAAAAGCAGCCGTTCGTATTTGATTTCTGTCCCGTCCGCCAGCTTTACCGTTTTGCCACGCAGTTTGAGCCTTACTGCCGGGTTGTCCAGGATAAGTTTAATCTTGTTCCGGACATAGAAGTCTTCCTCCCGCCATCCCAACTCAGGCGGCGAAAAACGGCCGGTAAGTAATTCCGGTAAGAGACAACGGGCATAAGCCGGAATATTTTCTGCCGAAACCATCGTTAGGGGCGTTATCCTGTCCACTTGCCGGATTGCCTCTGCAGCAGCAATTCCCGCGGCGCTGCAGCCAAGGATTAAATACGGCAAATAATCAGCTCCCTTCCGATAAGCACACTACCCTCTGTTCCTTACTACGCGAAAAATACAGGAAAGGCATGTCCTTATAAAACATGCGTGGTCAGGCTGATTTTTGGCTTCCAGTAATAGTAAGGAAAGAAAGCAATTTCCCTCAACCCGGTTGCCATCCGGTTGCAATACCAGACTCTATCCCCCTGTCTACGTAAGCTATGGGACAACCATCCTAGTTTCCCGCCGTCAGACTTAAAATCTTCTCAATGATGACATTGCTGGCCTGCACGTCTCCCCTGGCCATGATGTTGAATACCGTCAACGTACTTATAGACCAGTTCCACGATCTCGCAAACAATATTTATTCCCGGCGTGCCAGGTTCCTTCATCCTTTTCATGACCTCTTCGGGAATTTCCACCCCCTCCACGTGATCGCGCATGTACTCGGCCATTTTCAGGCTTTTCAGGGGCATTACCCCCAGAATTACGGGGGTTTTGAACTCCTTCATTCTTCCGGCAAAGGCAATCGCTTTCTCCACGTCGTATACCGGCTGGGTCTGGAAGAAATCCGCCCCGGCTTCAATTTTCTTTTGCACCCGGCTGTAGACCGCCTCCATATTTGGCGCGACCGGCGCGGCAGTGGCGCTGACATAAAAAGAAGTGGGCCCTTTAAATTCTTTCCCGTTGGCGTCCAGTCCTTTATTCATTTGTTTAATTAAACGGATCAGCTCGATGGTATGCAAATCATAAACTGCTGAGGATTTAGGAAAGGGACCGTGTCTCGGATGGTCGCCGGTGGTCGCCAGGAGGTAGCGGATACCCAGCGCGTGGGCACTCAGGAGGTCGGCCTGAGTGCCTAAAAGGCTGCGGTCGCGGCAGGTGAAATGAGGAATGGTATCTATGCCCAGTTCAGTCTGGACAAGGTGGGCCAGGGCAATGGAATTGATCCTCAGGTTGGCTCCGGGACAGTCATGGATGTTGATCCCGTCTAAATGAACATACTGGCGGGCTTTTTCCAGCGTGGACTTGACGTCAGTTCCATTGGTGGGGCCTAATTCGGTGGTAATCACAAATTTTTTACCTAACTTTTCAATTAAAGCCATCCTCCCGTTCTTCCTTTCGCTTAAGCTTATTTGCCTTTTCGATACGTTATCGCTTATGCACTTAACAGCAAAAAGCTATTTCTCTTCAGGCTTTTTGGGGGGTGTTTCACTTTTTAAAAGCCCCCTGAGATAAGTCTGCCTATCCAACCCAGGAATGGTCTGGCACAATTTTACCAATCTCGCAAATTTACTGCAATCATGTTTTCACCCCCCCTCCCGTAAATTTCAACGCTATCTCTTTGGAAGCGGCTTTTTCTCCTCTTTTTTACGAATTCTCCTGTTAATCTTTGTTTCTCTCTCGTTCACCAACTTACATGGTGTCGCGATCTAATCTAGCGGGATTAAACCCCTACCTTATCACTTTTTTCAACGCCTGAAACGGCGCCGGTAGTCATGGAAAGAGCTTTCTGAGGACATACTTCAACGCACACCCCGCACCCCACACATTCCCCGCTGCGGTTAACCGCAGGGCCGCCGGTAATGTCTATAGACATGGAACAATGCTGGTTGCATATGCCGCAACCTGTGCAAAGGCTCTCGTCCTTGACCAAAGCAAACCTGCCAATACTCGAAATCAGGCCGATCAGCAGCCCCTGGGGACAGAAGTACTTGCACCAAATCCGGGTGCCCAGTTTCGGCATCAGGATTATGTTTACCGCTTGCATGAACAGTGTTCTCAGGAGCAGGATGAAAACTATCATGAAGGCCAGGCTGAACGCTTTTTCCCGCGTAAAACCTGAAAAAGCGAGGACCGTAAAAACAACAGTCAGAACCAGAATAATCCATTTAATGGCAATAAAGCCTGGAGGCGGGGTTTTGGCTTTTGACCCGAAAATCCTGTAATCATTGCCCAGAGTTTCTGCCAGCACTCCCGTACCGCATATAAAGGTGCACCAGGCACGCCTGCCAAACAAAAATACAACTACAGGTACGAAGACGAAAGAAACAACCGCGTACCAGGCCAGCAGCCCGCCGGCTGCCCACAACACCTCGGCATATAAAGGCCATGAGATATTAAGGGCCATGTTATTTTTAATCAACCAGTAGGGAATGGCCATGAAAAACAGTAGCTGGACTGCTATCGACGCGATATACATCTTTTTTATGTATGGGCAGGCCGTGTTTTGGGTATGCTACAAAACCGAATACAAC
>JBFMBG010000103.1:0-9575 GCA_040755215.1 Bacillota bacterium | reverse complement strand
GTAGTGGGCGCAAAACCAGTGGAAAGCTTGAACACGCAAAATCAAAAACAAGTTTGTACGCCGGAAGACCTTCTATGTCAATAGGCAACTTAAAATTTTTTCATGACGGTACAAATGTTCGGGGCCTTGAAAGGACGGGCTTCGCCCGTTCCGCCCGGCTCCGGGCTGGATTAAAATCCAGCCCTCGCCGGCGGCTTAATGATATTTGAAAACAGAATAGTCACTTCAGGCTGCCTTGTTAAGATGCCTGGCGCGGGCTGCCAGGAAAGTAGCCTCGTCATAGCAAATACGGTTTTTCCACATGGCAAAAATAATCCTTACCCAAATGTTGGCCAGGGCCCGCAAAGCCTCGTGGTGGGTTTTGCCCTGATTTCTCTTCGCGTCATAGTACTCCCGCGCCCAGGAAACCTGCCTGATGCTCTGAAAGGCAAACAGGTGCATGGCCCGGCGGAAAGGCTTTACGCAGGATTGGCGCTGCCTGGCAAAGCGGTATTTGCCGCTCTGGAAGAGAACGGGGGAAGTACCCGCTAAAGCCTGAACCACCACCGCATTCTCGTAACGTTCCCGGTCATCGCCCCACTCCGCCAGCAGTCTTGGCGCCAGCCGCTCGGCTGCCCCGGGCAGGCTAGCGATGCTGTCGGAGTGCTGACAAAAAAGGCGGTTGATCTCCTCGTCGTAAGCAGATATTTGCTCCTGAACTACCTCCAGCTGAGTTACCAGGGCGAGCATTAAGCGGCATTTCACCCGCGCGGTGGGAGCACTGGCCCGAAGCTGCGGCTCTTGGCTTTTTTGCCAAATGGAGATAGCCGTTCGGTTAGGCTGGGGATGTTTATGTTTTTTCAGAAAAGCGGAGATCTCCGGCACAGTGGTTTCCCTGACCAGCTCTAAAGTAGGGTAGCGCTTGAAAAACTCCAAAGCCACCGGCAGGGTTGGCTTGGAGAAAAACTCCAGGGCCACCGGGTAGTACTCTTTTAAGCAGGCAATCAGCTTGTTGGTCAGGCGGGTGGATTCCTGGATCAGGCTGTCCTGGTCCCTAGTCAGTAGCTTTAACTCGCTGACCAGTTCCGTATCCGGCTTTAGTCTCTTGAGCTGTGCCAAGTCGGAACGGCCGATGTTGGCCAGGAGGCGGGCATCAATCGGGTCGCTCTTCGCCCCGGAAGGTTTCCGCCGGTAATCCACAACCTTTGGGTTTAAAGGGTAAACCGGAAAGCCAGCTTCCAGCAGAAACTGCACCAGAAGGCCGTTTTTGGTTTCGACCAGGCAGGCGAAGTTTTCTTGATTGGGATCGATACTCAAGAGCTTTTCTTTTAATAACTCCAGGCCTTCCCTTTTATGGGGGACGGTGAAATACTTAAGCTCTTGACCCTTTTCATCGAGCACGGCTACGTCATGATGCAGGTCGGACCAGTCAATCCCTACAAAGTACATGACCAAAACCTCCACGAAAGAATTTTGCTGCAGACTGGCAGTGGGCCTTATCTAACGCGGTGCTCGAAGCACAACCCTTCTATGAACCGCAGTCTGCAAATTTGATCCGGGAAAGGTGGCTCTTTCGTAAGCAGTCGAGCTGGCAGGAGGTAAAATCCTTTTCCCGGAAACCTTTGGCTATAATTTTTGCTAACTTAGGTAAGTTTTCCTGTTACCTAAGTTAAGTTTAACAGATAAGGAGGTAAGTAATGATTGCGGCTGTAGTTCCGGTAAAAAACGAAGCAGCAACCGTCGGAAAGGTCATCAAAACACTGCTCGCCGCCGGCACCGACCTGGTTATCCCCGTACTTAACGGTTGCCGTGACGACTCCCAGGCGGCAATTCAAAATTTGGGGCAAAGTCAAGTGCAACCCCTTGTTTTCGAAGAGGCTCTGGGAATTGACGTGCCCAGGGCCGTGGGAGCAGCCTGGGCGTATAAAAGGGGGGCGCAAGTTGTCCTCTTTGTGGATGGAGACATGGCCGGAGATCTTGCCGGCCCCTTAGGGGAGTTGGTGATGAACGTTCTGAAAAGAAACGCCCATTTAGCCTTAACGGATTGCTACCCGCCGGAAGCGCCTGCCGAATTGTCTTCTCTGGCCAGCTACCTGATTAAAGTACGGATTCTCCTCAACCGGACCATCGGGCTGGAAAAAGAAATCGGCAGCGCTTCCCCGGCGCACGGGCCGCACGCCGTTTCCCGCACCTTTTTAGAGCAGATCCCCGTGCGGGAACTGGCCATTCCGCCGGTGGCGCTGGCCCTGGCGGCCAAAAAAAGACTGCGGGTAAAAATCGGCGCGCGCGTCCCCCACAGCCGGCTGGGCTCCCTGCAAAAAGATCCCGTGCACTGCCACCGGATTGCGGAAACCATCATCGGCGACTGCCTGGAAGCCATGCAGGCCTACCGGGATCAGCAGCGCAACCGCTCCCGTAAAGGAGCCGCCTACCTCGGCTACCACCCGGAGAGAAGGTTCGATATCCTGGAACAATTTCTAAGTAATGTCCTTTAACAACTTCGTGCCTTATTTGGTATGTTTATCGGCAACGCTGGATGCTCCGAAGGCCTCCGGCTTAATTTTTGCCTGAAAACCGCTGCCGGTAACCATACCAACCACTTCCTTAATTAAATCGCGCGTTTCCCCCTGCCGGCCGACGTCAATGTGAATTTCCACTTCCAAATCATCCAGACCGCATTCGGCCAGGTACTTGGCCACCAGACCGCCCAGTTCCAGGCTTAGACTGGTTTCGTAAAATATTTTCTGGCGCAGGCTTTTGATTTTTCTGTGCAGTTTTTTCCGGTAGTAATAACGGGCTCCTTTGCCCAACCGGTGGACAATAATGGCGGTGATAAAACAGGATTCGTGTTTTACCTGGGAATCCGAACCAATGATGATCTTATACTGCGATGAAGGCAGACCGGTGATATAACCGACGATATCGGCCATCATTTCCTCGAAAGTAAGCCTACCCCTGGTAGGACTGATAAAGTACATAAAGGAATCACTTCTTTCCAAACTGATTAGCAACCTGCCCGGCGAGGGCGGCAAATTCTCCGATGCCTAAAGATTCGCCCCGGCGCCCGGGGTCGATCCCGGCCGCGCGCAGGACTCCCGGCCAGGCTTCCCGGGTGAGGCCGGGCGCCCTCCGGCTGCCGGCAAGGGCGTTTAAAATGGTTTTCCGGCGCTGTCCAAAAGCGCTGCGCACGAGATTAAAAAAAAGGTCCTCGTCCGGGACCTCGACAGCAGGCTTTTTTCTCCGTTGCAGGCAGACAACCGCCGAATCTACCTTCGGCCGGGGATAAAACACCGTCCGCGGCACCCGGAAAAGAATTTTCGGCTCCGTATAATACTGCCCGACTATACTCAAGGCCCCGTAATCAGCGTCTCCCGGCCCCGCGACCAGACGGCGGGCAACTTCTTGCTGGATCATGATTAACAAAAAACAAAAGTCAAATTTTCCCTCCAGGAGATGCAAAAGCAACGGCGTCGTGATTGCATAGGGGATGTTGGCCACCACTTTATATGGAAAGGGCTGCTGCCCGCTTTTTCGGGCAGTTGCCTTTTCTTTTACCAGCAGATCAAAATCGAGCCGCAGGGCGTCAGCCAGGATAACTTCTACGTTGTCATAATTCTTTAAGGTTTCGTTGAGCACCGGCAGCAACCGCTCATCTATTTCGATCGCAATGACCAGCCCGGCCTTTTGAGCCAGCGCGCGGGTCAAGGCACCGGCGCCGGCGCCGATTTCCACAACCACATCGGCGGGGGACAACCCGGCGGCAGCAATAATTTTGCGCACGATATTGTCGTCCACCAGGAAGTTCTGCCCCCATTTTTTCCGGCAACGAAAACCGTATTGGGTAAATATTTTGGTTACCCCCAAACTTAAAAAGCCTTTTTGTTCACATATGCCCTTAAAATATAATAATAATTTTTTTCCCCCAAAGCAAGCTCTGCCGCAAAAAGAAGCGCGCATGATGCGGGTTGAAAAGGAAGGATGAGAGGGGAAAAAGTCTTAGGGCGAGAAGGTTTTTAAAGAAGGGGCGATCAACAATTTGGGAGAATTGAAGAACGCCGGGGAGCAGGAAAGGCAAAAACAATAACTTTTATTCCAGGATGTACACCCTTACCCGGCGGACTCCCCAGCGCCTGGTTTGTTCTTTTGTTTCTAAAAAAACATCTATGCGGTTGCCCTTAATGTCGCCACCCGTATCCAGGGCCCGGGCGAAACCGTAACCTTCCACGTACAGGCGGCTGCCCAGCGGAATTACCTGCGGATCCACTGCCACCACACCAAATTGCGGCGCAACTCCGGAGGCTGTGTTGTGCCCCGTATAAGTGTAAGCGGTAGCAACCACATCCAGCGCCCGGCTGAAGCGAATATCCTGGCCGCCCCGGGACACCTGCTGCAAGGAACCTACCCGGATCACGCGTTCCACAGGTTCTTTCAGCACATTGCGCTCGATCAGGCGGCGCTCCGCTTCCTGCCCGTCGTGATAAACGATCAGCCAGCGCTGTTTTTCCAGCCCGTCTTTCCCGGCCTGCACAACCCTGCTGAAACCCCTTTCCAAATGGGGATCCATTTCCCGGCGGGTGGGCCGGGGAATCGGAACCTCCCTGGTCTCCTCCTCGGAGCGCACGCGCACTACCTTGATCTTTATTCCGTCCTCGATCCGGCTATCCGGATCCGGCTCAACAATATCCCGCGGATCTAGAAAAATACCCTGTTCCTGTAATACATCGCCCACAGTAGCTGCACAGGTTTGAATATCTTTGGTCTGCCCGTCCACGGTTAAAACAACCCGGGCGGCATGACTAACCACAACCCGCAGGTTATCTTTTAAGGGAGTAGGTAGAGCCGGTTCAACCTGATCGGCGGGAGAAAAGGTTACGCCCTGCGTTTTTAACAAATCGGCCACTGTCCGGCTGTACGTTTGAATTTGCCTTTCCTGGCCGTCAACCACCAAAACGATTTTCTTTTTTGCCCAGGCATAGCCGAGGATACCTAGAACTATAACGAGCAATCCAACCAGTAAACAAAACCGGAAAATCGTTGAAGAAAAAAGGGTTCGTTGCGGACGGCTGTTACCCGGCCGTTGACTTCCCGGCCGGCCCAAAGTACACCACTCCATAATAACACCCCTGGATTACCAGTGGCCGAAGTGCCTCCAGCCAAGGTTAGCATCGCGTCTTCAGCGCTCAATCTGGCAAGAACATAGCGGCAACCAAATCTCCGGTTTCAATGGCATTATATATTATTCTCGGATCGGGATTGGTTTTCCTGCTAGAGAAAGGAAAAATAAATGTCGAATCACAAAGTAAAGTTGTTGCCAGACTCAGTCAAAACTGAAGTTGGCGGCTGGTATATTGGATGCTTTAACTTGTGTGCAATGGTGCAGAATAAAAAAGCAATCCCCTTGCATAATATAAAAGACAAGTGTTGGGGCCAGAAGTTCAGAAAAGAAAACAGGAAAGGGGAATATCCATGAAGGTCGCCGTCCAGGACAACCTGGAAGAAATAAAAAGCTATTTAAGCCGGCACGGCTACACAGTGGTCAGTCCCGCGAACTCCCTCGGCGCTGCCGCAATGATTATCACCGGGGAAAATCCTGCGGGCGAAGAAGAACATACTTACGCCCTGGCCACCAACCCGACCATTACCACTTACGCTCCGGTGATCAACGCGCAGGGTAAGTCGCCCGAAGAAGTGCTGCGCAATTTGCAGGAAATCACTGCTGAACAAGGAGGCCACGCTTAAAGCGCGCGCCGGCAAAATCGGTCGTCAGTAGTCAGCTGGCGGGACGTCGGAAAACCAGCTCCAGAAAATTTATGTCGGGCGCTTTGTTTCTGGCTTCTGACATCCGGCTTCCGGCTTTTGAATTCGTATCCGCGTAGCTTCCGGGAAGCCGGCGTGCCCTGCGTCTTTTTCCCCGGCGTAGCTCAGGCTAATTCCGGCAGCCGGAATAAGCGGCGGGCATTTTGGGTGGTCAGCGAAGCCAGTTTTGCGGCGGGTATCTTACGCAGTCCGGCAATCCGTTCCAGGACGTAGCGGACGTACACCGGTTCGTTGCGTTTGCCGCGCCGCGGCTCGGGGCTCAGGTAGGGACAGTCCGTTTCCACCAGCAGGCGCTCCAGCGGTAAATTAACCGCGATGCTCTGGAGGCGCGTGGACTTGGGGTAGGTCACCACGCCGGCAAGGGAAATGTAAAAACCCATGCGCAGGCATTCCCGGGCCATTTCCCAACTCCCGGAAAAACAATGCAGCACCCCGCCGGCGGGGCCTAAACCGTCCTGTCTGAAAATCTCCAGCACTTCCCCGTGGGCGTCGCGGTCGTGAATAATGACGGGCAGTTCCAGCTCCCGGGCCAGGGCCAGCTGCTCCCGGAATACCCGCCGCTGCTCCGGGCGGGGACTGAGGTTCCGGTAATAATCCAGCCCCGTCTCCCCGACGGCCACCACTTTTTGATCGCGGGCAAGCTTGCCGAGCTCATCCAGGTAACCGGCGGGCACGCGGGCGGCGTCATGCGGATGGATGCCCACCGCGGCGTAAATAAAATCGTATTCCCGGGCCAAAGCCACCGAATTCCGGGACGAGTCCAGATCGTAGCCCACGTTGACGATCTGCACCACCCCGCCGGCTCTGGCGCGTTCAATGACTTCTTTCCTGTCCCGATCGTATGCTTCGTCGACCAGGTGGGCGTGGGTGTCAACGAGCACCAGCCCATCCGTACCCCCGGCCGGCTTCACCACATTGTCCAAAACGGTCCAACCCCTTTAAAATAGTAAGGCACAAAGTTCACAGGCACAAAGGCACAAAGATTAATGCTTCCGTATCCTTTGTTTCTACGTCTTATGCCTCTCTCCTTTGTTCCTCTGTCCCTGGGTGCCTTTGCAGCTTTCCAATTGCTTTTCTCCCTCTGTGCCTTTGTGCCTCTGTACCTTTACTTCTGCAGTGCTTTCTCCGGATCAATCCGGGGGAAAAGGGCTTCGGCGCGGCGCGTGGTCAGGTTATGCGGCAGCCGCCCCCACTTTAACGACTCCCAGGCCTGTAAATCCGGGCAGTCGGCGATGCCCAGCTGGGGCCAGAGGCGGGGCGGGGTAGCGGGCATAAAGGGGGTAATCAATACTCCGATGAAACGCACGCATTCCGCCAGGTTGTACAGGACAGTCTGCAACCTGCCCCGTTTCTCCGGGTCCTTATTTAAGGCCCAGGGGGCCGTCTCGTCCACGTATTTATTGGCCCGCCCCACCAGCCGCCAGATGGCCGCCAGGGCGCCGGCAATCTCCCGTTTATCCATTAAGTCTTCCACTACCCCTGGGGTCTCTTCCGCCAGTTCAACCAGTTCCGGATCCGGCTCCGCGGATTCACCGGGCGGGAGAATCTTTCCCTGGAAATATTTTTCAACCATCCCCAGCGTCCGGCTGACCAGGTTGCCCAAATCGTTGGCCAGGTCCTGGTTGATCCTTTCTACCAGCGCCTCCTCGCTATAGTAAACGTCGACCCCGAGGGGCATTTCCCGCAGAAGGTAGTACCGGACGGCGTCCACGCCGTACTTATCAATCAGCACCAGCGGGTCAACAACGTTGCCGCGGGATTTGCTCATCTTGCCGCTCTCCAGCAGCAGCCAGCCGTGGCCCATCACCTGCCTGGGCAATTCGATGCCGGCCGCCATCAGGATAATCGGCCAGATCACGCTGTGGAAACGGACGATGTCCTTGCCTACGATGTGCACGTCGGCGGGCCAGAATTTTTTAAACAATGCGTCGTCCTCACTGCCGTAGCCCAGGGCGGAAATATAATTGGTCAGGGCGTCCACCCAGACGTAAATGACGTGCCCCGGGTCGAAGGGCACCGGGATGCCCCAGTCGAAGGTGGTCCGGGAAACGCACAGGTCCTCCAGGCCGCTCTTGATAAAGCTGACCATTTCGTTGCGCCTGGAAACGGGCTGGATAAAGTCGGGACGCTCCTCAATGTACTTCAACAGGCGTTCGGCGTATTTGGACATCCGGAAGAAATAGCTTTCTTCAGCCACTTTTTCCACTACCCGCCCGCAGTCCGGGCATTTTCCGTCCGCCAGCCGCCCTTGGGTCCACATGGTTTCGCAAGGGGTGCAGTACCAGCCTTCGTAAACAGCCTTGTAAATGTCGCCCTGTTCATATAGCCTCCTGAAGATGGCCTGCACCACCCTTTTATGCCTTTCTTCCGTGGTCCGGATAAAATCGTTATAGCTGATCAATAATTTTCCCCACAGGTATTTAAACCCGGCCACAATTTTATCGACGTACTCCAGGGGAGTTTCACCATTCGCGCGCGCTGTACGTTCAATCTTTTGACCGTGTTCGTCAGAACCGGTCAAAAACCAGACCTCGTAGCCCGTCAGGCGCTTGAAGCGGGCCAGGGCGTCGGCGGCGACAGTCGTATAGGCGTGGCCGATGTGCAGGTTGTCGCTGGGGTAATAAATGGGGGTGGTAAGGTAAAAGGTTTTTCTTTCCGGCAAATTAAACTCCTTCTTTCTCCATGGCTTGCTTATAAGAAATCCTCCATCCTCCTGCAGGGCAGGCAGGAAAGGAGGAGCCCGCAAGGCTATTTTAGAAAATCAGGAACCCGCTTGTCAAGTTTTTTGGCAAAAACGGAAAAAAACCAGAGCGGAATATCTGAGAAAAGAACATTTCCATACAAAAAAATCCAAAGTTTTTCAAAAAAAGTATTGACTTTTAATGGTATGCTTGGTACCATTTACTTGGATAATATTGTTTTAATTTGTCGAATTATGTTTTAATAAGGGGAGGGATAGCAAATGAAATCCACAGGTATTGTCAGAAAAGTGGACGAGCTCGGCAGGGTGGTAATTCCAATTGAATTGAGGCGCACGTTGGGCATAGACGAAAAGGACGCCCTGGAAATTTACGTCGACAACGAAAAAATTATTCTGAAAAAGTACGAGCCCGCCTGCATTTTCTGCGGAAACGCCGCCGACACGCAACATTACCGCGGGAAGCTGGTTTGCCGGCAGTGCGCCCTGAGCATGTTTGAAAACGCCAAAGCGATGTAAAAATTAGGGGGGCAACTAACTGCCCCCCTCATTCTTCCCCTGAAGTAAGGCGGCGTAGACTTCCCGCCTGGTCATCCTCAACAACCCGGCCGCCTCCCTGATGGCCTGGCGGCGATCCCTGCCCGCGGCCTCCAGGGCAGCGACCTTTTCGGCAATCACCGCCTGGGAAACCGGTTCCTGCCGGGCCGGCCCCGCCTCCTCCGCACCCGCCACCACCAGGGTAAATTCCCCGCGCGGCTCTTGAAAACACAAGAGCGCGGCGCTCAGCCTTCCCCGCCAGATTTCCTCGTGCACCTTGGTCAATTCCCGCGCCACGGCCACCTGCCGGTCTCCAAACACGGCAAATAAATCGGCAAGGGTTTTGCGCAAGCGGTGCGGCGCTTCGTAAAAAATCAGGGTTCGCCTTTCTTCCTTTAAAATCTTCAACCGTTCCCTTCTGGCTCCGGAATGGGCCGGCAAAAAACCTTCGAAGGAAAAACGGGCGGAAGGCAGCCCGGAAGCCGCCAGGGCCGTGAGAGCGGCATTCGGCCCGGGCACGGGAACAACCTTGATCCCGTTCCTT
>JBFMBG010000102.1:0-9626 GCA_040755215.1 Bacillota bacterium | reverse complement strand
GTCCATAATGGAAGAAGTAGGCGGTCCTACCGACCAGATGCCGACCGATTACCTTGTTCTTCAGCGCCTCGGTGTTTTCGCTGAAGGACAGGCGGAAGACCTGGAAGTCGTTGTAGGTTATCCCCAGGGCTTCCAGCACCTGTTTGGACATAGTCTCGGTGCCGCTGCCCGGCGAGCCTACGGACACTTTCCTGCCTTTCAAATTGCCCATGGCCTTGACGCTGTTATCCTCCAGGGTCAATGCATGGAAAATATTGGGGCACATGACAAAAAGGGTTTTACAAGCTCATCCCGTCCGCAACCGAAGCTTTATATCCCAGCTGCCTGGAAATTTCCCGCCCCCCTTCCAAAAGCAACTTTACGCAGTAATCCAGTTTTTCCGGCACGGCCCGGCTCTCCGGCAGGCCGATCGACAAACTGGCGGTCACCTCCCCAAACCGGTCAAAAACGGGGACACTCACGGCAACCAGCCCGGGATTCAGTTCGCCCCAGCTGACGGCGTACCCTTTGGCCACGATTTCGGCCACGCGCCGGCGCAGCCTGCGTTTGTCCGTTTCGGTATTTTCGGTAAAAGGTTTGAGCTTTAAGTTATCAATAATTTTTTCCCTATCTTTTTGAAAAGCCAGTAAAACGAGGGCGGACGCCCCCACGTACAGAGGAGCCCGCTGGCCGATATCGACAGAAGCTTTTACCGGGTGGGAACAGTCTAAAAATTCTACGCAGACCCGCTCGCCTTCGGAAATAATGTTCAGGTGGACCGCTTCATTCGCTTTATCCCTGATTTCGCGCATCACCGGCAGAGCGGCGGTGCGCACCTCGATCCGGCTCACCACCACGCTGCCCAGGTCAAATAACCGCATCCCCAGCTGATAATGGCTGGTCGTTTTGTTTTTTTGCACGTACCCGTACTTTTCCAGGGTGTTTAAAAGCCTGAAAACTGTTGGCTTGGAAATATTTAACTCCTTGCTTAACCCGGCCAGGCTCCACTCCGGCTGCTCCTTGCTGAATTTATTCAGGATCGTCAGGGCTTTCTCCACTGCGCCAATCGTCTTCATGACAAACCCAACCAGATTCCTCCAACTTTGTTACACATCGTGCAATAGCATTTCATAATTCGTTACTTCCTAATTTACCACGACCATTTTCGAACAAACAATAATTTACTCTCGAACGGTCGCTTGTTGACCCCCGGCAGTCGATTTAGAAGGTTAAATGGTATGTTAGTAAAGATTTTCTAACAATACATTGTGAAATTGTTCAGAAAGGTGTATTATTTAGGGAGAAAAAATGGGGGCAAGGAGGTGAAAAATTTAATTTATCTGTGTATATAAACTACTTTTCTCACCTGATCACCGATATTGTGATTATTTGAACGAGGTGGTTCATTAGTGTCCGGAGAAACTATTCAGACGATTTTCCTGGGTGTTTTCTCGGGTCTGACAAGCTTATCGTGGCAAGCCGCGGTTATGATTCTGATTGGCCTCATCTTAATCTACCTGGGTGTAAAACACGAGGTCGAACCACTCTTACTTGTCCCCATCGGTTTTGGCTGCATCCTGGTAAACCTCCCCTTAACCGGCATCATGGGTGAAGAGGGATTATTAAGGTATTTCTACGAAGCCGGGATCATCACAGAAATATTCCCCTGCCTGATTTTTATCGGCATCGGCGCGATGACGGATTTTACTCCCCTGCTCCAAAATCCAAGAGTATTTCTTTTGGGCGGCGCCGGACAATTCGGCATTTTTCTTACTCTGCTGCTGGCGCTGGCGCTGGGCTTTGACCGGCTCGAAGCAGTCTGCGTGGGAATTATCGGCGCCTGCGACGGACCGACTTCCATTTACGTAACCAGCCAGTTCGCCCCGCAATTGCTGGGCCCTGTATCGGTCGCCGCCTACTCGTACATGTCCCTGGTGCCGATTATCCAGCCTCCGCTGATGCGGCTGGTCACCAGCAAAAAAGAAAGAATCAGAATAATGGAATTTTACGACGGCAAGCCCGTTTCCAAAACAGTCCGGATCATCTTCCCGGTAGCCGTAACGATCGTTACGATTTTGATCGCCCCGCTGGGCGCGCCTTTAATGGGCACTTTAATGCTGGGCAATTTCCTCAAAGAATGCGGAGTAGTGGAAAGGTTGTCGAAGGCAGCCCAAAATGAAATTGCCAACGTAGTGACCTTGCTTTTGGGTCTCACGATTGGCGCGACCATGAACGGTGAGGTGTTTTTAACCACTAAAACACTCCTGATTTTTGTTTTAGGAGCAATTGCGATCGGCGGGGATACGGTGGCGGGAATTTTCCTGGCTAAAATCATGAATTTATTCTGCAAAGAAAAAATTAACCCGCTGCTCGGAGCGGCGGGAATTTCCGCCTTTCCCATGGCCGCCCGGGTGGCGCAGACGGTCGGCAGCCAGGAAAATCCCCAAAACTATCTGCTGATGCACGCCATGGGCGTGAACACCGGCGGTCAGGTGGGCTCGGTTTTGGCGGCCAGCATCATGCTGGCGGTTTTAAAAGCCATGGGCGTAATTTAGGAAGCCCTCCAGACAAACATTTGTTCCCCACATAAGAAATAAATTTTAACTTTTTATCTGGTCCTGATTTTAACTGGAGAGGAGGAAAGAAGTGGAGCTGACCAAATGGGAGTTCGGGTTTTTAATGCTCGTTTTCGGAATGGGCCTGACCTTGACCACCCTCTACGTCTTAACGTGGGTGATGCGGATTTTAACTTTTCTATTCAAGGAAAAGGAAAACTCCGACGCCGCATCGAAAACTTAGATGATATAGTTAGAATAGAAATAAAACGCAACGGGAAGGATTTTTTTCAAGGGAACATAACGACATGGAATTTCTTGCTGCCTTAATTAGCATCGTTGTGATCAATCTCGTCTTAAGCGGCGACAACGCCGTGGTGATCGCCATGGCCAGCCGCAATCTTTCTGTCCGGCAACAAAAACTGGCCATCTTTTGGGGTAGCGCCGGGGCAATCGGCTTGCGGGTAATCTTAACCACCGGGGCGGTCTTCTTGCTGAAAGTTCCCCTGCTCAAAGCGATCGGCGGCGCCCTTCTGGTCTGGATTGCCGTCAAGCTGTTAAAAGAAGACGAGTGCGAAAAAGACGCCTGCAAGGAAGCCAGCTGCCTGTGGGATGCCATTAAAACCATCATTATCGCCGATTTCTTAATGAGCCTGGACAACGTTTTGGCGGTTGCCGGCGCTTCCAGGGGAAATGTCCTGCTCTTGATTATCGGCCTGGCTATGAGCATCCCGATTATTATCTACGGAAGCCAGATTATTGTTTTCCTGATGAAGAAATTCCCCCTGATTATTTATGTCGGCGCCGGAATCCTCGGCTGGACGGCCGGCGAAATGATTGCCGGTGACCAGCAGGTAGCCGCTTATTTTCAAAGAATCATGTATATTTTGGACCTTTTTCTCCCGGCACTGCTTACTGTCTTCGTCGTTGCTTTCGGCTACTGGTTAAACCTGCGCCAGAAAAAGAAGCTGCGCGAAACTTAATTATCCTTTAGCCCCGCCGCCGGGCGGGGAAACCTTTTACTACTATTTTCTTTTTTGGCAGGATAACGCCGCTTCCGCCAGAGCCTGGAAAAAGTTCAGGTAAACGGGGTCCACGGTCATTTTCTCCGGGTGAAACTGGACGCCCAGGAAGAAGGAGTGGTTTTTGCTTTCGATGGCTTCGACCACGCCGTCTTCTGCCCTGGCCGCCACGACCATTCCCGGGCCCACTCTTTCCACCGCCTGAAGGTGCAGGCTGTTCACGGGCAGGCGCCGCCGCCCCACAATCCTGTGAACCAGCGTATCCGGTTCGATTTCCACCGCGTGGGCCGGTGTGCCGGGCACGCCCGTCTGGCGGTGCGGGTGCGGTTCGGGGATGCGCAGGAGCAGGCTTCCCCCCGTTACCTCGTTGATCATCTGGTGGCCGCGGCAAATCCCTAAAACGGGCATATCCCGGCGCAGGGCTTCGGCAATCAACCGGTAGTCGTAAGCATAGCGGGCCGGGTTTTGCTCCTTCAAGCCGGGAAGAACCGGCCTGGCCGGCAGATCCCCCGGCAGCGGCCGGGCCCCGCCGGTGACCACCAGTCCGTCAATACTGTCCAGCAGGCCCTGTAAAATCCCTTCTTCAGTAACTTCGGGCAGCATTACCGGAACGGCCCCCGCCAGCTCCACCGCCCGGGCATATTCCCGGTTGGTGTAATAGAGGTCGGCCCCGGGCACCAGGGAGTTTCCCGGGGCGGTTTCAAAAGCTACCGTGATTCCGATAACAGGAAGCAAAACTTTTCTCTCCCCTCGAAAATAAGTTAAGTGCCTGGCACTTAACTTAAACCTCTCACCTCTCAGCAACGAGCAGCCCGTAGCCTACTACAGCGCCTGCTTTCCCGAAAACATCGGCCATAAAATGGCGGCCGCAGCCCAGACCCGGATGGCCCGCAAAGTCCCTTTTTCGACCTACGACCTGTACGACGATCTGCCGGAAGTCAACCCGGTCCGGCTGACCCAGTCTTTCGAAGCAATTTCCGCCGGCGGCGACCTGGCGGAACTCCTGCAGGTCTCCCCGGAAAAGCCGCTGATGCACATCACCACGGTGGTTTACGCGGACAACGGCCGACCGGTGGAATACCGGCACTCCTACTACCGGGGAGACATGTACCGCTTTCACATCACCCGCCCGGCAAGGTAAAAAACCCGTAACTATTTATCCATCCCGTCTTAGACCATCAAGAAGGTCCGATTCCTTTTCGGTTAGGTCGAGTTGCTTAATGACGTCGGCCATCCCTGGCGCTGAATTTTCCTTGCGTTGCTGAACAAGATTATAAATTTCTACGTGTTCAGTTAACTCAGCCATTTTTTCTCTCCTTCAGGAAGGACATTACATCGGAAAATTACACCAGCGGCTGCCGGCGAAAAGCATCCGTTTCGTACTCTTCGACCCGTCCGTGGTCGCTCAACTCGGCCAGCTTCGGATCCACCGGCAAAACCTCGATTAGCCTCACCCCCGTCTGGCAGGCTACGTCTTCCGCCTTGCCGATCCCGAAAACGTAAATCTCTTCCCCGCACCGGGGGCACTTCAGGTAGCTCATGTTTTCCACCATGCCCAAAATGGGGATGCCCATGTGCTCCGCCATCTTGATCGCTTTTTTCACCACCATCAGGGACAGATCCTGCGGAGAGGTGACCACCACCAAACCGTCCAACGGCAAAGACTGCAGCACCGTTAACGGCACGTCCCCCGTCCCCGGCGGCAGGTCGACAATTAAATAATCAAGCTCCCCCCAGACTACGTCCGTCCAGAATTGCTTGACCACACCGGCCAGGATCGGCCCGCGCCAGATCACCGGGTCGTCCTCCCTGGGCAGCAGCAGGTTCAAAGACATCACGGCGATGCCCAGGGTGGTTTTCACCGGCAAAATATAGCTGCCGGAAGCTTCCGGCACGTCGTTTAAACCGAACATTTTGGGAATGCTGGGCCCGGTAATGTCCGCATCCAGGATGCCCACCCGGTACCCCTGGCGGGCCAGGCCGATGGCCATTAAAGCGGTGACGGAAGATTTGCCTACCCCTCCCTTGCCGCTGATTACCGCCAGCACGTGCTTGATGTGGTTAAACTCGTTTTGCGGAAGAACCTCCGGTTTCCGGCTGCCCGCCCCCTCCCGGCCGCCGTGTCCGTTGCAGGTGGAATTACAGGATTTACACAGATTGTCGGACGCTAGGTTATCGGACACTTGTCTCCATCTCCCTCTGCACATTATGGTCTATTGTTCATAAGTAGTAATTATTTTATGCCCGTTCGTCAGTTGTGTCAAGACATTGCAGCATATCGCCGCGGCGCCTCTATCCCATCCTGTCCAGCAATCTGTTCATAACCGCGGCAAATTCCCCCCAGGTCACCGGCGCGCCGGGATCGTGATCACTCACAAGCAGGCCTCTTTCTTTCAAGCGGGCAATCTCCCCGGCCGGGTCCCACCTGAGCTGCAGGTCAAAAGCCTTGACCAAAGCACCGGCCAGCACTGCGGCCAGGCCTTCGAGAAAGGCGGGATCGGCCAGACTCGCCGCATCGCGGGGGTGATCGATGAAAAGATTCTCCAGCAGCACGGCGGGCATAACGGTTTCCCTTAAAACCGCAAAGCTGGCCCGCTTCTTCCCCCGGTCCGGAAAACCCGCATCCAGGTAATACCGCGCCACTTCCGCATGGATAACGGAGCGCAGGGCCTCCGTCTTTTCCGGGGCGGCCACGTGAACGTAACTTTCAAACCCGGTGCCTCCGCCGGCGTTAATATGCAAAGAGCAAAAGAAATCGGCTTTCCGGTCGTTGGCCATTCTGGCCCGGTCGCGCAGGCTTACCGCCCTATCTTCGTCGCGGGTGGAAAGAACCTCTACCTCGTAAGCGTTTAATTTATTAATCAAAAGTTTGGCGATTTCGAGCGTAAGGTCTTTTTCTTTCAACCCGAAACCCGTCGCCCCCGGATCCGTTCCGCCGTGGCCCGGATCAACAATTATAAGCATGGCAAAAACAACCCCCAGAAAATTATACCGCACAGATGTTTGGTTGTAAACAGAGAAAAAGTTTGTGAAATTTTCGACTTTATCAGAAAGCAGCTAAACCTCAAGATTAAACCTTTTAAGGAAAAAACATTTCTTTTTGGCCGGAAATATAATAGATTACTGCTATCTCTCCCTTTAGCTTTCCTTGGGCGGAGGTGAAGTTTATGAATCTCCAGGAAACCTTTTACTACCTGAAAAAGGCCGGCGTTACAGCTTTACCGGTGCCGGGAACGAATAAATACTTTATTTCTTTCCGGGACGGCCAATCAACTTACGTAAGGGAAAAAATCATCCTCCGGCTGGCCAAATCCGCAGTCAAGGATCCCGTTACGATCATCCAAACCCTTAAAGATTCGCAAACACCCCTCACCTAGGGGTGTTTTAAACTTTAAGTGCCCGGCCGGCACATCCCCCGGCGGCGGGTTCTCTTTTTATCCTCCGCAGCCCGCCCCATATCCCAGACGGGGCGGTACCCCTCCCCGGTGCTGCCGGGCACCCTGTATTTTGCCAGCACACCGTAAACGCGTTTTCTGCTCACCGGCATCCTCCTCGCAGCAAAAACTAAGGAATTGAAACCTGGCTCGAGTTAATTATCTCCTTTAATTATCTCCTTCCCTATAAATTATTATTCCAAAAGGGATTTGACACCCCGGGCAAGCAGGAATTCGGGGCCGCTGCGGAGAAAAATCTACAAAAAATAAAACAAGAGCAAAGGGGGAGGTTTAATTTGACCACGGCAAAAAAGACCTATAAATTCAGTTACCAGATTAACCGGGCGCTGTGCATGGCCTGTGCGGCTTGCGAATGGGAATGCCGGGACGGGGGGATCTACATCGACGACACGGTAAATTACGCCATCAACCTGGAGAACTGCACCCGCTGCGGCCGCTGCTTCCGGGCCTGCCCGACGGGAGCCATCAGCAGGATAAATAATCCTTAGCCGGGCATCCCAAGGCAAATAACCCAAAGCAAATAACCCAAGGCTTTGCCGAACTCGTTAAAAAGCCCTACCCTCAAAAGGTGTAGGGCTTTTTTAGCGGGCGGCGGGCGGTCATTATTTCTCCAGAAAATCGGCCAGAACGTCCAGGAGATCGATGGTGCGGATAATTCCTACCGCCTTTTTCTCTTTATTGAGCACAGGGATGTGGTTGATCTGGTTGGTTAAAATCACCCGCGCCACCTCCTGCACCGGCGTATCCTCGCTCACGAAAACCTTGACCACCGGCCGCATCACCTTTTTTACCGTCACTTTTTTCAGCCGTTCCTTTTCAATGCGCATAAAGAAGGTGCCCCAGTTGTCGGTCGTCCAGATATCTTCCTCCACACCGTAAACTCCCAATGCCTTCAAAAGGGTCCGGGTAGTTAAAAAGCCGACCAGGTCCCCTTCTTCGTCCAGCACGATTAAAGTGCGGTAACCCGAGGGGAGCGAATCTTTCAACACTTTGATGGCGTGCTTTAAACTGTCGTTTACATTTACGGCGGCGTACTTAGACAGCGGGACCATAATATCTCTGGCCACTCTTTCCGGCATTTTATTTTCCTCCTTCGCTTCTTAATTATCCTTTGCCCTGATCATACCCCCTACTCAAAACCCGTGCCAATAAACAGGCCTTGAATTGTCTTTTTTCCGCGCCGAACGCAAAAAGAAAAAAGGCGAAAGTTTCACAAAATGTGCTCTCCTGTTTTCCTCCCTTGTCGCGAGCATAGCCAAGGCAGCCCGGCAGTTTGATGTCACTTCTTCTCCGGCAAAAAGATACGTGGAAAAACCCCGTTACTTTCCCCTTGGGTTCCACCGGATAAAAATCATCCAGGCGCTCTGGTGCAAACAAAAAGCTTCCGGGTCTGTGATCCCCGGAAGCTTTGATTTTTAACGGGTTTTTTCTAACGCATGTCTTCAGATTCGATTTCTTCTTCAACCATTTCCTTCATTTGGGCAAGAAAAGAAAAAACGTCTTGTTCGAAATTTTTATCTATGTGCGGAATTTTGAGCAAATAAGCCAATACCTTCTCTGGCAATAAATTGAACGTATAGATATTCCCTACCCGGTGCCTGAAACTACGTAAATCATTCAGTAACGTAAAGGTTTCCTCAGAGATCAACGGCGGCCTTAAACCCGGAATTTCCCGTTTCATTTGGGCGAGGAGGTCTCTATGCCAGCTCTCGCCTCTTGGCAGTCTTTCATCAACCTCTACGGCGATCCGTTTCAAAACCCGCTCAACTCCGCTGTAATAATCCTGCAGAATTCCCGCAACGCCCCTCAACGCTATCTCATCCGCGAGTACGTGCTTCGCCTTTTTTTCATTGAAAAGCCCTTTTTTTTCTAAAAGATTTTTTAACTGCTGCAAACTGCTAATCTCTTCCTGGATTTCCGAAACCAGGTGCAAAAGTACCTTCAATTTCAACTTAACAACTCTCCTTCTTCAAGGGCTGCTTTTTTGATGTGGTCCGGTGCTTCTTCCTCGATAACGATGTCGATCTTAAACGGCGCGGCTTTGTTTTCCGCTTCGGCAATCACTCCCCGGCAGCGTGCCTTACGGGGCAACCCCACCACATAAAGATCGATATCAGACCACCTGCAAAATTTATCCCGGGCCAGGGAGCCGAATAAATAAACCGCCTTTACCTGGTGGCAATCCTTTAACCAGCGCGCAATCTCTTTTGCCCGCTGCCGGGCAAAACCCGCCCTCTTTTTTTGGTTCAACCGTTCCTCTTTGGCCAGCAGAAGAGCGAGCCGGCGCTTTTCTTTGGCGTCAAAAAAAAGTTTTTTTAAAAGCGACATCGGAAATCACCTAAAGTAAATATATTCCTTTTAAAGCAACAAATCAAGCACCGACCGGCAAAAAAGAACCTTCATTCCGCTTATTATAGATAAAACCATCCTTTGGGACAAACCAGCAGCTTTGGCCGGAATGCCGGGGTAGATTATTGCCACAGACAAGCCAAGGCAATCTTTGTCTTTCCCCTGGAGGAAAAGAAAGAAGGAGGTGAAAATGAAGCGGGGGGGGGCCCGGGTGCCGGGGGCCACCCCCCCCCCCAACAGAGAGCACCCACCCCCCCCCCCGGGGG
>JBFMBG010000101.1:0-9671 GCA_040755215.1 Bacillota bacterium | reverse complement strand
TTGATTACGCCGGGACCCAGGCCTGCCGCGCTTTGCGCGAAGAAGGTCTGAAGGTGGTGCTGATCAACAGCAACCCGGCCACCATCATGACCGATACCAACATGGCCGACCGGATTTACATTGAACCCTTGACTATCGAGTTTGTTGCCGCGGTAATCAAAAAGGAAAAACCGGACGGCCTGCTGCCCACTTTGGGCGGACAGGTAGGGTTGAACATGGCCCTGCAGCTGGCCGAAGAGGGGGTGCTGGAAGCTGCGGGAGTAAGGCTGCTGGGCACTCCCCTGGAAGCGATCAAAAGGGCGGAAGATCGCGAAGAGTTTAAAGCCACCATGGAAAGAATCGGTGAACCGGTTCCGGCCAGCACCATTGTCCAGAGCGTGGAAGAGGCTGTGGCATTCGCCAAAGAAACCGGCTTTCCGCTGGTGGTTCGTCCGGCCTACACGCTGGGCGGCACGGGCGGAGGCATGGTTTATAGCCTCGATGAGTTAATCGCCGTGGCCGCAAGAGGCTTGCGGGCGAGCATCATCAACCAGGTGTTGATTGAAAAAAGCGTGGTCGGGTGGAAAGAAATCGAGTTTGAAGTAATGCGGGACGGCGCCGACAACTGCATCACTGTCTGCAGCATGGAGAACATCGATCCGATGGGCATTCATACAGGGGACAGCATTGTCGTCGCCCCGGTGCAAACTTTAAGCGATCACGACTACCAGATGCTGCGCACCGCAGCGCTGAAAATTATCCGGGCGCTGGGCGTGGAAGGGGGCTGCAACATCCAGTTTGCCCTGGATCCGGACAGCAACCGGTACTATGTGATCGAGGTAAACCCCCGCGTATCCCGTTCTTCGGCCCTGGCTTCCAAGGCCACCGGCTACCCGATTGCCAAAGTGGCCAGCAAAATCGCCATCGGCTTAAACCTGGACGAAATTAGAAACGTCGTCACCGGCAAAACCTACGCCTGTTTTGAGCCTTCCATAGACTACGTGGTGGTTAAGTTTCCCCGCTGGCCCTTCGACAAATTTACCCTGGCCGACCGGAAGCTGGGCACCCAGATGAAAGCCACCGGCGAGGTGATGGCCATCGACCGCACTTTGGAGGGGGCGCTGCTGAAGGCAGTACGTTCCCTGGAAACCGGCTTAAAAGGTCTTGACTGGCCGGATCTCGCCAGGTTAACCGATGAAGAGATCGAGGAAAAGCTGATCCGCGCTGACGATACGCGCATTTTTATAATCGCCGAGGCGCTGCGGCGGGGGATGCTGGTTTCGCACATCCACCGGTTGACCAAAATCGATCTTTTCTTCCTGGACAAGATAAGGAATATAGTCGACCTGGAAGTAAAGATCCGCAAGCATGGTAAAGCGCTCTTGACTGCCGAACTGCTGGGAATAGCGAAGAAAATGGGTTTTGCCGACGCGTATCTGGCCCAGGCGGCGGGAACCGGCGAGGAGGAAGTACGGACGCTGCGCCGCCGGCACGGGATCCGTCCCGTTTATAAAATGGTCGATACCTGCGCGGCCGAGTTTGAAGCCGTCACCCCGTATTATTATTCCTGTTACGATTCCGAAGACGAAGCTCCCCCCACCCCGAACAAGAAGGTAGTGGTGCTGGGCGCCGGACCCATTCGCATCGGCCAGGGTATTGAATTTGATTACTGCTCGGTGCATTCCGTCTGGGCCCTGCGCCAGGAGGGGGTGGAAGCCATCATCGTCAACAACAACCCGGAAACGGTGAGTACCGACTTTGACACCGCCGACCGCCTCTACTTCGAGCCTTTGACCGTCGAGGACGTGCTCGGCGTTCTGGAGAAAGAAAGGCCGGAAGGGGTGATCGTGCAGTTCGGCGGGCAAACGGCGATCAACCTGGCCTGGCCCCTGGCCCGCTTGGGAGTCAATATTCTTGGCACTTCCGTTGAGGATATCGACCGCGCGGAGGACAGGGAGCGTTTTGATCAGTTGCTCATTGAACTGGATATTCCCAAGCCTCCGGGGAAAGCGGCCTTTTCCGTCGCGGAAGCCACCGCCATTGCCGCCCAAATCGGCTTTCCCGTTCTGGTCAGGCCTTCTTACGTGCTGGGCGGGCGGGCCATGGAAATAGTCGACAACAACGAGGAGTTGCTCAACTACATGGCCAGCGCCGTGAAAGTAACCCCCGAACATCCCGTGCTGGTGGATAAATATCTGCAGGGTGAGGAGCTGGAGGTAGACGCCATTGCGGATGGGGAAACGGTGTTTATCCCGGGGATCATGAAGCACGTGGAGCGCGCGGGCGTTCATTCCGGGGACAGCATTGCGGCTTACCCTGTTTCCTCCCTGGATGATGCCGTTAAACGGCGAATCGTGGATTATACCACGCGCCTGGCTCTGGCTTTAAACGTCCGCGGGATGATTAACATCCAGTACGTTTTGCATAACGGAAAGGTTTATGTGCTGGAAGTCAACCCGCGCGCCAGCCGGACCGTGCCGTACATGAGCAAAATCACGGGCATTCCGATGGTCAACCTGGCCACGAAAGTAATCCTGGGGCGCACTTTGAAAGAAATGGGCTACCGGGGAGGCCTCTATCCCGAGGGATCCCTGATCGGCGTAAAGGCGCCCGTCTTCAGCTTTGCCAAGCTGCTCCAGGTGGACGTAACCCTGGGGCCGGAAATGAAGTCTACCGGGGAGGTAATGGGAATCAACCGGAGTTACCCGGTAGCTCTTTACAAATCGCTGGTGGCGGCCGGGTACGCCGTTCCCAAAAACGGCACCGTTCTGGCCACCATCGCCGACAAGGACAAAGATGAAGCGTTGCCGGTCATCCAGGGCCTGGCCGGTTTGGGCTACCGGCTCTGCGCTACCGCGGGAACGGCTGATTTCTTGCGCCGGGCCGGGCTGCCGGTGGAGCGGGTAAAAAAGGTGCGGGAAGGTTCACCGAACATCGTGGATTTAATCCGCAGCGGGAAAATCAATCTGGTAATTAATACGCTTACCAGGGGAAAAATGCCCGAGCGCGACGGTTTCCGCATCCGCCGGGCGGCCGTGGAGCACGGGGTCCCCTGCCTGACTTCGCTGGACACCGCCCGGGCCATTCTGGAGGTGTTGACGGCCATCAAGGAGGGCGATCCGATCGAATTGATCCCCCTGCAGGAAATATCCTGAGCAGTCCGTAAAGCCATAAATAAAGGCACGAAGGCGCAAAGGCACAGAGGCACAAAGAGAAATGTACCGGGAAGATTAACTTTGTGCCATTGTGGCTGGGAAGCTTTGTGCCTGATCTTTAATTTAAAAATTTGTCAGTTCCCAGAAAGACGGGGCAGCCATGCTTTTACAGAAAAAAGCCGCTCTTTATCTTCTCTTATTTCTCTTTCTGTCCGGGTGGGTGCTGGGCTGGTTTTTTTACCAGCGCAACGCGTCTTCTTTTTCCGCCGGGCAAAAAAAATTACCGCCTGGGGCAATCTGCGATCTTTTGGTGGTCGGCAGCGATCCGGAAGGGATCGCGGCGGCCGTTTCCGGAGCGCGCAACGGCTTGCGCACCCTGCTGATCGACACGCGCCCCGAGCCGGGCGGATTGATGACTCGCGGCTGGCTGAACAGTATCGATATGAATTACGGGCCGGACCGGAAAATCCTGAATAAAGGTATTTTTCTCGAGTTTTTTCAACAGGTGGAAGGGGATTCTTTTGACCTGGAAACAGCGGCAAGGACTTTTCGTTCCTTGCTCGACAAAGAAGACAGGCTCGAACAATTACTTGCTGTCCGGGAAATAACACCCTTGGTTGAAAAAACCGAAGGCAAAACAGTGTTGACGGGGATCGCGGTGGTTTTGCCTTCCGGGCAGAGAAAAGAGATTTTTGCCCGCCGGATCATCGACGCCACCCAGGACGCGGATCTCGCCGCCGCCGCGGGCGTTCCCTGCACCGTGGGCTTGAGCGACTGCGGCCGAACGGATGAGCGCATCGCCGCCACCCTTATTTTTAAGTTGCGGGGCGTGGGGGAAGAGGAGTGGCAGAGGCTGCGGCGGGCCATCGCGGAGCACGGGGAGCCGCATACCGGCGCCAATGATTTGAGCGCCTGGGGATTTGCGCAAACCATGAAAGGGTACCGGCCCACGAACGGCCGCCTGGGCGTGCGCGGTTTAAATGTCGGCCGCCTGCGGGGTAATTGGGTTTTAATAAACGCCCTGCATATCTTTGGCGTGGATCCTTTAAGTCCGGATTCCCGGAAGGAGGCCCGCCTTTTAGCGGAACAGGAAATCCCCCGTCTGGTCGCCTATCTCAAAACACACGTTCCGGGTCTGGAGAGGGCGGAACTGGAAGGCGCGGCCCCGGAGTTGTACGTCCGCGATTCCCGGCACATCCAGGGCCTCTACCGGTTAAGCGTCAACGACGTCATGGAAAACAGGGATTTTCGGGACCGCATCGCCTTTGGCTCCTATCCGGTAGATATCCAGGCCACCGGGCCGCACTTCACCGGAGACGTAATCGGCAAGCCGGCAAAATACGCCATCCCCTTCCGGTGCCTTGTTCCGCGGGAGGTGGAAAACTTGCTGGTGGTGGGCCGTTCGGCCAGCTTTGACTCCCTGGCGGCCGGCAGCGCCAGGGTGATTCCGGTGGGGATGGCCACCGGACAGGCGGCCGGGGCTGCAGCGGCTTTAAGTATTGAAAAAAATTTATCTTTTCAAGAAATGAGCAGTTCTCGCGAAGTTATTGAAGAGTTGCAAAACAGGCTCAATTCCCAGGGGATGGAACTCCAACCCTTTCAAGCGCCAATTCCTTCCGGAGATCACTGGGCGTACCCGGGGCTTAAGTTTATGCGGCAATGGGGGCTGGCTTCCGGCGGCTATACCAACAACTACCGGCTGGACGAGGAAATGAAAGAGGAGAGCTTCCGAAACTCCCTTTGGGCCGTCCTGAGGATGAACGGTCTGGCCGGCCTTAATCCCCCGCCGATAAAAAAATATCCTCAGGGGAAAAAACTAACCCTGGAAAGAGTTGCCGAAATAGTTTGCGCCTTTCAGGGACACCAGCTTTCTCCTGAGCAGGCATACCGTCATCTGGAAGAAAAAGGCTTCTGGCCGCCCGTTGTTTTGGAGCACGTGCGCAAGGAAGGAAAAATAAGCCGCGGCGCCGGTTATATGCTTGTGAAACGGTTTGTAGAGCACTGTCGAGGATAAACAAGTAAAAAAATATGTAAAATTAATTTTAAGGGGTTGTCGAAAGCGACCCCTATTTTCTCTTTATTTAGTAGAAGGTGGGAACTAGAGAATTACTTCGCTGGCTGTTAAATTGCTGAGGTAGCGGCGTAAAAAGAAGGCGGTTCCAAAAGATAACCCCATTACTCCCTAACTGCTCTTTTCCAAACTTAATACCCCTGTTGCCAATATTGTTAAGCAGAGACTCCTCATCGGGAAAGTGCCTTTCCACCAGGGCCAGGTGCTCCTCCAGTAACCCCTGGCTATGACCTTGGGATGACACGGGAACGAGTTTTAGACAATATGTTGTCGTTCGAGGCACCGTAAGCGCCTAAATGGATTCTTAATTATGTGGAGCTGTACTAATAAGGTCTTTCATAATTTTTCTATAACCCCCATTTTTGTCTGACCATATACACGGGCCTTTGCTTTACCTCGTTATAGATCCGCCCGATGTATTCACCAAGGATCCCGGTGCAGATAAGCTGCACCCCACCCAAAAATAATACAATGGTAACCAGTGAGGGCCAACCAGGCACAGGATTGCCATAAATCAGGGTGACCATTACGATATAAGCAGCATAAAGAAAAGCCAGGAGTGCAACCACAAGCCCTACATAGGTAGCCAGCCGAAGAGGAACATAACTAAAAGAGGTAATACCTTCTATGGCAAGGTTGCAGAGCTTAAAATAATTCCACTTGGTTTTTCCCTTATGGCGAGGTTCTCTCTCATAATGGACGGCAGCCTGTTTAAAACCCACCCAGGCAAACAGGCCTTTCATGAAGCGGTTTCTTTCCCTCAGGGCTTTTAAGGCTTCCACCACAGACCTGTCCATCAGGCGGAAGTCACCGGTATCGCGGGGGATGTTGATATCCATAATCTTTTCTGCGAGCCGGTAAAAGGCATGAGCCGCCAGCTTTTTAAACCAAGATTCTCCATGACGGCTTTTCCGGGTAGCATAAACCACCTCGTAACCCTCTTTCCACTTAGCCACGAGATGCGGAATCAGCTCAGGCGGGTCCTGAAGATCCGCATCGATGGGAATAATTGCCATCCCTGAGGAGAAGTCAAGACCTGCCGTCAGGGCTATCTCCTTGCCGAAGTTTCGCGAAAAGTCGATAACCTTTACATTCTGGTCTTTTTCTCGCAGCTTCAAGAGCTTCTCCAGAGTTGCATCGGTTGAACCATCGTTTACGCAGATTATCTCATAGGGCTCGCCAATCTCATCGAGGACCTTTCTAAGCCGCTCGTAAAACGGTCCAATATTCTCGGCTTCGTTGTACATAGGAACAATGATCGATATTGTGGGAAATTCCTTCGCTTCACATGGTTCATACCTTTTATCCTCCATAACTGAAACCCCCAGGATTAACGATTAAACTCTATCTTCAGTTCATTGGTGAAGGTGTTCCGCAGGCCATGGCTTCCGGCACAGATAGATGATATCTTCGTAGTGCGGCATGTTCCTTTCGTGCTCGATCCCAAGTTTTCTGCATAATTATGGTTATTGTTTCTATTTTCGAGGGAGGGGAGGAGCACTTACGGCGATATGACGCCAAATTTGTTTGATACGGGCTTTTCTAACTATCTGGTGCTAGTGGTGAATAAAATAGATCCCAATAATGATGCAAGCCAGTCCGGCCAACTTCCAGGCGGTAACTTTTTCTCCCAGGAAAAGAACGGAAAAAAAGAAAACAACTAAATAAGCCAAACTCACAGACGGATAAGCTCTGCTTAACTCCATTTCGGAGAGAACTTTCAACCACAGGATCATACTTGCGGCAAAAATGATTAGACCTGAAATGATCCCGCTGTTGGTGAATATTTTCGCCAAAACAGGGAGGAAATTCGGCCAATTGAAAACAACGCCGTCCATCTTGAGCACCGAAAGCTTAAGGAGGCACTGACCGATGGCGCCAAGGAGAATTGATGAGATCAACCAGAGAAATTCGTTTTTCACAGAGAACACCCTTCAGTTTAACAGTTTTTTGAAGCCGGGTTGTGCACTTTTTGAACTAGATGCCGGAGCGCTTCCTTTGCTTTCCGAAGGGGGTTTTCCACCCTCCACGCGCCCGGCTCCTGGAGGGCCAGGATGATTCCCGCCAGCCGGAACCAGTAGACGGTCCAGCGAAACACGGGAAGGAAGAAGACCGCCCACCATATCTTCTTCAGCCCGGTCCGGTAATCCGCAGGGACGTACCGGCAGGCGGTCAGGTAATAGATGAAGTCCAGGGCCAGGTAGCAGATGTAGAGCCCCACCAGGGCGGCCAGAACCAGCGGCAGGGGGTAGCCCAGAAGGTACAGGAAGGGGATCAGGAAGGTCCAGGTTAACCGGGAAAGGCTCAACGTGTGGTCGGAGATCAGGATGCGCCCGGTAAAGCGGGTCAAGGCCGTGAAAAAGCCGGTGTCCCACCTGTATAAAGAGGCCACCTCCAGTTCGCCCCGCTGCCACCTCACCCTTTGCGAGTAGAGCCGGTCCAGGGAGGAAATGGGTTCTACGTAGGCCACGGCCCCCGCCACGCAGCCCAGCCGGCAGCCTTTCTTCCGGGCGTCGCGCAGGCGGTAGGAGAGGTCCGTGTCCTCGGAGAGGGTGCGGCTGGAGTACAGGTGCGAGCAGTAGAGGGCTTCCCGGCGGAAGGCGGTAAGCGCCCCCGAAAGGGTAAAGATGGTGTTGGTGAGGGTTTGAAAACGCCTCCCGATGGAAAAAGCGATCAGGTACTCCAGGGCCTCACAGTAGTGAATTACGTCTATTAAATTTTTCCCCGCACCGAGGTCCTTGTCGATGCGGATTTCCCCCGTGGCGGCGACGAGAAGCGGGTCGTTTTCAAAAGCCGCTATCATTTTCCTCACCGCGTCCTTTTCCACCCGCACATCCGAGTCGACATTGACCAAGTATACACCCCGGCTTAAGGAGAACCCCGCGTTCAAGGCCGAGGACTTGCAGGGGCGGGACAGGCTGGCCCAGGAAATTACCGCCTCGGGGTGGTCGAGCTGGAATTTCTTGTAGACGCTGAAGCTGTCGTCCGTGCTGCCGTTGTCCACGCAGATGATCTCCATCCGGTTTTGCGGGTAGGTCTGGTGGACGATCGAGTTCAGGCACTGGTAAAGGGTGGCGGAAGAATTGTAGACGGGGACCACGACGGAAATGAAGGGCGGGTTGGCCGGCACCTCCGCCGCCGGGCCCTTCCTGGACGGCGATAAGAACAGGAGGACGGCGGCGAGGTGAATTACTGCCGTGGAGAGGTCGATAAGCAGGGGAGCCAGCAAAAAGACTCCCCAGAAAAAGAGGACGCCTGCCGCCCTTTCAAGGAAGAGCTCAGTCATGCAGGTGCCCCCTCAAGGCCGCCAGGGTGGGCCGGGAGAAAATCGCCCAGTACAGGGCCACGATCAGGAAAAAGAACACCAGCCGCCCGGCCAGGGTGTGGGCCAGGTAAATGGCCTGCCGCCCGCATGCGTTGATGAGAAAGACGATGGTGCACAGCCTGAGCAGGTTGATGAGGTAGATGGCGAGAATCCCGGTTGAAGCGTAGAAGATTCTTTTCGGCAGGGAAAAGGCCGGGTAAAAAAAGACCAGCCCCAAAAAGACGCAGCTCTCCAGGAGACCCGAGCATTCTATATCGATACCGAGGGCTGTCCAGCTTTTCTCCGCCTCGATAAAGACCAGCACCATCCCCGCCGCGCGGTCGAAGACGCTGGCGGGGATGCTTAAAAGGCCCATTACCTGTTGGAGGAGAAGGGCCGTTGCTCGTTCCAGGTGGTATTCCACCGGGGAGCCCCGCAGGAAGAGAATAAGGAGGAGTGTCAGGCCTACCGCCCCCCAGGGGAAGTAGAACACCCAGATGCGGTGGCTCCTGAAAAATGCCAGCCCAACTACCCATAATAAAGCGGCCGCCATTAAGAAAGCCAACCCTTCTCCCCCTTTTTCTTTAAGAAGATAACGATGAGCGTTGCGCTCAGGATTAGAAGAGCCGCCAGGCCCGCCGGACCCATAAAGGGTACGGGCGACCACTGGATGTCGCCAGTATCCGGGCAGCGGTCGGAAGGCATTGCCTGGCTGCTCAGGTACATCCTGATGGTCTGGCCCGGATCAATGCCCAGGTACGTCATGGTGACGTAGTACTCGCAGTAGTTTTGCCCCTTGTTTGTTCCTTCCCCCCAATTGCCGCCGTAACCGGCGATAAGGGTGCCGTCGGCGCGGTAGACCCTCACCTGCACGTAACCCTTGCTCCGGGTGGGGGAATAGGTGATAACCGCGTAGCGGTCGACGGAGTCCGTGTAAGAACCGTTGTTGTTGATGTCGAAGTTTTGCTGGTACGAAACGGAAACGGGGTTGTAACCCGGGAAAGCGCGCTCAACCATGAAGTAAAGGTTGGATTCTCCGGGGTTGGTGGCCCAGTAGAAGACCATGACGTCCCCGCCGACCCCGCCGTCGCCGGCGGGGTCGGTTATGTGCGCCAGGCCGTCCCACTCGCCGAAAATTCCGTCCAACACGATTTTGTAGGCG
>JBFMBG010000100.1:0-9801 GCA_040755215.1 Bacillota bacterium | reverse complement strand
TTCTTGTTTTGGCGGTTGTGTTGGCAGCAGGCACCCTTTTCGGCGGCTGCGGCCAGCAGAAGACCCAGGCTCCGAAAGAAGGGCAGGCTCCGCAAGAGGCCAAACCGATCACCTTAAAATACGCCTTTTTTGCCCCCGCCAATACCTTTCCGGCCAAGCAAATGGATAAGTGGGCCGAAGAGGTGGAAAAGCGGACCAACGGCAAGGTCAAGGTGGAAAAGTTCCCCGGAGGCACCCTGCTCACCGCCCAGAACATGTACGACGGCGTCTTAAAAGGAGTGGCGGACATCGGCTTGTCCTGCCCTTCGTACGAACCCGGCCGGTTCCCCTTAACCGGCATCAGCGACCAGCCCGTGGCCTACCCCAACGCCAAAGTGGCCAGCCTGGTGCTCTATGACCTTATCCAGGAGTTTCAACCCAAGGAGTTGGCCGAGTTTAAAGTGTTGACCATGTTCAACACCGAACCTTCATACATCCAGTCGAAAAAGCCGGTCAAAAAATTAGAAGACATTGCGGGCTTGCGCCTGCGCACCACCGGCACGGGGGTCCCGGTGCTCAAAGCCTTAGGCGGCACCCCGGTGGGCATGCCCCAGTCGGAAATCGCCCAGGCCCTGCAGACCGGGGTCATCGACGGGTACATCACCAGCCGGGAAGTGCTCCTTGACTTTAAGTACGCCGAAACCGTCAAATACGTCACGGAATATCCCTTAGTCACCGTCTCCTTTGCCGCCGTGATGAACAAAAACGTCTGGAACTCCCTGCCCCCGGATGTGCAAAAGGTGATCGACGACCTGGGCCGGGAAATGGCCCTCTGGACGGGGACCTACCTGGACAACCACGTCAAGGAAAGCCTGGATTGGGCCGCCAAAGAACAGGGCCTGAAAGTAATCACCTTAACCCCGGAAGAAAAGGCCCGGTGGGACGCCAAATTAAAGGGAGTCACCGACGCCTACGTCAAAGAAGTGGAAGCCAAGGGGCTCCCGGCGCAAAAGTTCGTGCAACGGCTTACCGAGCTAAGGGATAAATACGCCAAAGAATACAAATAGACCGGCCGGACTTTAACCGGCAAGCCCCGCATCTTTACGTTGCCTTAAAGGTGTCCGCGGTGGTTGCAAAGATAAATAGAGGGGCGCCTCCGACCATTTTTCGGGCAAAGGTTAAAGGCGCCCCGGTTTATTAGCGATGCCTGCAACCAACTCCTGTTTTGGGGAGAGTGCCTGGCGTGAACAAATTAGAAAAGTTGAGCAACTGGCTAAACAAAACGCTGGCCTGGGTGGCCGGGGGCGCTTTAATCGTTATGATGACGTTATCCGTAGCCAACATCGTTTTGCGGCTGGCCCACCGCCCTTTAGGGGGAACGGCCGAAGCCGTCGGCTGGCTGGCGGCCCTTACAGCCGCCTTTGCCCTGGGGTATACCCAGATCCACCGCGGGCACGTGGCCATCGACTTCCTCGTGGAACGTCTGCCCAGAGGCCCCCGGGCTGTTGTGGATACCCTTACGTCCTTTGCCGCCACGGCCTTCTTTGCCCTGGCCGCCTGGCGGGTGGCGAGCTACGCTCACCGCCTGGGCCAGTTGGGGAAGCTCTCGGAAACGATGCACATCAGTTTTTTCCCCTTCACTTACGCCGTGGCCTTCGGCTTTGCCTGCTTTGCCCTGGTGCTGCTGGTTGACGGCTTAAAATCGGTAAAAGGAGTAATTCAAAAATGAATTCCGTCGCTGCTCTGATCGGTATCGGGGTGCTGGTCGTCTTTATGCTCTTGCGGATGCCCGTAGGCTTTGCCATGTTTCTGGCCGGCTTTTTAGGGTTTTTCTACGTCGCTTCCCCGGAGGCCGCCCTTAACATGTTGAGCGGCGACATCTGGGAGCAGTTTTCTTCGTACGGCTTAAGCGTTATCCCCCTTTTTGTCCTTATGGGGAGCATCGCCTTTCACTCCGGCGTGACCGAAAACCTCTACCGGGCGGCGCATAAGTGGGTGGGTCACCTGCGCGGCGGCCTGGCGGGGACCACCGTCGTGGCCAGCATGGGCTTTGCGGCCATTTGCGGCTCTAACGCAGCCACAGCGGCAACCATGGGGACCATCAGTTTGCCCCAGATGAAAAAATACCGCTACGACCCGGCGCTAAGCGCAGCCAGCGTCGCCTGCGGAGGCACCCTCGGGGTGGTGATCCCCCCCAGCGTGGTCCTTATTGTGGTGGCCATTCAAACCGAACAGTCGGTGGGTAAACTTTTCGTGGCCAGCATCATCCCCGGGATTCTTCTGGGCCTGTTGTTTTTGCTCACCATCTCCATATTGTGTATGAAAAATCCTGCGCTCGGCCCCGCCGGGGAGAGGGCAAGTTTCAAAGAAAAATTGGCCGCCCTTCCGGGAGTTATTGAAACGCTGGTTTTATTTGCCCTGGTCATCGGCGGTCTTTACCTGGGCTGGTTTACCCCTACCGAAGCCGGCGCTGCCGGCGCGTTCGGCGCCCTGGTCATTGCCCTTCTCCAGCGCAAGTTAACCTGGCCGGGCTTCGTCAGCGCCGTTTTCGAGACGCTCCGAATCTCGGCCATGGTTATGGTCCTGGTTACCGGCGCCGTGGTTTTTGGCCGTTTCCTGACCATTACCAGGCTGCCCTACACACTGGCGGACTGGGCGGCCGCGCTGCCCGTGCCTCCTCACGTTATTTTGGCGGTGGTCATCCTGATTTACATCTTGGGCGGTATGTTTATGGACGCCTTAGGCTTTCTGGTGGTGACCATCCCCGTTTTCTTTCCCCTGGCCATTGCTTTGGGCTACCACCCTTTATGGTTTTCGGTACTCCTGAACATCCTGACCACTTTGGGGGCGGTTACCCCGCCGGTGGGGGTCTGCGCTTATATCGTAAGCGGGCTGGCTCCGGAGATACCGTTACCCACGGTATTCAGGGGCGTGCTGTATTTTTTGCCCGCTTATTTTATCTGTATTCTACTTTTGATTCTTTTTCCGCAAATTGTGACCTTCCGGTAAAATGATTCCGGTTGGTCAGGATAAAGTTATTATTACCAACATTTAAAGCTAAAGGAGGGCTGTATTTTGAAAAACAATTCTTTACTGAGCAGGAAAAAGAGGATTTTTTTCGCCGGTTTTATTCTCCTGTTTGTTCTGGCGCTGGCCGGTTGCGGCGCGCCGGCCGGGAAAGAAGGCCCCGCCGGTAAGGGAGATGCCGGGAAGCCAGCCAAACCCATCAAGGTAGGGATCATCGATTGCTTCACGGGCCCCGCCACCACCTATTCCCAGGATTCCCTTGACGGATTTAAGCTGGCGATCGAAGAAATTAACAAACAGGGCGGTCCGAAAATTGAATTTGTCCAGCGGGACGACCAGTTCAAGGTCGACCTCGCTCTTAACTGGGCAAAGGAGCTGGTTCTGCGCGAACAGGTAGACGTTCTGGCCGGCACCATTAACAGTGCGGCCTCACTGGCCGTATCCAATTACGCCAAAGAAAACAAGGTTCCTTTTCTGGTTTGGGGAGCGATGAGCGATAAAATCAGCGGTGAAGCGGGGCACCGGTACGTTTTTCAAATGCTTCCCAATACGGCCATGATCGGCCAGGCCGGGGCCGTTCAGATGGCCAAGTTTCCCTATACCAGGTACTGGCTGGCGGGCAGCGACTACGAGTACGGTCATGCGGTAGTGAACAACCTCTGGTCCAAGCTGCAGAAGATGAAGCCGGATGTGCAAAAAGCGGGAGAATCCTGGTGGCGCGTGGGAGAGCCTGACTTTACGCCTTACATTAACAGTATCCGGGCGGCCAAACCGGAAGTTTTGATCGTAGGCGCGGGCGGAGCGGACGTTGTGAACTTTTTGAAAGCGGTCAAGGCCACCGGCCTCTCTAAGAACATGCAGATCTGGGCGCACATGGCGATCGACCTGAGCACTTTACGGCCGCTGGGGGCGGAGGCGCCGGAAGGGGTCCTGGGTACGAGTTCCTATCTTTTTTATTATCCGGAGACCCCAGAGAATAAAGCTTTTGCCGAAGCGTTTAAAAAGGCCTATAACCGCGAACCGGCGTCTTTTGCCATTTATGGTTACCTGACCGGTAAATTTATTGCGGAGGCCGTGAAGAAAGCGGGCGGCACCGACCGGGAAAAACTCATTGACGCTTTAGAGGGGCTCACTTTGAACAGCCCGGTAGGGGCGGTGACCATCAGGCAATTCGATCACCAGGTCATGATGCCCATGTTCTTTGGCAAAACAACAAAAGGAAAGGATTTGCCGTTCCTGGTTGCCGGGGAAATAACGACCCTGGCCGCTGACCAGATCATTCCGCCGGTGGAGGAAATCCAGAAAAAGCGATCGAAATAAATAAATATGGAAATGATTTCCTGTTTCCCTCGTTCTATTCATTACTGAGTGAAAATGAGGGCTCACCTCTCAGTTGCCTGGTTCGCTCCGTAAGCCAAGCCGATGTCTGGTCGACCCGGAGCAGCGGAGCGAACCGGACAATTCCAGCCTGATGGGAAATGATGGCAGAATCTATTTTCAGGGAGCGTCGATGTTGATCATGAAAAAAATGTTGCTGATGGGGAACGAGGCAATCGCCTGGGGACTGGTGGAAGGCGGCGTGCAGGTGGCCGCCGCCTACCCGGGAACCCCTTCTTCCGAAGTCTTCGGCACCCTGGCCGAACTGGCCGCCGCCAAAGGTTTTTACGCCGAATGGTCGGTTAACGAGAAGGTGGCTTTAGAAGTGGCGGCAGGGGCGGCTTACGCCGGTTTGCGAGCGGCGGTGAGCATGAAGCAGGTGGGCTTGAACGTAGCTGCCGATCCATTGATGGCTCTGGCCTACATCGGCGTAAAAGGGGGGCTGGTGCTGGTGGTGGCGGACGACCCGGGTCCGCACAGTTCCCAAACTGAGCAAGACACCCGGCTGTTTGCCCGCTTTGCAAAGCTGCCGGTGCTGGATCCGGCCACCCCGCAAGAAGCTAAGGAAATGGCCAAAGCTGCCTTTTCCCTTTCCGAAGCCCTTGGCCTGCCGGTAATCTTGCGTCCGACCACCAGAGTTGCCCATGTCTGTCAGGATGTCGAAGTGGACGAAGCGGCCCTTCCTCCACCCCTCACCGGCCGTTTTGCTAAGGGTTCTCAATGGGTTATCTTTCCCGGTCTGGCGGCCAAACGCCACCGCTGGTTAAACGACCAGCAGGATCAAGCGCAAAAGCTTTTCAGCGCTACCCCCTTTAATTCTTGCCGGGAGGCAGACAGTCCCTTGGGCGTCGTCGCCTGCGGGGTCAGCTCTACTTATGTGGAGGAGGCCCTTGCCGACCTGGGGCTGGCCGTGAACCTGCTCAAGATCGGCACCCCCTATCCCTTGCCTGCCGAACCGGTAGTCAACCTGTTGCGACGGACCAGGCGCCTCTTGATCATTGAGGAACTGGAGCCGGTGGTGGAAGAGCAGGTCATCCGCCTGGCCTGGCAGCATCAGCTGCCCGTGCAGATCGCCGGCAAATACAACCAGGCCGTCCCTCGCGCCGGGGAATTTAACGTGGACCGGGTGCGGGACATCCTCGCCCGCTTCGCGGCGGGGAAGGAAGAGGCCCCCCTGGAAAAGGCCGCGGTGCAGGCGGCCGATCTTCCCCCTTTGCCCGTTCGGCCGCCGGTTCTCTGTGCCGGGTGCCCGCACCGCGCTTCATTTTACGCTTTCAAGAAAGCTGCGGCCGGGATGGACGTGGTCTTCACCGGGGATATCGGTTGCTACACCCTGGGCAATGCCCCACCGCTGAACACGGTGGATACCTGCCTGTGCATGGGGGCCAGCATCACTATCGCCGCGGGCTTGCACCGGGCGGAGCCGGACCGCCGGCACGTGGCTTTCCTCGGCGATTCTACCTTCTTCCACGCGGGTATTCCCGGCCTGATCAATGCCGTCTACAATCAGGCACCCATCACCGTGGTGGTTTTAGACAACCGGACCACGGCCATGACCGGTTACCAGCCCCATCCAGGGACCGGGAAAAACGCCGCCGGTAAACCGGCGCCGGCCCTCGACATTGCCCGGCTGGCGGAAGCCTGCGGAGTAGACTTTGTGCGCGTGGCGGACCCCTATCAGCACGAAGAAGCCGTACGCGTGGCCAAAGCAGCCCTGGCTCATCCCGGTCCGGCGGTGGTGGTCATGCGCCGGGAATGTGTTACCTTGAGCCAATCGAAAACCGCTTACCGGATAGACCAGGAGAAGTGCCTGGGATGCGGGGTCTGCCTCGAAGAACTGGGTTGTCCCGCCATTTTTCCCGGCCCGCGGATCACCCCTGCCTGCGTGGGTTGCGGCTTATGCGCGGCCGTTTGCCCGGCGCAGGCCATTGCGGGGGAGGTGGCCTCCCGGTGAGTCTGGACCTTATCATTACCGGCGTCGGCGGACAGGGAAACGTGCTGGCCTCCCGGGTGCTGGCCAAAGCGGCCATGGAAGCCGGTCTGCCCGTGCGGACATCGGAGATAATCGGGATGGCGCAGCGGGAAGGGGTGGTCATGAGCCAGGTGCGCATCGGTCCCCCCTTGTGGGGCGCGCTGATTCCCGACGAAAAAGCCGATGTCTTGCTGGGTTTCGAACCCGCCGAAGCGGTGCGCGGCCTGCCTAAGCTAAAAGCAAACGGAGTGGCGGTGGTCAACACCGCCCCGGTACTGCCCGTAACCGTTGCCTTGGGACTATCCCCTTACGACGCCGCAGTTTACCTGCATTACCTGGAGAAAAATATCGCCCGCCTCTACCTGGTGGATGCCCACGGGCTGGCCCTGCAGGCGGGGAACCCGCGGACGCTAAACGCAGTTTTACTGGGGGCCCTGGCCGCTCTGGACGTGCTTCCCTTTGCTGCCGGGCATCTTTTGTACTTTCTTCTGGAGGCGATTCCCGAACACTACCGGGAGGTAAACCGCCTGGCTTTTGAACTGGGGCGGGAAAGCGTAAAGGAATGATTTGTTTAAATAAAATAAAAAAGAATACCGATATTTGTTAGTTTCGAACATGGAAATACTCCATGTTTTGTTTTAATATTTTTCAAAAGAACGTTTTCTAATTTTCAAACGTTTAACGGTTCGCGACCGAGACTGTTTGCCGGGGAGTTCCTCATGAAGAACTTTCATTCTCTCTTTAAAGCGTGCAAATAAGTTAATATAAGGTGCCAGGCACTGGCTATTAACTTATTTTCAGGGGAGGTTTAGCGAATGCCTGAGGCGGTTGATCCGCAAGTTGAAACCCTTACCCGATCTTTACGGACTCTGATCTGGATCGCCCACGACTTCTTTCATTGCTGGCGCCGGGCCGTGCAGGAAAAATACGGGGAAGAGGCGGCCGCCGCCCTGGCGGAGCGCTTCTGGGAGATCGTTGGCCGGCGCACGGGTGAGCTCTACCTGACCAAAGGCGGTGTTTCCCCCGGGGATATCGGGGCCGTCGTCCGGGCCATCGCCCGGAGCAGCGAAATCATGGGGGAAACAGTCCGGGTCGAACAAGACGGTTCCGACTGGCTGCTCATCCACGACGACTGTCCGTGGGTCGCATCTTACCGCGAATACGGTGCACCGGGGCAGTGCGTGCCCGGTTGCCACACCTGGTTTGCCGCTGCTCTGGCTGCCGCCGCGCCGGAGTACACCGTCACCACCGAATTGTCCCTGGCGAAAGGGGACGCGGCCTGCATCCGGCGCTTCCGCCGGGCGGAAGCCAGGTAACAGTCTATTTTTTGAGAAAAAAGGAGGAATCCCCATGTCCAAACCCGGCCGGGCCCTCTTCCCGCACCTCTTTTCCCCGGGCAACATCGGTCCCTACCGGACCAAAAACCGGGTCAAGTACGCCGCCTGCTGAGTCTCCAACTACAATAGCCGGGACGGCTATATCACCCCGCGGGAACTGGCCCGCACCAGCGTCATCGCGCAGACCGGGGCGGGGATCATCACCAACCAGGGGGCCTACGTCGACCCGAAGGGGGAGGGGAAGGCCTACTACCGCCAGATCGCCCTCTACGACGATAAGTTCTTGCCGGAATTCGAAAAAATCGCCGCCTTCATCCACGAACAGGGCGCCGTGGCCATCCAGCAGCTCTTGCACTGCGGCCGCTACGGCGGCATCGACCTGGGCTACTGCCTCCAGCCCTCGGCCGTGCCCCAGACCCTGCCGCACTTCCGCCCCCCGCGGGAGATGACCAAAGAAGAGATCAAACAAACCATCAAAGATCATGCGGAGGCGGCCAGGCGGGCCGTGAAAGCCGGCTTCGACGGCGTGGAGATCACCAGCTTCATGGGTTATCTTTTAGCCAACTTCAACTCCAAATTCACCAACAAACGCACCGACGAATACGGGGGCAGCCTGGAAAACCGGGGCCGCTTCATGAAAGAGTTGATCTCCGCCATCAAGGAAGCCATCGGCGCTGCGCACCCCCTTTGCGTGCGCCTAAACGGCGCCGAACTCATGGACCGCTACGGCGGCAACACCGAAGAAGAGTGCTTAGAGCTCATGAAGATGGCCGCCGCCGCCGGGGTGGACATGATCAGCGTCACCGTCGGCTGGCAGGAATCCCCCGTCTCCTCCATCGCCAGAGATGTCCCCCCGGGGCACTGGAACTACCTGGCCGCCCGGGCCAAAAAAGCCATCCCCGACGTACCCATTGCCTTCGGGGTGCGTTTGCCCGACCCGGTCCTGGCCGAAGCGGCAATCGCCGCCGGCGAATTCGACTTCTGGGAGGTCTGCCGGCCTTTTTTGGCCGACCCCGAACGCCTGCACAAGATCGCAGAAAACCGCCTGGAAGAGATCAAACCCTGCATCGGCTGCCTTTTGTGTCTTTCCCGGCTCTTCCGTGACCTTCCCTATCTGTGCACGGTAAACCCCCTTTTGGGCCACGAAGTGGAGCCGGAGTACCACTTGAAACCCGCCGCGGTGCAAAAAACCATCCTCATCGCCGGCGGCGGCCCGGCCGGCCTGGAGTGCGCCGTCACTACCGCGCAAAGGGGCCACCGGGTCACCCTCTACGAAAAAAAGGACCGTTTAGGGGGGCAGCTGGCCCTCCTGGCTGATCAGGACCTGGCCAACAAAGAAGACTTAAAACAACTCCTCCACTATTACGAGAACCAGCTCAAAAAACTGGGCGTTGCCGTCCACCTGAACACGGAGCTTAACCTTAAGCTTTTCCGCACCCTTTCCCCCGCTCCGGACGTGGTGGTGGTGGCCGCCGGCGCCGCCCTCGACCCTTCCCCCTGGCTGGCCAGGGCTCCGCAAGAGCTGCTCACCGACGCCTTTGCCGTGCTGGCGGGAAAAGCAGCCTGCGGGCAGCGCGTCGTCATCCTGGGCGGCGGCAAGGTGGGTCTGGTCACCGCCGAATCCCTGGCTTCCCGGGGGCACGCCGTCACCATCTTAGAAGAGGGTAACCGCCTGGCCGAGGACGTCATCCCCACCTGGAAGTGGCGCCACACCTCCTGGGTGGAGGAACTGGGGATCAAAAGCTTGACCAAAGTAAAAATCCTGGCGGTCACTGCCGCCGGGGTGCGGATTGCCGACCAGACCGGCGCCGAACAGCTCCTGGCGGCGGATACGATCATTGTGGCTGCCCCCCGGCGCAGCGCCGCCGAGCTCCTATTTTCCCTGGAGTTTGCCGTGGACGAACTCTACATCATCGGCGACGCGGTGGCTCCCCGGGGCCTCTACCAGGCGATCCACGAGGGATACCGGCTGGGGGTGCGGGTGTAGGGGGGAGCACCAAACGATGCATTTATCTGCCCTGCTGATTAACCCTTTCGCCTGGCAGGCGGCCTTGGACGGCGAAGAAAGGTTTTTCGCCCAGATCAAAGAGGGAAAAATCGGCCTCGTCG
>JBFMBG010000099.1:0-9824 GCA_040755215.1 Bacillota bacterium | reverse complement strand
ACGACCGGTTCGGCGGCCTGGCGGCCAGGGCCCGGCTGATGCTGGGGGAAGCGCTGATCTGGCTTTCCATCCCCCTCACCCCGAAAATGGACAGTTCGCTGCGCGAGAAAGGGCTGCGCTACATCGAGCAGGCCCTGGAATATTACCGGGCCAACGGACCGCCCGCGGACCTGGGGCGGGCCCTGCAGCTGGGGGCGCAGGCCTGCTGGGTGGTGGGCCTGAACAGCCGGGCGGTTGACCTGGCGCAGGAAGGCCTGACCCTGGTCGGTGAGCTGGGCGACCGGGAGGCCGAAGCCCGCCTGGCGGCCCTGCTCGCCATGTCCCTACGGGAGGAGTACCGCCTGGCCGGGGCGCTGGCGGCTTTTGACCGGGCCGTTGAGTGTGTGCCGTACATGACCGTTCCCTGGGAAATGCTCTGGATCATTTTCCAGCGGGGGATCCTCTCCTACATAATCGGCGACCTGGCGGAAGCGGAACGCTTCCTGCGCGAGGCACTGGCGCTGGTCCGGGCGACCACTTTCCCTTCGCTGATGATCAAGGTGGGGGAATGCATGACCCGCTCCATGATGATCGTCGTGCTCCACTACCAGGACAGGCCCTGGGAAATAGACGGGTTCTTGAAGCCGGAAATGGGCAAATACAACCCGGAACCCTTCGTCTATTTAAACTCGTTGTTTGCCGCGGGCGAAGAGCGCCGGTCCCTTTTGCCCGGCGTAGAGGGCTGGCTGCGGGCGCGTCTGTTCAGGCTCCCCGGCCCCATGATCGCCTGCACCATCCGCTCCGTGGCGGAAGAAATGCTGGCGGCCGGCCTGTTCCGGGAAGCGGCCCGGTGGGCCGGGGTGGGGGTGCGCCTGGCCCGGGTTCGCGAATGGGGTGCTTTCGAGGCGTTTTTTTACTGCCACCGGGCGGTGGCTCTGCTAAAACAGGGGCGATCCGCCGCGGCGGCGGTCTGCCGGCGGCGGGCCGGACAACTGGCCGACCCGGTTGACCGGTGGACCCCGGCCTGGCTCGCCCGGATTGACGGTTTGCTCGCTCTCGCGCGGGGCGACGCCGCGGCGGCCAAACGCCACCTGGCGCGGAGCAGGCGCCTCTTCCTGCAGATCGGCAGCCGCTACGACGCCCGGCAGGTAGCTGCGGAGATGGACTGAAGGACCGGCCTCCCCGGCCATTGCTATTGTTTAGGGAGATTTACATTATTGCATTATTACGTAACGGTTTACTTTCTAAATAAAACGTATCCGGACTAAGATCCGCTCCACAACTCCATTCAATGGTCCCATCTACAATGCGAAAAGATTGCAACTCCTGCTTATCTTGCAACGGCTTGAACACAGGATATTTTAAATAGGGCTTTAAATCAAAAATCTTTTCTTCGCCATTTACGAATGTAAGATGGATTATATAATCATCTAGAATTTTAGCCTTTTTTACATCAGGGCTTTGCATCCTATCTCCTCCTGAATTTAAATTTGCTTGGGCTCTATTTTTTCAATATATTCACCGGCAACTGCTTTATTCCATCTATCCCATATTTCTTCTCTGTGCACCAACATCCAGGCCATTACTAAATCTCTTTGCCTTCTGTTCAATCTACCCTCCGGTACTCTTCCATCAGAAATTGCAACGGAAGCCTTTTTACCATCTGATAGGATTACGTGGAAATGAGGCTCTTTATGCTTCTTAGTATCAAAAGGATATATTTTTATTCTTATATCTTCAAGCCTTGCTATTTCTCCCATTAATCTTCTCCTTCGTAAAGATAGTTTAACACCTGCCGGGAGCGGGTGGCAAGAGGTTTTTCAGGCTTTTCCCCGTTTGGGCAGCTTTGCGGCCGGCAACCTGGACGATTGCTAAAAAACGAACACTCCGCTAAAAACAACCAGCGGGGCCTGTTTTTTTGCTTTCTGAAGGCAATTTGAAAACCAAAATTTTTCGCCGGCAAGCCCTTTCCTTTAATCAAAAAAATTTTTCATTTTTGACGTTTTTTTGACGATCGCCTGGTAACTTCAAAAGTGTGTTCCAAAAATTTAAGATAAAGGGAAGTGATTTACGTGTTCTGTCCAAAGTGCGGTACCGAAAGTGCCGCCGGCGCCCGGTTCTGCACCCATTGCGGCACGCCTTTGGCGCCGTTGGAGGATGTTGCCCCCGCAGCGGCCCCTGCTGCCGAAAGTATCCCCAACCCCGGGCAATCTGACGCCGGCGGGGGTGCCCCCGCGGCCGGTACAACGTCGGGCCTGCAGAGGAACGTGGCGGGCCTTTTGTGCTACGTCCTCGGCTGGCTTACGGGGATCATCTTTTACCTCGTTGAAAAAGATCCCTTTGTCCGTTTTCACGCCGTGCAGTCCATTCTTACCTTCGGAGGAGTTACCGCGGTCTACATCGTCATTTCCATCCTGCTTCCGATGGGCCTCTGGCGGCTCTGGTACCTCTTCCACACCCTGGGCACCCTGCTCTGGCTGGCGTCCGTCGTCCTCTGGGTGTTCCTGATGGTGAAGGCCTATCAGGGCGAGCGCTACAAGCTCCCCCTGGTGGGCGACCTGGCCGAGCGGTACGCGGGCGGGAGGTAGCGGCACGGAGAAAGGAAGCAGCCCGACTCGCGGCTGCTGGCTGGCGGACGACCGGTATTTCTACTTCTTTTCCGCTGCTGCGGCGAAAGACCCGCAGCAACTGTGGATGCTGGACCTGGAGAGCGGGCGGGTGCAGCCTGCGCGAATTTAATATTGAAAAAACTGATCTTTGTTCAGGAGGTTTTTCAACTATGTTCTGTCCCCAATGCGGTCAGGAGGCTTCCCCTGGTGCCCGGTTTTGTACACAATGCGGCACCGCCCTGTCCGTGGCGGATTCTGCAGGCGGGACCGGACCTGCCCCGGCAGACGTTCCTGCTTATGCCCCGGGGAGCACTTCCCCTCCCGGGTCCGTCCAGGACGCCGGAGCCGCTCAAATCGCCGGAACACCTCCGGCCCCGGCAGCTGCGGCGGCCGCCGCAGCCGTTCCGGACGCTGTAAAGCCGGCCGCCGGAAAACCTCCTGCCCCGGCGGCGGGCAACGTCGCGACGGCCGCTCCTGCAGCCGCCCCCACGGGCTTACCACGTTCCGCCGGACCCCCGCCGCCTCAAGGGGTGTCTTGCGCAGTGCCGGCCGCCTTCGACTACCCGAAAGCCGGGCTGGGGCGGCGCATCCTGGCCTACCTGTTGGACGGTTTCATTGCCACCTTTCCTTTCCTCATCCTGTTGTTTTTCGGGCTTGCCGGCTTTCTCGCGGCCCTTAAAGCCGGCTCCGTCGGCTACCGTGATCTATCTTCTTCCGCGTTCGGCTCGGCCACGGCGGTTTTGTTGCTCCTGGGAACGGTGGTCAGCCTTCTGTGGGCGCTTTTCTACACGTTCTTTAGAGACGGGTTCGGCGGCGGCCGGAGCTGGGGAAAGAGGATCTGCGGCCTGATGGTCGTCCGGCTGGCCGATAACCGGCCCTGCACCCTGGGGCTGTCCTTTGTGCGCAACATCGTCGGCGTGGTTCTGGCCTTCGTCCTGTCCTGGATCCCCGTCGCCGGTTGGTTTGCCGGGTTTGTCGAACCGGTGGTGGCTGCCGTCCACGGCAAGGGCTGGCGGATCGGCGACATGCTGGCCAAAACCCAGGTGATCGACGCCGGGAGGTATCGGGCCTAGCCGAGAACACATGCCGGCGCACAAGGGGAGGGAGCGGATGATGAGATGGCTCGCCCTGGTTATCCTGCTGACTGTCTGCACGGCCGCCGCCCCTGTTTCGTCCGGCCTTGCGGGCGCCGCCCCGGAAGGCCCGTTTGGGGCTGCGGCTCACGCAGTGCAGCCTGTTCCCTTTTTTACCGGCGGCACGCCGGCCTTTGCCGAGGGAGGCACCCCGGCTGCGCAGGAAGAGGACAAAAAAGACCGGCTCCCTACGGGCCTGGTGGCGCCGGCCGTGATCGTATTGCTTGCCTATTGGTTAATCCACCTGGCGGCATACGCGTTTTTCGGCCTGGTGCTGTTCGTTTTCCTGGGGCTGATGCTCTTTTTGGGGGTTCTCGTGATGCATTCCCGCTGGCGGAGCGGCCGGGCGTTGGCGGCTGTCATCGCCGTGACCGTTGCCGGAACCGCGGCGATCCTGCTGTGGATAGTCCGCACCTTCACCGGGGGGTAAAAGTCCCTGCCCCTGAGTGACCTGCTCATTTTTGACGTTTTTTTGACGATCACCTGGTAAATTCAAAGGTGTGCTCCATATATTTTTCTCCCGGGAAAGGGGGCGGGCGACAAGGAAGAGGTGCGCATGTGGGTGCGCGAGGACTACGGCCTGCCAGTGCGGGTAGAAGTCATTCCCGCTGCCGGCGGAAAAACAGTAATGGAATATAAAAATCTGCGGGTAGGGCCCCTGCCGCCCGATACTTTCAAACTGCCTACAGGCGTAGAAGTGACCGACATCAATCAGATGATGAAACAGCTTCCCTCACTTCCGGTGGGACCCGGGAAGCAGCCTTGAGGCTGCAAGCACCCGAAAAATTAAGGAGGAAAGATGATGGATAAAAGAAACTTATCTTTGGTTTTACTGATATTTTTTATGATTGGTGTTATGCTGGCCGGAGCAGCGGGTTGCGGCAAGTCCCCGTCCGGTCCTTCCTCTTTGCCCGGGGGTGCGGCTGCAACTCCGGATAAGCGGGACACGGCTCAACAAAAACCGGCTGAACCCAGCTCAACACCTCCGGTTCAGGCCGGAACCTGTACCGCGATGGAAGCCAAAAGAATTTTGGATGAATATGCCGCCAAAAACTGGGCGCCGGACGCCGTAATAACCTCACTAAATTTGGATGATGATTCCCTGGGAAAACCGAGAATGAGAGAAAGCAAATGGTCCTGCTGGCGGGCCGGTTACTATTCTCCGTCCAAAAAAGAATTGCGGGTCATTACCTATATTAACGGCAAAACGGGTATGGCCGGCAAGGCAATGTTTGAGAATCTGACCCTTCAGCCGATTAAATGGGATGGGATCTGGAAGGTCGACAGCCCCCAGGCCTTCGAAATCGCCCAGGCCAATGGTCTTAAGGAAGCAAGGTTTGTAAACATACGAGTGCAGAATACCAGCGGTACAGTTAAATTGCCTGCTCCGGTCAAATCGTCATGCCAGTTGTTCTGGACCTTTGAAAACAATGAAGGGAAAGCTCTTTATATCAATGCCGCAACGGGAGAAGTCTATAAATAAAGGAGATAAGATAATGAGAAAGCACCGTTTTTTACGGGAATAATCCTGTTATCGAAGTATTGAAGCCATTGCTGGAAAAGTATATCCCCCCTCAAGAGCAATCAGGTTAAATCAGTATGCCAACTGTAATTAATGTGAAGGAGGAATTTAGATGAACTGTTTCCGTGCAGTGTTAGGAACTTTTCTTCTGCTTTTAACATTGGTTCTTTTTCCTCAAACCCTTTCGGCGGCGCCTGAATCTGCTCCAGACTTGGCTATTACGAACATATCCACTACGCCGGCTGAGATAGAGCCCGGCAGCGAGGTTACCGTCAAAATAACCGTCAAGAACCAGGGCCAGGCCGCATGCCCGGCCGGAGCAACGGTCAAGATCAAGACCGAGACCGGAGCGGTTTCGGCCGGGCAAACCCTTGGCGCGATAAACAAGAACTCTTCAAAGACGCTCACGTTTAACAAGTTCAGAATCCAACCTGGCGATTTCGTTATCCAGGCTGTAGTCATCCCCCCGGACAATGTCCGGGAGATAACAACCGAAAACAACGCGCGGAGTTATACCCCTGTTCTCGTTTACCCCGATCTCACACCGGTAAGCATCACTATGACCCCGTCTTCCGCCACGCCGGGGTCCAGCGTAACATTCAATGTTACGGTGAAGAATATAGGGAAAGCGGCTTGTCCCTCGGGTGGTATCCTGGAAATCAGAGCCGGAACACAGCGGTCGACAGCCGTAATGCCCGCCATCAGCAAGAATTCAACCAGGACGGTAAGTGTCAAGAATTTTGTTCTGCCGGATGATGAACCTGTCACAGCAAGGGTATGGTGCCCGGCCGGCACTGAGGAACAGGTAACAGACAACAACACCATGTCGTACAAACCGGTGTTGGTGAGTCCTGATCTGACCATTACCAGAATCAGCATGTACCCGGACAAAGCAGTCCCCGGCAGCAAGGTAAAAGTTTCGGTGACGGTGAAAAACCAGGGCCAGGGTAAATGCCCGGCGGGGGGCAAAGCTTACCTCAGCACAGGAAGCAGCACGGTCGAGGCTTCTCTGCCGGAAATCGGTGTTTCCTCTTCAAAGACATTGTACTTCGAGAATTTCACCCTGCCCTCAACCACCAATATCACCCTTACCGCCCGGGTCGAGACGCCTCCGGGATTAAAGGAAGCCAATCCCGACAACAACAGCCTTGATTACCGGCCTGTTATCGTCCTGCCGGACCTGACTGTGACCGGGATAACCATGTACCCGTCCAGCAGTATACCGGGGGGAACCGTGAGGGTAACAGTCAATGTGAAAAACGTAGGTGAAGCCGCCTGTCCGGCGGGAGGAAAGGTAGGACTGGCTGCAGGCGCTCGGACGGCTGACTTCTCCTCCGCGGAACTATTCACGATGCAAGACCTGCCCGCTCTGAACAAAGGTGCGACCAAGGCGATTACTTTCACAAACTACGTCCTTCCCAGGCTCAGTCCCATCCTACTCCACGCTAAAGTCGCGCCTCCCCCGGGGGTGCAGGAAACCTCGGCCGGGAACAACACGCACGAGAAGCTATTTTCCATGGCCGTACCCGTGCTGGTGGTGGAACAGTGCTACGCCGACGGCTATTGGAATACCCCCGGGTACGGGAACAAGCCCGCGCTGGGCGATGACATCATCCTCAGAATGGTCCTGAAAAACACCTCGAATTTAGATGCTAAAGACCTTCCGGTGGAACTGCGGCACAAGAACGCAGTCATTCGCACCGGGTCGGTCACCGTGCCGGCCAAGAAGACGGCAACCATACAGTTTGTCGTCACCGTTCCCCCGGGGTCTTTAGCCCATAATGAAAACACGGTGGCATACACAATCTTCGTGAATCCCCCACGGGGAGACAGAGTGCCGACCGACCCGGAGTATATCGAGAGGGAAATCCGTCTTGACATCGAGAAAAGGGGTTCGATCAAAGTCTACTGCTATCACGTGGATCACGAAGGCGTCTCTGAAGTGCCTCTTGACGGGACGTCGGTCACTTTGTCTGTCCGCAGCAACTTAACCTCCTTCACCATCGGCGAAAGCACTGACAGTGACAACGACTTCGCTGACCATCAGACTACCTTTACGGACATCCCCATCGGTAGCGAGTTTACTATTACCGGCAGTAAGCCCGGTTATACCGGGTTTAACGGGCGCAACACGTACTCCGGCACCCTGATGGGCCGGCAGCATTATGTCTACTTAGAGTTCTCAAATAAGGGAAGCATTGCGGTCACGGCGAAAAGCCAGCACACCGGCAACATCATTTCCGGAGCGGCAGTCGAGGTGGTCGGCAGGGGAATGCAGAAGGTCTCCACACCGGAGAACCCTGCGGTGTTCACTTTGCCCAGCGGGCAATACACCTTTAAGATAACCAGGCGTGGTTACGCGCCGGTCACGGTCACCGGTGTAGTTGCGGCGGGCCAGGAGCGCAGCGTCACCGCGACGATGGCCACCACCAGGATAACAACTATCTCAGGCTACGTGCGGGATAAAGACAACATCCCTCTTCACAACCAGGTAGTGAAGCTCTATAAGGATCTTTCGAATGACCTAGTGGCTTCGACGACCACCGACTCCAACGGCTTCTACTCCTTCCAGGTGGATAACGGCAATCTCTACTGGATGAAGCTGAAGGCAACAAGGGGCAACGCATCCGCTGCCTCTGAGATGGAGTGCTTCTGGCCGGGGATTGAATACAGGGTCGATTTGAAGCTGACCCCGCCTCCTCCCCCGCCTCCGCCATCGGGCTGGAAAACACTGGGGAGAAAGGGGGTGGCTTGGGCCGTCGCAACCAGTGTACCTGGGACCTTCTTTACGCAAGAATGGAACGTCGATGCCGAATTGGGGCTTTACGGGATCAGGATGAAATACCGGAACGAAGGCGCGATGATCAAAGAGGTTGGCGTGGAGTTGTTCGGCGGTCCAGCAGCTGACTATAGTGTCGAGACTGGATTACCTATCGGCGAGGTGTTGGGCGAGGTGGTAGGCGAGGCCGCCCAATCGCTGCGCCCAACCTTGAGCGATTCGGCCAAGGAAACACTGTCGTTCCTCGTTGAAGAAGGCTGTGACGCCATCGATCTGGGCATCAATCTGGAAATGAGCGGAAACGTAGGACGCACCATTGCCCATCTGGATAAACTGGAGGTTATCAGCCGCGAGAGCGGTGAGGTCTTGTGGAGCGGCGGCGGCTTCAATACCGAAGACGCGGCGTGGGTGTGGAAAGGAGAGACGTATGCTACAAGCGATATTCAGTGGTCGGATGCTGTCATCAGGGCTTATATCTTCCTGGACGGCCCGGCCATGTTGGGGCCCACGGAGTGGTGCTGCAAGATGATCAGCTGGGATCCGGCCAAACGCCTCATTCGCCTTTTCTCGGGCCCAGGAAATCACCCGCGGTTAAGCGACTAAAAGGTGCTTTTGGTCGCCGGGCAACCTCTATAAAAGAAACAGGCCCTTTTATGGGCCTCAAAAAGAACCGGGCCAGATTAAAGGCCTGGTTCTTTTTTGGTCGATCAGAAAGCCGGTTTCCCGCTTTATGAAAACGGGATTTACCTCTCACTTATCGATATAGATACGGTTTTTAATTCCCCATCCCATTGAACATCCGCTCCAAGGGCTTCACTGATAAAACGCAAAGGCACCATGGTGCGCCCGTTTTTTTGCTGCACAGGCTGGGAAAGCTCCAGCTGCATATTGTTTTTTATGGCATAATATGAACCGGTTTTCAGGACAACAGTTGTATCTCCCCTGGTAGCTGTCACAGTCCCGGTAGCCCCGTCCCAGCGGACATCTGCGCCAAGGGCTTCAAAAATTCCCCTCAGCGGTACCATGGTAGTACCGTTGATGATGAAGGGGAACTCGTCAAATGCCAGGGCCCGGCCGTTAATCATTACAGTGATTTCCGATGTGGCTCCCGGGGCTGCGGGTGCGTAGAGGCCTACAACCTGCCGGCAAATTGGTTCACGAGCGGATTTGCACCCCAGTCCCAGCTGGCAGTTCCAGTTATTCCCCCAAGCCCAGACAGAACCGTCCTTTTTGAGGGCCAGGGTGTGGGTATTACCGGCGGAAAGGAGTTTAACGTCGGTAAGTCCTTTCACCCGCACGGGAGGCCATTTGCCGCCGCCCCGAACACCTGCGCGCAATTCGTTAATTGTCCCGTCGCCCAGTTGCCCCCAATCGTTTAGGCCCCAGTTCCAGACGGTGCCGTCTCTTTTCAGGGCAGTCCTGGGACCGTGGGTAATAGATAAGATATCATCTAAGAGGGGTATCTGAAGAGGTTTTACCTCGAAGTAGATTTTGTTTGTCGATTCTGTATTGACTAATCCCCAGGACCACACCTTTCCGTCCCAGTCGAGGATGGTGCTGACAGCTCCGCCTGCGGCGATTTCACTAACATCAGGAAGCTCTTTGACCTGGTAGGGAGATGACCTGTGATGGGATAGACCGCCTGACCCATCTCCGATTTGACCACGGCTGTTGCTTCCCCAGGTCCAGACAGAGCCGTCTTTTTTTAGAGCCATGCTGTGGTCCGTACCGGCGGAAATTTGTATGACATCAACGAGGTTAGGGACTTTTTGCGGGATGGATTTAATGTTTCCGGGGCCATC
>JBFMBG010000098.1:0-10090 GCA_040755215.1 Bacillota bacterium | reverse complement strand
TTTTGACCATTTTAATTGCCGACTGGGGCTTGAACCCGGTGAAGGCGCTGTTAAACAAGGTAAACGTCCCGGTCGTTTTCAGCGGCCTGGATAAAATGATTCTCGTCGGCGGAAAGCCGATGGCCGGTGTTTATAAGTTTAACTGGCTGGCCGCCACCGGGACTTCCATCCTGATTGCGGCAATCATTTCAGCTTTTATTTTGCGGGTGGGGCCGGGCAGGTTCCTGGCTATCTTCTGGGAAACTTTGAAAAACCTCCGCTTCGCCCTGGTGACCATCGCCTGCGTTTTGGCCTTTGCCTATGTGGCCAACTGGTCGGGTATGACCACGACGATGGGCAAGGCGTTCACCGTGGTCGGGGCGGCTTTCCCCTTTGTGGCCGCTTTTTTGGGCTGGCTGGGCGTCTTTATCACCGGCAGCGACACCTCCTCCAACGCTTTGTTCTGCAACATGCAGAAGGTGACGGCGGAATCCCTCAACATTAACCCGGTTCTTACGGTAGCGACGAACTCGGCGGGAGGTGTGGCCGGGAAGATGATTTCCCCGCAAAATATTGTGGTCGGCGCCTCCTCCACCGGATTGATCGGCCGCGAGGGGGACCTGTTCCGGTTCACCGTGTGGCACAGCATCTTTTTCACCGCCTTTATCGGGGTGATTGCCACGCTCCAGGCGTACGTATTTCCGGGAATGATCCCGCCGGCGGTCAAGGCGGCCGCCGCGGCGGCCGCGGCGGCCAAAGGCGGCGCCTGGTACCTGTTGATTTCGGCGGTGATTGTCCTGGTGATCGGGGCGGTTGCCTACCGGCAGGCCAACGGGGCCTTGCGCGCCAAGGTCTGAGAGTAAAGAAGCCCGTCTGCCCTGACTTCCGGCTGGTGCCGCTGGAAAGCCGGCGCTTCCCGGCGGCACCTTCAAGAATCCTTTGGGCCGGCCGATTCAAAAAGATCTGCATATCCATGCGATAAGGAGGCGAACGCATTGAATGTTTCCCAGGCCGTTGCCGGGATAATCAAGGCGCTGGGCAAAGAAAAGGTGCTCACGGACCGGGAGGACCTCCTTTGCTATTCTTACGACGCTACCCCCGACGTGCCGGGGGCGCTGCCGGAAGCCGTTGTTATGCCGGAAAACACCGCCGAAGTGGTTCAGGTGATCAAAATTGCCGGCCGGTACCGGGTGCCGGTCTACCCGCGCGGCGCCGGGACAAATTTAAGCGGCGGGACGGTGCCCGTGCGGGGAGGCATCGTCCTTTCCCTGCTGAAGATGGATAAAATCCTGGAAATCGACGCCGACAACCTCATTGCCGTGGTCCAGCCGGGGGTGGTGAACCAGGCTTTGAACGACGCGCTGGCTCCTTACGGGGTTTTTTATCCCCCCGACCCCGGCTCGGCGGCCACGGCCACCATGGGCGGCAACGTGGCGGAGTGTTCGGGCGGCCTGCGGGGGTTGAAGTACGGCGTGACCAAGGACTACGTCCAGGGCCTGGAGGTGGTGCTGGCCGACGGCGCGGTGGTCCGGCTGGGCGGGAAAACGGTCAAGAACGTCACCGGCTACGACCTGGTCAAGCTCTTCGTCGGCTCCGAGGGAACCCTGGGAGTAATCACGGAAATCACGGTCCGGCTTTTGCCCGTGCCGGAGAGCCGCTGCTCCATGCTGGCCGTTTTTGCCGATCTGGAAGCCGCCGGCAACGCGGTAAGCGACATCATCCGGCACAAGGTCATCCCGGCCACGCTGGAAATTTTGGATAAGGTAACCATCCGGACCGTGGAGGATTACCTGCACATCGGCCTGCCCGTGGAGGCGGAAGCCGTTTTGCTGGTGGAAACGGACGGCGTCAAGGAAACGGTGGCGAAAGAGAAGGAAGTTTTGCGCAGCGTTCTGGAAAAGCACGGCGGGCAGGTGAAAATTGCCGCCGGCGAGCAGGAAAGGGATCAGCTCTGGGCGGCCCGCCGGGCCGCGCTGCCGGCCCTGGCCAGGCTCAAACCCACCACCGTGCTGGAAGACGCCACCGTGCCGCGCAGCCAGGTAACCAGGATGCTGGCGGCAATCCGGGAGATCGGCCAAAAATATAACGTGCTGATCGGAAATTTCGGCCATGCCGGCGACGGCAACCTGCACCCCACCATCCTGACCGACGCCCGGAACGAGGAGGAAATGGAGCGGGTCCACCGGGCCGTGGAAGAAATTTTTGAAAAGGCCCTGGAGCTGGGCGGTACTTTGTCCGGAGAGCACGGCATCGGCCTGGCCAAAAAAAGATTTTTGCCCCGGCAGACCGGTGCGGAAGGCCTGGCGCTGATGAAAAGAATCAAGCGGGCCCTGGACCCGTTGAATATTTTGAACCCCGGCAAGTTCGTGGATCTTGAAGACGAGGGGGAAGCGGGGGAGTGAACTCTTTTCAGCTGGCCGATCTCGAGGAGGAGCTCTTGCGGTGCATGAAGTGCGGCAACTGCCAGGCCGTCTGCCCTCTGTACAGGGCTACCCGGCAGGAGCCCCTGGTGGCCCGCGGCAAAATCAGGCTGGCCCAGGCGGTCCTGAGCGGCGAGATCGCCTGCACGCCGAAAATCGCCCGGCGTTTCGAGGAATGCCTGACCTGCCTGGCCTGCATGGCGAACTGCCCCAGCGGCGTGCGCTACGACCGGCTGATCATCGCCGCCCGCGCCGCCGCCGTCAAAAAACGCGGCCTGCCCAGGCTGCTGCGGTACGCGGCCGCGCTGCTGCGGCGCCCGCGCCTGTTTGCGCTGACCATGCGCGCAGCGGGAAAGGTCCAGGGGCTGGTCTTCAAGAGGGTGCCTTCCGGGGGGCAGTCGCCGCGCTTTCGGCTGGCGGCGGATAAGGAGCGCATCTTTCCCCGGCTGGCGCCCCGCCCTTATTTAGACTTCGCTCCGGAGATCATTTCTCCCTCCGCCGGCTGGCGGGGCCTGAAGGTGGCGTTTTTTCCGGGCTGCCTGGCCAACTACGTCTACCCGCAGACCGCGCAGGCGGCGGCGGAGCTGCTGGCTTCCCTGGGGGTGGCGGTGCTCGTCCCGCGGCCCCAGCAATGCTGCGGCATGCCCGTTTTCACCCACGGGGACGTTGATTTAATGCGCAAGGCGGCGATCGAGCTCGTGCGCCTTTTCAGCGGCGTGGACTGCGCCGCTCTAGTCACGGTGTGCCCCACCTGCGGGGAAGCCTTTTTGCACTACTACCCCGCGGTCTTGACGGGGGCACTGAAGGAAAAGGCGCTGGCTCTGGCGAAAAAAACCATGGACGTCACCGATTTTTTGAGTAAATATAATCTGGGGGCGCCGGAACTGTGGGGGCCGGTCCCCGGCAAATTCACTTACCACAGCCCCTGCCACCTGGACAGGGGAATGGGGGTATATAAACAGCCGCTGGCGCTGATCAAGGGGGTTCCGGAAGCCGTTTTTACCCCTCTGCGCGAGCCTGCCGCCTGCTGCGGCGGGGCCGGCGCCTTCAGCTTCTTGAGCCGCGAGCTTTCCGCTCTGGTGCTGAGCCCCAAAGTGGCCGACATCAGGCAAACGGGCGCCCAAACCGTGCTCACGGGGTGCAGCGCCTGCCGGATGCAGCTGGCCGAGGGGCTGGCCAAAGCCGGCCTGGCGGCGGAAGTGCTGCACACTGTGGAATTTCTGGCCCGGGCGCGGAAAAGAAAGGCGAGTTAAGTTAAGTGCCAGGCACTTAACTTATTTTCGAGGGAGGCGAAAGGGACTTTGGCGAATACTGCGTTGGATCCAAAAACAGAAAGCAACTACCGGCTGTTTGCCCAAATGGCCGCCGTGGCCTCGGCGGAAGTGCACCGGGCGCCCGATCTGGGCAGCGCCAGGGAAAAGCTGCGGGAAATCTTGCAGGCGCTGGGGCCCCGAAAGATCGTCGCCGCTCCCGGCGAACTGCTGGCGAAGCTGGAGCTGGCCGAAGCGGCGCAAGCCGCCGGCGCCGCCCTTTGCACGGATAAACTGCGCCGGCACGCCCCCGCAGCCGACCTGGGCATTTCCCAAATGGACCTGGGCATCGCCGAAACCGGCAGCGTCGCCCAGAACGCCACGGACACGGCCAGCCGGCTGGTTTCCACCCTGCCCCCCGTGCACCTGGCCGTCCTGCGTACGGACACCATCGTCCCTACCTTAAGGGAAGCCCTCGCCCGGGCCGGGGAAAACGGCGGCCCGCCCCCGTACTGGACGATCATTACCGGCCCCAGTCGGACGGCGGACATCGAGCGGGTCCTCACCATCGGGGTGCACGGGCCCTACCGGCTAATCATCCTGGCCGTGGACGGCGCATGCTAAAATGAAGTGATGTTTCGTCGGCCCGAAGCGTTGGCGCGACGGCAAACGAACGGCGGGCAAAAGGATATTTCCAAAACAGGGGGCGCTGAAAATAAATGAAGCAGCAAAGCCAGGAAAGCAGGGCAAGTATAGACAAAAGGAACAACCCGGAAGACCTCCGGCAGGCCATCCGCCGCGCCCTGGCCAACCAAAACCTGGGCGGTGCCCTGGGGCGCTTTGCCGACGCCTACCTCCCTTCTCGGGAAAAGGTTTTTGAGGGCCGGGACTTTGCGAAGCTCCGGGAAGAAATCAGGCGGGTCAAGCAGAGCACCATCGACCGCCTGGACGAACTGGCCGAACAATTCACCGCGAACGCCCGGGCGCGCGGCGCCGTCGTTTTTCGGGCGCCGGACGCCGACGCGGCGTGCGCCTACATCCTGGAGCTGGCCCGGAAAAAACAGGTCGACTTTATTGTGAAATCCAAGTCCATGGCCAGCGAAGAAATCCACCTGAACAAACACCTGGAAAAGGCCGGCCTCACCGTTGCCGAAACGGACCTGGGCGAGTGGATCATTCAACTCTGCGGCCAAAAGCCCTCCCACATGGTCATGCCGGCCATCCACCTGACCAGGGAGGAAGTAGCCGAAATCTTTTCCCGCGAAATCAAGGAGCGCCTGGAGAGCGACATCCCCCGCCTGGTCAAGGTGGCCCGGGAACAGCTCCGCCAGAAATTTCTCACCGCCCAAATGGGCATCTCCGGGGCCAACGTAGCGGTGGCGGAAACGGGCACCCTTTTCATCATGACCAACGAAGGCAACGCCCGCCTGGTCACCACCCTGCCGCCCATCCACGTGGTCATCGTCGGCTTAGAGAAGCTGGTGGCCAAACTTACCGACGCCGGCCCCATCTTCGAGGCGCTTCCCCGCTGCGCCACCGCCCAGCACCTGACCAGCTACCTCTCCCTGATCACCGGTCCGGCGCAGGCGGAAACTATAGAAGGAGAAACCGGCACCAAAGAACTGCACATCGTCCTGCTGGACAACGGCCGCCGGAAAATGGCGGCGGATCCCCAATTCCGGGATGCCTTGCGCTGCATCCGCTGCGCTTCGTGCTTAAACGTCTGTCCGGTCTACGCGCTCATCGGCGGGCACGTTTTCGGCCACATCTATACCGGCGGCATCGGCACCATCCTCACTGCCTTTTTCGGCCCCGGCACCGAAGCAGCGGACCTCCAGGCCCTCTGCCTTGGCTGCCAGCGCTGCAAGGAATACTGCCCGGCCGGAATCGACATCCCGCAAATGATCCTGGACCTGCGGGAGCGCTACGCAGGCGGCCGCCTGCTGCCGCGGGGGCAAAAGGTGTTCATGGAAAAAATCATGACCAACCGCAAGCTCTTCCACGCCGTTTTAAAAGCCGCCGCCCGGGCGCAAAAGCCGCTGACCAAAGGCCAGCCCCTGGTACGCCACCTGCCCCTTTTCGGGCGCGGCCTGACCGAGGGGCGCAGCCTGCCGGCGCTGGCCCAAACTCCCCTGCGTGAGCGCGCGGCCGCCGGAACGCCTTCGACCCGGTTCCCCGGCCGGGGTGAACCCGGGCGCGCCCGGGCCGGCTTTTTCGCCGGCTGCTTGATCGACTTCGTCTACCCGGAAATCGGCGAGGCCGTCCTGGATACCCTGGCTGCCCTGGGGTACGCCCCCGTTTTCCCTCCGGGCCAAAACTGCTGCGGTTTTCCCCTGGAGCACGCCGGTTTTAGTGATGCGGCGGTAAAAATCGCCAAACAAAACATCGCCGCCTTTGCGGAGGCGGACGTTTCCGTGGTTATTACCGCCTGCCCCACCTGTGCGGTCAGTCTGAAAAAGAGCTATCCGCGCCTTCTGGCGGACGACCCGGCCTGGGCGAAAAAAGCGCAAGACCTGGCGGAAAAAGTGGTGGATTACGCCAGCTTTGCGCTGACCGAACTGGCGGGCAAAAAGATCGCCGCAGCGCCCCTCGGCCCCGTCACCTACCACGACTCCTGCCACTTAAAGCGCAGCCTGGGGATTTTCCGGGAGCCCCGGGAGCTTCTCGCCAAAGCAGGCGCAGAGATCAAGGAAATGCCCTGGTCCGACCGCTGCTGCGGCTTCGGCGGCAGCTACAGCATCCAGTTCCCGGAGCTCAGCCGGCCGATCCTGGAGCAAAAAATCGCCAACATCACCGCCGCCGGGGCCCCGCTGGTGGCCACGGACTGCCCGGGATGCCTTTTGCAGATCCGCGGCGGGCTGGATTACCACGACCTGCCCGTGAGAGCGGAGCATACGGCCGGGATAGTCGGGGAGATTTTAAAAAGCAAATCTTCCTGATAAAATAAATTGGTGAAATAAAAAAGGTTTTTTACGCCCGGGCGGCGAACTACTTATTGTCCGGTGTTTTTTTAATGATTGACTTTAGAAGGGATTGTAAATGCGGGTTGAAACGACAAAAAAGGAGATCAGCATGGATCTGCAGCCGATCAGGAACCGGCGCATTTACGAAATTATCGCCGAGCAGATTAAGAATTTAATCGCCTCCGGCAACCTCAGCCCCGGCGACAAACTCCTTTCCGAGCGGGAGCTGGCCGAGCAGCTGCGGGTGAGCCGGACCTCCGTCCGGGAGGCGTTGTGCGCCCTGGACATGGCCGGTTTGATCGAAGTGCGCCCGGGCGAGGGCGCCTTTGTCCGGCACGCCGGAGCTGACACCGTCATCGAGCCCCTTTCTTTCGCAATCTTGTTGGAGAAAGACCGGGTGCGCGACATCCTGGAAGTGCGCCTGGGCCTGGAAGTGGAGTCGGCCGGCCTGGCCGCCCAGCGGGCGACGGAGAAGGAACTGGCCAAAATGGAGGCGGCCCTGCGCCAGATGGAAGAGGACGTCCAAACCGGCAGGTCCGGGGAGAAGGCGGACTTTGAGTTTCACTACGCTATTGCCGAAGCGGCGCATAACCAGCTGCTTTTGCGGGTGATGAATACCATCCACGACACCATGCACCACACCCTGCGCGTAACGCGCAATCTCTGGATGACCCCCGTGCCGGGAACCCCGCAGCGCCTGTACGAGGAGCACAGGCAGATTTATCAGGCCATCAGCCGGCGCAACAAGGACGCTGCGCGCAAATTAATGTACCGCCACTTGACTAAAGTAGCCACCGAACTGGAACGAATACATAAATTGATGGCGGCAAATCATTCCGCGACTGTCTCCAAATAATTTTAAGGATAAGCAAATGAAGAATGAGCGAAAAAGGATTTAAAAACTTCCCCAAAACCAACGGCCTCCGGGATAAGTTCGGCTTCGCCCTGGCCGGGATCAGCTACGCCTGGGCCACCCAGGGCAACCTGCGGATTCACCTGGCTGCCGTGCTCCTGGTTTTGCTGGCCGCTTTTCTTTTCCGCCTCAGCACCGGGGAGTTTGTTTTCTTAATTTTCGCGATTTTTCTCGTGCTTGTGGCCGAAATGTTCAATACGGCCGTTGAGCTGGCCGTCGACCTCTTCGGCCCCGGTCACCACCGTCTGGCCAAAGCCGCCAAGGACGTAGCCGCCGGGGCGGTTTTGCTGGCCGTCATTAATTCCGTAATCGTCGGCATTCTGGTTTTCTACCCGCACCTTCTGGCCCTTTTGAAACGTTGACGTTATTTCTTCAGCCGGTACTCTGCCGGATTTCACTTTTCCTTGCGCGCTTCGCCGGCCGTGCCCTCCTTTGCGGATGCCGGAAGCGTTGACTGCAGGTGATTGCAAGTGATGATCAGGCTCCCGAAAATGGATTTTCCCGTGGAAAAGTTGCTTAACCTTGCCCGCGCCGCCCGGGAAATGGCCTACGCGCCGTATTCCGGCTTTCCTGTGGGGGCCGCCCTGTTGACCGCCCGGGGGCAGGTATACAAAGGGTGCAACGTTGAAAACGCTTCCTACGGATTGACCATCTGCGCCGAGCGGGTGGCCCTCTTCAAGGCGGTCAGCGAGGGGGAGCGGGACTTTGCGGCCCTGGCGGTCGTTGCCGGCACGGAAAAACACTGCGTTCCCTGCGGCGCCTGCCTGCAGGTGCTGGCCGAATTCAACCCGCAGCTGACGGTTTTCATGGGTAACAGCCGGGGGGAGTACCGGGAGAAGCGGGTGGCTGATCTCCTCCCCGTGATTTTTACCTTGTGAGGGGGAAAGATAGGATGGCCCAGGATACCGAGCGAAAATCAACCGCTTCTTTGTGGTGGAGATCGCCGGCAAAGGCATGAGCGTACCAGAAACTTGTGTCCACGAAAATCTGCCGCATTGCGCTCACACCTTATACAAACGGCGGTCAATCGTTTCGCTGGAAAAATCATTCCCCGGCGGAGCCTGGGCAATTCCGGCCGTTTCCAGGAGCGGGTCCTTCGCCTGGGCAAAATTTTTTTCCATCCTCCCGGAGATTATCTGGCGCAACACAGCAGAAATCGATTTCCCCTGGCTTTCCGCCATCTTTCGAAGAAACTCGTATTGCCATTCTTCAACCACAACTTGCATCCGACGCATCAGCACCAGCCCCTCAATAGATACTTACACATTCATTATTACACAATAATCTTAAACTGTCAATATAATCCTTTTATTTCCCGTCCTTAAAGGAGCGTGCCGATTGATCGGCGTATGGGGGCGTCATATACTACTTGTAAGAATATCTTACGAAGGGGACTATTTAAAGCATGGCGAGTTTTATATAGGCCGGATAACTACTAAGGGGCAGGTTATCGTTCCGGCGGGATTGGATTATTACAAAAGGGGATACCCGCTGATAGAAACGGATTGAAATGCGTAATTATTTGGTGTATAATTTACGTACCAAATTAATATAATATTTACGGAAAAGGGGTTAAGGAGATGAGCATGGTACCTATGAGTGATATTGAAGATCCTGTTTTGTTCAGTCCGGCCCAACTGGTATCTTCGTCAAAATTGAGCAAAAACCTGGGGGCATACCTGGACAAAATCCGAAAACACCCAATTTTCGTCACCAGGGACCAAGAAGTGGAAGCGGTGATGCTGAACATTAACGATTACAGAGAACTGCTCTTTGAAGAGCAAAGGGTCGAAGAGCTTTACCATGCTGTGTTAGCGATCCGCCGCCTCGTTGAGCACTTCGAATCTCCCCGAGAACTGGTGGGTATGGATGATGTCCTGAAACGCTTCGGGGTAACCCGCGAAGAGCTGGAAGGGATACCTGACGATGCGGTGGACGGTTAAGTGGCTCCCGGAAGCTGTAGACGACCTTGAAAACCTGGACAAAAGCGTCCGCAAAAAGGTACTTAAAACGGCGTTAAAACTCGAAATCGACCCCCTGCGCTATGGAAAACCTTTGGGTGAAAAACTTGCTCTCGACCTGGTCGGATTAAGAAAAATTAACATTGAAGGCTGCCGCCTGGTTTATCTACCGGAAAAAGAAGTCGTGTTCGTGACCGTCGTCGCCGTCGGAAAACGGGAGGGTCTGGGGGTTTACAAAACAGCCGCAAAGCGGATCGCCGAATATAGGGAATTGACCGGAAATGAATTAAAGCGTCTGGCTGAACTTTTGAAGTAACGGCCCTTGCGGTGTACCAGCTTCTCATTTACTTCGGCGACCGGGAGCTAAATACGGACGACGGTTTAGCATATCGTTTCAATTCTCAAAACTATCTTGAATACCGTTTCCGGGCAGTTGACCTGGGGGAGATTACCCACGAAGAGATTAAAAATTCCGCTTGCTATTCTCTCTATGCCCTGTTACCGCTCACCGACAGGAAAAGAAGGAAACGTGCCGAAGAGCAATTTTTGAAAGAATGTGCCGCAGATATTGCGCAGGCTCCTTTGGACCTTGAAAACAAGCGAA
>JBFMBG010000097.1:0-10167 GCA_040755215.1 Bacillota bacterium | reverse complement strand
CAATGACAAATAATCATCCAGATTTTCCGGAGGAGGAAAATACCCATTCCATTGCGGATATTGTTCGCGAAGAAAATCTTTCAAAAAAGCCGTCAAATAATAATCGTAGATACGCCTGGTTTTATGGAAATAAACCTGGATAAACATCCAGTACCGGGCAAAAATAAGTTCTTCTACCGCCTGGATTCCATCAGATTCAATCCCCAGCAGCCAGAATCCTGTAAAGTCTTCTCTCATCTCTTCAGACTGACTTATAGAATTGGATTCCCTGGCCGCCACAACCGTTACAGTATCTAATATCCTTTCCAGATCATACTTTCCGTAACGAACGCCGCAATAATAAGAATCTCTCAAAAGATAATCAAGTTTATCGGCATCCATTTCCCCATCTATGATCTTTCCCAGAAAAACCCGGTCAGTACCCAGGTAGCCTTTATTTAAGAGCGTAATGATTTCCTCAACCTTAATTTCCGGAAAATATTTTTCAATTATTGGGGTAAAATCGCAACGGATGACGGCGATGGTGTAGTGCTCATGCTTTAAGCCGGGCGGAAAAAGTTCCTCGCTCCCGTGGGAAAATGGAGCGTGTCCCAAATCGTGCAAAAGGCCGGCGAGCCTTACCAGTTGGCGCATCCTGGCGTATTCTGGCTCCGGAAATTGATTTTTAACAAGTGGGCGCTTATACAAAGAATCCATCACCCTGCCCGCCAGATGCATCACGCCCAGACTATGCTCAAAACGGGTATGCGTGGCCCCGGGATAAACCTTCGAAGTCAGGGCCAACTGGCGGATATTCCGCAAACGCTGGAAAGCCTCATGTTGAATAATGGCCGCTTCTCCTTCGTTTAGCTCAATCATTCCATGAATAGGGTCCCGAATCTGAACGCGTCCCGCCAAAAATTCTCACCCCCCTAATTACATTAATTCCCCGAATAAACGTTCGTTTCCTGCCGGAATCAGGAAAATTTTTTTATTTAATCGCTGTCCCTACGATATCCAATATAAGGGCGCAAAGTTCTTCGACCAGAAAACAAACGCGCCGACGTCTTCCGGCCGCAGCGAAACCCGGACGGCTCGACGGCTAAAGGGATTGCGGCTCACCGCCCACCCTTGCCGAACCCGCCGCCTGAACCACTCTCCGTAAAAGGCGGGGATGTCGGTGCGCCGGCTGACGGAAACGATCCGGGGCGGATTGAACAGCGCCATTTTTTCTTTCATTATCTCAGGCAGTAATAACCCCCTCCCGCGCCAGGGTATTTCCCCGCCAGAGGTACTCAATCCGGCCGTAGCCGCGCCGTGATTTCAAGAATCAACCGAATCCCGCTTCCTACTGCCCCTCTTTCCCCGGCCGCCGCCTGCCGGGCACCTCCGGCCATCCCGCGGTTGACCATCCCGCTGCCGGCCATCCCGCTGTTGACCAGGGCGTGAATGGCCGCCCGCTTTTCCGGGTCCGCCTCCTCTTCCCTTTGCCCCCGCGCTCCTTCGCCTCCCAAGGCCACGGGAATGGTCTGCAGGATAATCTTTAAATCCAGCCACAGGGAATAATTGCGGATGTAGTAAAGGTCGTAGCGCAGCTTGTCCGCTGCCGAGGTGGTATACCGGCCGAAAACCTGGGCCAGACCGGTCAGGCCCGGTTTCACCAGGTGCCGGTAGCGGTACTCGGGAATTTCTTTAGTAAACTGATTTACGAAAAAAGGTCTTTCCGGACGGGGGCCGACAACGCCCGGCGCGCAGGCCACCGTAACATCAAAAGAAGCCGGGGAAAGCCCGGCCACCAGGTGATAAAGCCTGACTGATATTCTGCCTTTACCCCCGTAATATTAAAGCCTTGATTTAAACTTCCAAATCAGATAAACTAAGATGGGAAGCAAAGATAGACGCGATCCTAATTGCCGGGAATCCCAAGAATATCAGACTAAATAACCTTTCAGAGAAATTCATTTAAATCCATTCAGGAATAAAATTCCTCCCAGGAAGGAGATCTTTGTATGGAACTGTCCTTAGAAGAAATTCAAAGAGCAATTATCAGGCTTGACAGGAGTTTACAACTGGATCTGGCTTACTGGATAATCCATAATGAGGAAAAACATTTTAATTTAGCAGAAACACCTGATGATTTGTGTGCTATCCGGCGGGGCCTCGATGATCTTGAAAAAGGTAACGTATTAACGAGCGAACAGGCCAGAAAACGATTGACAAAAGCCTCCAAAGCATGAAAATCCGTTGGACATTAGAAGCATTGAACTTTATTGAGGCCCTAGAAGAGTATTCACCCGGTTTAGGATTAAAAGTATTTGATCTTACAGAAGAAAAACTTCGCCGTTTTGCCGGATTGCATATAATAGTGACGATTTATGACTCCAAAAAATCTGCAAGAAAAGTGCACAGAATGGTCCTTCAGAAAAATGTCCCGTATAAAGTTTATTACGAAATGAAAGGAAAAACCGTTAACGTAGTGGCAGTCCGTCATGCGCGGCAACACCCTATTGAACAAGAAAATTGATCTGTTCTTTCATCAAGCGCTGCCCTTTCATCCCGGGGAATTCCCGGTTTTAAACTAATCCCGCCCGAAATCATCATCAAAACGCACGATGTCGTCTTCCTCCAGGTACTCGCCCAGCTGCACTTCGATGACCTCCAGGACAACCTTGCCGGGGTTTTCCAGGCGGTGCTTTTTGCCGCTCGCCACAAAGGTGCTTTCGCCGCTATGCACCAGGGTCTCTACCCGTTTTTACCGGGTCGGGGTGGTGGTAGGGAAAGGTGGGATCAGGGGTACAATACAGTTCCTCCACCCGGCAGCCCCAGCGGCGCAAGATTTGCGGGGCAAAATACCCTGCCGTCCCGCTGCCGCAGTCCACCACCACTTTGAGCTGGCGCGACCCCAGCCTGATTTTCTCGGCCAGCATGTCCAGGTAAGCAGGAACAACGTCAAAAACAACGTCCAGGAATTTCATTTCCCTCCGGCCTTCGGCAAAGGAACCGAGCGCGCAGATTTCCTTCAGCTTCTGGATCTCTTTACCGAAAATCGTCCCCGCCCCATCCGCCGCCAGTTTAAACCCGTTTTCTTCCGGCGGGTTGTGGCTTCCGGTGACCATCACCGCGCCTTGAATCCCGTAATGAATGCGGGCAAATAAACCATGGGGGTGACGACCAGGCCCAGGTCATACACCGTGCAGCCTGTGGATAAAAGCCCTTCGGTGATCCCTTGCCGCAGCTCCTACGAACTAACCCGGTTGGTGGGTCCGAAGCCGCTATTTTTAATTTCAGCTCCTGTACGCCCCAGGTTTAGGTCAGAATTCAGCAACCACTATTCTAATGCCTTTTCTTCTGCAACCATCTGCTCCGTTAAAACAGTTCCTCTTCAAAACTATCTACTTCCAAGGCCGGACTTACCTTTTCCACTTTTACATTTAACGGGGCAAAATCGCGTTTTAGCCTTTGGCAAATCTGATTAACAAGAGCCCGGGCAGGAACCAGGTAGGCAACCCACCCGCGTTCTTCGGCAAATTGATTTAAGGCTTGCAAAATACGAAACTGGGCAAGCAAAGTTTTACCGCCGGAAGTCGGCAAATCGATAACTATTGCACGCTTGGCCGGGTCAAGTAAACCTTCTTCCAAAAGAGGTCTGCGCTGAGGAGGAAGCATTTCAAAAATCGGCCGGGTATTCTCAGAACTGGTTAGATAACTCACATATCTGGTAATTCTGGAATTATAGGCGCGGGTAACCATCCAAATACAATTCATCGCCATTTGCCGGGCTGCCGGCATTAACCAGCGTAAAAGCAATTCCAGTTCCATCAGGCCCGCAATTTGACTGGCGGCAAGGGAACGTTCAAAGTGAAAATCAAGTTGCTCCAGAATGTCTTTCGGTTCCCCTTGTCCAGAATAGATCGCGAGAAGTTCAATCGCCCTTGCTACGTGGTATAACGCTACCAGCTCTAAAGCAGCTCCCCGGGGATTTTGAGGTGTCTTCTCAAGATAAGATTCTTCAAATTCGGACTGATCACTGCGAAGCCGAAGAATAAGCCTATTGATGGCATGTAAATCATCCCAGCCGTCTTTCCTTACCAACCTGAGCCAGGCCTCCGCTATTCCTGCAAAGACACGGATGTCCCATTCGGCCGAATCAAACGGTAAACGCGGCCAGGGTTGTTCATTCAGCCATCTCCTGATGTCCGCACTTCTTTGCCCAAGTAAAGCAAAACATGTCATCCGTATATAATGTTTAGCCGCTTCAAGGCTGTTTTCCGGCACGGGTAAAGCCCGGGAAAGGAAAAAGGCCTTTTCGCAGTACTTGTAAAATTCTTCCTTACCCGGACAATCGTTACGCGCAAAGGCAGTCTCCATTAAATCGATCGTCGCGAGTTCAACTACCCGAAGTGCCCCTTCCAGTTCGTCTTCGGGCAAAGGGCCATCAAGACGACCGTCCGGATTAATTTCCGCAAGTACTTTCAGCAAAAGCCACTGCTCCGACCGGTCAATTGCTTTCAGGAACCTCGACTCTCCAAATGCCTGGATTGCCCAATGCTCCATCTACCTCAGCCCCGCATTAACTCACTGATGATTTTTTGCCCTTCCGAATCGATAAGCTTTGAATATACCCGACTTGATAAATATTCGGTAAACACCGACGAATCTTGAATTTTCCCTTCTGTCCAGTTCTTGAAGCTTTACATCGGTTTCCCTTTGGCTCTCGGTAACTTTTTCGGAAAGGAGTTTCAGAAGATCGGACTTGCGATGCCGGGCACCCTCATCGGTTTCTACAAGAGGCAACTGTCCCAGTCCAGCCTCGCCCCACGCCGCCTGTAATTCTAGAAGTTCGGCCAATAAATCTTCGAGCATTTTTATACGTTTTCCGGCTGCCTCCAGTTCCACCAACCTGTTCCACAGTTGCTCCACTTCACGCTCAGCATGTTCTAAGCGAGAAAACGCATCATCTAAAAGCTTCTCCCAATCTCTACCTGCAGGATCTAAACCCAACCGGTCAGCTAGTTTTCTGCCAATCAATTTCACTCATTGATTGACGAAGATGTAGCAAGGAAAGAAGGAGGGGAACTTCACCGACCGCAATGCGTTGTTTTAGATTTTCCCGCCACGCCTTTTCTGGAAAGTGAAGAAGACGGCGGATCTGCTCGCCCGCTTTTTGTATTTGTTCTTTTATCACCGGTAACCCGGCGGCGCTTTGCCGATTTGATGTTGAGGAAAAGAAAGGGCATCATATTCAGCGATATATGGCATATTTATTGGAGGTCGGTTTGAAATATCGCTTTGGAAATATTTGTTGGTAACCCGATTACTTTCTTGCTCAAATTCACGCAAAACTTCTAACATTGTATGGCGGATTTGGGGTTCTTCGCTGCCAAAACTAGAAAACAAAATGGTCCTGGTTCGCAAGCGGTCGCGGAACATTTCCCGCGCCCAGTCATAACGCCAGTTTTGCAACTGGGCTTCCGTCAGGATAAGCGTATGCCCTATGACCCCTTTATTATTAAGCTCGCTGTCGCACGCTTGGATATATTTCTGGATACAACCGTTAATCTTATAGATACGAACATTTAGCCGTTTTTCATCAGGTTCTTTTTCGGTAAACTGGTGTAGGGTTTGAGAATCATAGCGACAAAAGGGTACGCCCCCACACTGGTACTCATAGAGTTCCCGGACTGTCAGGGGTGTTTTCCTTTCACAGTTAGCCCAAAGAAGCGCTTTTTCCAGACAACAATCGTAATTGGTGGTGATAATTTCTTCAATGCAGACTTCCAGGGTAATATAAGCAATGTAAAAGTGGGCGGGAGAGGGGACTAATTCGTCCATGGCCATTATATTCATTGCTTCATAAGTTTCTTTTTCTCCTGCTACCTGAACATGCAGCTCAGCAATACGGCTCAAACCTGCGTTAACAAGCCGCTCATCCAGACCCGACTTATTCCCGTCACCCGGCAACATATTCCTTACGAAATGCGGTAACTGTGAACCAAGCAGGGATTTCAAAGATTCTGCCAGGGACTTTGTCAAGGCTTTAGCGGAAGGGTTAAATGTACATCCCGGAACTTCTGTATCATTGCTAATTCCTGCCCCTAAGAAAGGAACCACCTTTCCATCTAAAATTTTTCTGGTTAAACACTCCAGTTTTTTTGGGCGGTCATTTTTCATATCCCAACCCCCTCATATAAAAAATTTTGAAAAAAGATTTCCGAACTCTGGTGGAATTCGTGATAATGCACTCCCCTAAATGACTCTACTCTCATCTCATCAAAATTAGCCAGACAGAACCACCTTAGAAACGTCGAATGGGCCTTGTTCAACTTTAATTAATTGTTTCCCAGGACATTTTTTGGCGCACCTCAACCAGCGTAAATGAAAAAAATATTCTATAAAAATAATGCCAATTCCTGCCCGAAATGAATTAACCAGGCAATAAAACCAGGACGAGCCTACGCTTCAATGAACCTCCGCTCCAATATTACTGTACGTCTCCTGCAACCGACGGCATTGCTCCGTGAAGGAATTGCGCCGCTCGTATAACTCACGGGCCTTCCTATCCATCTCTTCCCGTTCAAGCGGCCGGGCGGCGAGAAAAGCCAGGGCTTCCGCCAGGACGCGCACGTCTTCGTAAGGAAGAACAAGACCGATTTTTTCTTCGGCCACAAGGCCGGCGGCCGGCGTCCCCGCCGAGGTGATCAGCCTAGCATCATCACCTCGAAAAGCTTGTTGGGAACGGTCAGGCGGTTGTTCGGCACCGCCTTATAAAAACAACCAGGCAGCGCTTTACCCCTCTTCCCAACTGCCCCAGCTGCCCTTCGTGGACAACAATAACGAGGGGTCCGCCCGGCGGCAGACTCACTTTTCCAGCCCGCCGAACAATTTCCGAAACGAACCAACCTTTCGTAAATTCACGTACCCCTCAGCCCAAAAGGATCTTGCGTTCGCGGCAGCGGGTGCGGCCATGCTCCAGCCAGCGTTGGTACAAATCCTTACGCGCCCGGCCAGCGCATTTTCCACCTTTTCACAACCGTGGCGGGAAGAAGGAAAAGACAGACGTGATTAAAGGGGCCCAAATCTCTGTTGAACTGATCCTGGAAAAGCTTGTCCAGTGATACAGCTACCAGAAAATAACATAATAGTATGATATTCAAAAAGAAGAAATAAAAGCCGCTTTGCTTCTCCTCCTTGCCCCTTGCCGAATTAATCGTGGTAGGCCAGGCTCAGGCCCCCGTCGACGTAAATCACGCTGCCGGTGATGTAATCGGCATCCTCCGAAGCCAGAAAAAGAACGGCCCGCGCAACGTCGTCGGGAGTGCCGATCCTCCCCCAGGGAATCCCGGCAACCACCCGGGCCATTTTTTCGGGGGAATCCAGAAGATCCTGATTCATCGGAGTGGCGATAGCTCCGGGGGCCACACAATTAACGTTTATCTTATACCTCGCCAGCTCCAGGGCCATGTCCCTTGTAAGCATCCACAGGGCCGCCTTGGAAGCGTCGTAATGGGCCTTGTTCAACCTGGGGACCGCCTGGTGGATGGAGGATATATTGATAATTTTCCCCCCGCTGTTTTTAATCATTTCCCGGGCCGAAAACTGGCTGCACAAAAAGGCTCCTTTCAAATTGACGTCGAGAACCCGCTGCCATTCGTCGCTTGTTAATTCCAGAAACGGCTTGCTTGTCTGAATACCGGCATTGTTTACCAGAACGTCTATCCGCCCAAAATACTCCCCAACCTCCGCGACCATTCGCCTTACTTCATTTTCCAAAGAAACGTCCGCCTGGACAGAAAGGGCCCTCTTCCCTCCCGAAACAATTTCCCGGGCCACGCGAACCGCTTTCTCAAAATCACAGTCAACAACTGCCACGCAAGAACCTTCGCGGGCAAAAAGCAGGGCTACCGACCTTCCTATACCCTGCCCCGCCCCCGTAACGACGCTCACCTTACCGGAAAGCTTCATCCTTTACCACCTATCGATTTCTTTTGATCCCAGACTTATTTATCGCCGTTATAGCTTACTTTTTTCAACCATTCGTCCGGAGGGCATCCGGGAATTGCATTTCTCTCCCTGCAGCTCATGCATACCTCCGCCAGCGGAACCCCGTCCCTCCACATGTTGTCAAAAACTTCGTTAAACATCTTTTTCAGCCTGGACCCCTGCTTCGTCTTCGCCAGGCTGACAATCAAGGGGTTAATATCGCCCCAAATCTGGTTTGTCCCGTAGCTCTGCCTGTGCTCGTCCTTAACGTCGTAAGTATACCACCCGATAACAATAAGCTGATCGTCAAAATTCCTCCCCCGTAAAGACGCAGGCTGCCGGTAGCACCTGACGGCCACAGAGCCGTGGCCGCCCTGGAGCACCGCCGGCAAACGCTTTATCTGCGAACATATCCTGTCCTTCCTCTGAAAATCGCTGATGGCCGCCTCGGGGTGGCAGAGCATCAACTTTATACTACACCCGGGAAGCTTCTTTAAGCTCTCAAAAATATACCCCACGGTGGCCGAACTGTATTCCAGCAGCTTTACATCTTTCGGCCTTTCGTCCTCGATATATTTTTTTATCCGCTCCGTTGCCTCGTGCTCTTTTTCATAAACTTCGGTTTCTTGAGGATTTTTCGTGTAAACCAGGTAATCGAGGATGAAAAATACAAAAAGCAGTATGGCGGTCGTCGTAAGGGATACGGAGGTCTCGAAAGAAACAAGGTTCTGGACCACCTGCGAAAGCAGCCAGGACGCCACAATCAGCGAAAAAATCATCCCCATAAAAAACTTTCTATACCTTTCAAAGAAACCTTTAATTGTTTCCCAAGACACTTCCGGTGCACCTCGTTATGAATTATATTACCGAAGGTAATCTGGGCAATTACAGAGGGGGGCCTTCTCTTCCCGCCCCCGGCGGGGCTTGAGGTTCCGAGCGGCGCCAGAATTCCAGGAAAAACACCACAAACACGCTTACCATCACGCCCAGCACGCCCGCCACGGCCACGTTCAGCATCTTGCGGGGGCCGACCGGCTCCTCCGGTTCGATGGCCGGGGCAAGAAAAACAACGCTGGCCTCCCCCAGCTTCGCCGAGTGGCTGAGCCGTGCCTCCTCGTAGCGGGTGGAAAGCATCTTGTAGTTGTTCCGGATATTTTCTACCCTTTGCGCCAGGCGGTCGTCCATCGCCTGTTTTTCCGCCAGTTCCGCCTGCAGCTGCTCCAGCTGGCGCTGCCCTTCGTCAACCTTTACCCGCAATTCCTTCTGCTGCCCGGTCAGGTCAGCCAGTTTGGCCCGCAGGTCGGCCCGGGTTCTCCCCAGGGCGATATAGATGGCGTTTATCTCTTCGCTTTCCATACGCAACTGGGAGAGTCTCCCCGGTGAGGAGCCGGAGACCTCGCCGGCCACCTGCAAAAGATACGGGTCGTCGGCCAGGCTCTTTTTGGTCACCAGCTTCTCCGGCGTCTGCGCCAGATCGCTCTCCACCTGCTGCAGGGCGGCTTTTGTCTTACTTATTTCCACCTCGTTTTTCGTCAGCTGGTTTTTAAATTCCGTCAGCAGGGTCAGCCTGGCCTCGATTTCCGCTTTGAGCTCCTGCACGCCACCGGGCTGGGCGAGAAACTTTTTATATTCCGCCACCGCCTCGGCCAGGGCCTTTTCTTCCGCCGCCATCTGCTCCTTTAAAAAGACCAGCGATTGGCCCAGCTGCTCCTGGCTTTTGCCCGAGATGAAATCCAGGAAGCGGCCGGCCACAGAGTTGGCGATGCGGGTTACTTCCGCCGGGTCTTCCCCCTTCACGATGATCCGGATCAGGCTGGTATCCTTCACGACTTCGGTCCGGATCGCCTTCTTTAAGCCGCTAATCGTATATTTTTGCGGATCCAGTTGCAATTCCTCAATAACCCGCTTTAAAACGTAAGGGTTGGTCACCTGCGCCCGGTAAGTTTCCAGCGTCATCTCCGGGTACTTCGACAATGCCTGCAGCAAAACGTCCAGGCTGCTGCTCTGCTGGGGCGGGGCGACCTTCGGCTGGTTCACCATCAGTGTCGCCCGCCCTTCGTACTGGGGCGGCAGGACAAAAAAGCTGACCACGGCGGCGCACGCCACCGCCGCCAGGGTAACCGCCGCAATCAGCCACTTTCCCCTGAGCAGGACCTCGATCAAATCGCGCAGATTGATTTCGTCTTCCAACCGCCAACACTCCTTGCG
>JBFMBG010000096.1:0-11068 GCA_040755215.1 Bacillota bacterium | reverse complement strand
AACAGGGCGTGGTTTACGGACCTGGCTACACCGACGTCCACGCCAACCTGCTGGCCTATAAAATAATGTTTATCCTGGCGTTGCTCGTCGGGGTGGTTATTATCGTCAACGCCTTTCTGAAGCGCTTCCGGCTGGTTCTCTACGCGATCGGGTTTATGGTGGCTGCTTCGATCATTTTAAACGGCGTTTACCCGGCCTTAATGCAAAAATTAATCGTGCTGCCCAATGAAATGGAAAGAGAGAAACCCTACATTGAAAACAGCATTAAAATGACCCGCCTGGCTTACGATCTCGAGAAAGTTGAAAAAAAGGATTTTCCTGCCGGACGGACCATAACCGCGCAAGACATTCAAGAAAACCAGGATACCATTAAAAACATCCGGCTGTGGGATTATCGCCCCCTCCAGCAAACTTACAGCCAGCTCCAGGAAATGCGTACTTATTACGAGTTTAAAGACATTGATGTGGATCGCTACGTGATCGACGGGCGTTACCGCCAGGTTATGCTGGCGGCGCGCGAACTCAACATTGACTCCCTGCCGGAACAGGCCAGGACCTGGGTCAACCGGCACTTGAAATACACGCATGGCTACGGGATTGCGGTGAGCCCGGTGAACGAAGTAACTGGCGAGGGCTTGCCCCAATTTTTCATTAAAGACATCCCGCCGGCAAGCCGGACCAACCTGAAGGTTGAACGACCGGAGATATACTTTGGCGAACTGACCAGCAACTACATTATTGTCAACACGCGGAGCCAGGAGTTCGACTACCCCGTCGGCGACGAAAATGCCTGGTGCACTTACCAGGGCAAAAACGGCGTGCCGGTGAACTCTCTTTTCCGCCGCCTGCTTTTTGCCCTCACTTTTGGGGATTACAAGCTTCTTTTATCGGGAGACATAACCAACGAGAGCCAGGTTCTTTACTACCGCAACATAAAAGACCGGGTGCTGAAGATTGCTCCGTTTCTTTTATACGACCGGGATCCCTACATAGTCTTGAGTGGCGGAAAACTTTACTGGATCTGGGACGCCTATACGGTCAGCGACATGTTCCCTTACGCCGAGCCGTTCCAAGGCCGCCTTAATTACATCCGGAACGCAGTCAAAGTGGTCATTGATGCTTACACGGGGGAAATGGCCTTTTACGCCGCAGAGCCGGACGAGCCGGTACTGAAAACTTACCAGAAGATCTTCCCCGGCCTGTTCGTTCCCATGGCGGAAATGCCGGCGGATTTAAAAAGCCACATCCGCTACCCGGAAGATTTGTTCATGGTCCAGGCAAAGAAATACACCGTTTACCACATGGAAGACTACCGGGTCTTTTATAATAAAGAGGATAAATGGAACCTGCCGACGGAGCTCTTTGGCCCCAAAGAAGAGCCGATGCAGCCTTACTATACGATTGTCAAGCTTCCGGGGGAAGAAAAACCGGAATTTATTCAAATCATGCCTTTCACCCCGCAAAACAAAAAGAACATGATTGCCTGGCTGGCGGGGCGTTCCGACGGCGAAAACTACGGCAAGCTGCTGGTTTACGAATTTCCGAAGCAAGAACTCGTTTACGGCCCGATGCAAATTGAGGCGCGGATCAACCAGGATACCTTTATCTCCCAGCAAATATCTTTGTGGGATCAAAGGGGTTCGCAGGTAATCCGGGGCAACCTGCTTGTCGTTCCGATCAAAGACGCCTTGATTTACGTTGAACCGCTGTACCTGCAGGCGGAACAGAGCAAGATGCCGGAGCTGCGCCGGGTCATCGTCGCACACGGGGATAAAGTGGTCATGGAGCCAACTTTAGATCTGGCCATCCAAAAGATCTTCGGCAAAGGGGAAGTAATTCCGCCAACGCAAGAGCCTTCGCCCGGCGCGGAGCAGACTCGTGAAGCCGCCCCGAAGACAATCGCGCAACTGGCCGGGGAAGCCAACAGGTTATATGACGAAGCGCAAAACAAGCTCAAACAGGGGGACTGGGCGGGATACGGGAACGCCCTGCAAAGGTTAAAAGAGACACTCGAACAACTGGCCGCCCAGGCACAGTAAAAATACTTAAAATATGTTATAATAGTATTCAAAAGTCAAGGAGGAGAGGAAGCCGGTATGTTTTTTGAAAGCTGGTGGCAGGGGGTTGTTTTTGGATTTTTTACCACGGTAGCCATGTTAATAATTGCCTGTGCATTTACAACCATGTGGAAAAAATATGAGGATGCGCCGGAGAAAAAGCCCGCCTGCCATGATGATGCGCACCACTAAAAACTAAAGAAACGTGCGGTATTCAAGCAGCGCTGCCTGGTTCGCTCCGAACCAGGCCCCGGCACTCAGCTTCATGCTAGCGCTTCAGTCTTGCACCAAACCTTCCGGAAAGGCTGAGTGCCGGGTCGGCCCGCAGCATCGGAGCGACGGCAAGCGAACGGCGGGCAAAGGACTATTTTCAGGGTAAGGTGGTTAAACGATGGCCAGGATTAAGCGGATCGGGATACTTACAGGCGGCGGGGATGCCCCCGGCTTAAACGCGGTGATCAGGGCGGTGGTGAAAACCTCCATCAAGCAATACGGCCTGGGCGTGGTGGGTTTTTTAAACGGTTTTGGCGGCTTGATCAAAAACCAGGCCCGGGAAATAACGGAAAAAGACGTGGTGGGAATATTGCCGCGCGGGGGAACCATTTTAGGGACGACAAACCGGGACAATCCCTTTCATTACCCCGTGATTAAAGAAGGAAAAAAAGTTTTCGTCGACGTTTCCGACCGGATCTTCGAAAACATCAGCATTCAAGAAGTGGACGCCTTGATCGTCATCGGCGGCGACGGCAGTTTAGCCATCGCCAGGGAGTTGTACGAAAAAGGCCTGCCGGTCGTGGGCGTGCCCAAAACTATCGATAACGATCTGGCGGCCACCGACCAGACTTTCGGTTTTGACACCGCGCTGACCACTGCTACGGAAGCCCTGGACAAACTGCATACCACCGCCGAATCCCACCACCGCGTCATGGTCTTAGAAGTAATGGGCCGCTACGCGGGCTGGATCGCTTTAACGGCCGGAATCGCCGGGGGGGCGGACGTGATTTTAATACCTGAGATACCTTACCAGATCGGCAAAGTAGTGGAAAAAATAAATGAGCGGGGGCAGCAGGAGAAAAAATTCAGCATTATTGTAGTCGCCGAAGGAGCTAAACCGCTGGGTGGCGAAATGGTCGTCCAGAAAACCGTTGAGGATAGCTACGACCCGATTCGCCTGGGCGGCGTCGGGCACGTCGTGGCCCAACAGGTAGAAGAACTGACCGGAAAGGAAACGCGCGTCACCATCCTGGGCCACCTGCAGCGCGGGGGTTCGCCCACCGCGTTTGACCGGATCCTGGCGACCCGTTACGGAACGATGGCAGTCAACTTAATCATGGAAGGCCGTTTTGGAGAAATGGTCTGCCTTTCCGGCACAACCATTACTTCCGTGTCTTTGCGGAACGGCGCCGGGAAGATGCGCCAGGTGCCTTTAGACAGTGATTTAATCCGCTCCGCCCGGCAGCTGGGAATCAGCCTGGGGGATTAAACGTAAAATTAAGGAAAAGATTTTCCACGGGGGGGTTTTTAGCTTGCTTATTATCGAGATCCCTGGGCGCGAGGCCCTTCTCCTGGAGCATATTGTGCTTGATTTTAACGGTACGCTGGCTTTAGACGGAGTTCTGTTGCCGGGAGTTAAAGAAAGGCTGAATCTCCTGGCGGAAAAGCTGCAGGTGCACATTCTCACGGCCGATACTTTTGGCACCGGGAAAGAGGCCTGCCGGGAGATTAAAGGCCGGGTGCATATTTTAGAGCAGGGCAGGGCAGGGGCCGAATTAAAAAAGGAATTTATTGAAGCTTTGGGAAAGGAGAAAACGGTAGCGGTAGGCAACGGCACAAACGATACCCTTATGCTTAGAGATGCTGCGCTGGGAATTATGGTGCTGGGGCCGGAAGGAGCGTCGGGAAAAGCCCTCCTGGCCGCCGACGTAATTGTTACGGACATTAACCACGGGCTCGACATGCTTTTAAACCCGAAACGCCTGGTGGCCACTTTAAGAGCCTAAAACAAAGGGGGGGCAAGTTCTCATGATCTATAATTATACCGAAGACGCCGTACGCAGAATGCTTCCCGAGGTATTAAAAGATTATCTTAAAACCCATCCCCAAACGTGCACCTGCGATTCGTGCAGGGACGACATCATGGCTCTGGCTTTAAACCAGCTGCCGCCGCATTACGTGGCTTCAGAAGAAGGGACTATTTTTACAAGCGTAAGCTTTGAGCAGATTGGCGGGAAAGCCCAGGTGGTTGCGGCCATCACCCAGGCTATTAAACAGGTAGCAAAAAACCCGCGTCATGGCTAATTCTATATTATTTGCCATATTTTAACAAGGATTAATCTGCCTCGCCGTCGTATATGTATAAAAAAGCGAGGTAGATTAAAATGGGAAAGCGCTCCGGAAGAAAAAAAATAATGCCCATTTTTGCGGGCCTTTTGATAGCGGGAGTTTTCCTGGTTTTGTTTTTTGCCGGCCAAAAAGGAGAACCTGCCCAAAATCCTTTATCCCAAAAAGAGCAGGAGGAAATCCGGGCGATTATTGAGGGCGGGGTAGAGGACAGCACCTGGTGGGGGGCAAAAAGTAAAGATGAGTTAAGAGCAATTTTGGTCCGTTACTATACCGGACCATTGTTGGATCAAATCTGCGCTGATGCCTGGGCGTTTATCAGCAAGCCTACCGACTGGTACTGGCAGGCGTACGTCAAAAAGATCGAACTGCACAGGCAAGCAAAGGACATTGTTTGCGCGGAAGTTGAACTTGCCTTAAGTGATGCCGTCACCGGGCAAATCGAACCGGGCAAAGCTGAATTTAACTTGAAAAAAACAAAGGAAGGGTGGCGGATATTTACTGCCCTTTACCGGTGGCCCGGATAAGCGCAGAGGATGAAGCAAAAAATGAAAATAGCCATTTTTACCGATAGTTATCGCCCTTATACAAGCGGTGTTGTACATTCTATAGAAACGGCGAAGGAAGAGTTAGAAGCTTTAGGCCACAAGATATGCATTTTTGCTCCAGCTTACCCGAACCAGCCCAAACCGGAAAATAATGTTTTTCGTTTTCCTTCTCTGCCGGCCCCCACGAACAGAGATTTTACCCTCGCCATTCCTTTTAACAGACGGGTTAAAAGGATTTTGAGGACCTGGCAACCGGACCTTATTCACGTTCATTCGCCCTTTATTCTGGGCAGTCTGGGCGCCAGGTACGCACGTTTTTTTAAGTTGCCCCTGGTTTTTACATTCCATACATTATACGAAGAATACGTTCATTACTTTCCCTTTGCGAAAAATATCACCAAAAAAGCGACCAGGATGATCACCCGGAATTTTTGCAACCGGTGCGATCTCGTGATTGTCCCTACGACCATCATCCAGGATTATTTAAAAAACATTGGGGTTCGCGTACCGGTAACGAATATTCCTACCGGAATAAAGGTAGAGGAGTTCTCGTTTCGGGACCGAAGCTGGTTAAAAACTTATTACCAGATCCCGAGAGAAGAAAAAATCCTTCTCTTTGTTGGCCGTTTGGGGCAGGAGAAAAATATCGGGTTTTTGCTTGAGGCATATTTAAAGGTGAACAGGGAGTTTCCTGGATCGAGGCTGGTCCTTGTCGGCGGCGGTCCGGAGGAAAAAGCCTTGAAGAAACGCGTCGTTGCGGCGGGGCTCCAGGATAAGGTTATTTTTACCGGCAAGATACCCAAAGAAGAGATGGCCAAGTACTACGCGGGGGCCGATCTGTTTGTTTTTGCTTCGGTTACGGAAACCCAGGGGCTGGTTATTGCGGAGGCCAAGGCGGCAGGATTGCCCGTGGTGGCGGTAAGGGCTTTCGGAGTAACCGAAATGGTGCAGGATGGCGATGATGGGTTCCTGACGGAATTAAATCAAAAAGATTTCGTGGCAAAAATTTTGTTTTTATTGAAAAACGATGCTTTAAGGCAAAAATTTGCCCGTCAGGCCCGGTTAAATGCAGAGACGCTTTCTGCGCGCAATTGTGCTTTGAAGTTATTAGAAAGTTACCAGGGGTTGCTTAAAAATAATCCCCCTGAAGGCAGTTCTTGAGAAGAGTTCCCTTTTTTAAAAATAGTTTACATAATATCTATTATAAGAACTATTCCATAAAAAATAAACTCTCCTTACGGGCTTTCTAAATCTTCCTCTAAAAGAATTTCTTCCATTGATATCTCATTGTAATCGGCCAGTTCCAGGCACTTTCCACAATTATCGCATATTTTTCCCGGGTCAACATCACAGACAAAACATTCACAGCAGTTATCACAGATTTTATCATCCTCCAGAATGCACATTTTGGAAATTTGTTTGAGCTTCTCTTTGTCGATTTTGACCATATTTTTTCAATACCTTCTTTGCAAAATGCCTTAAGTATTATTTTATTGGATCGTTTTGCAAATTTCATTAATTCCTCCCTTAAATAGCTAAATTGACAGGCGAAAGGAAAAAATGGGCGGTTTAAGCGCGCCGGACAAACGCAAAGCACGTTTCCGGGGAGGGGTTAAACCAAAAAAAGAGGGTTGACGGTTTTGCTCCGGCAACCCTTAAGATGTATATATAAAGAAGGAGGTAGTGGGCTAATTCAGTTTTGTCAAGAAATACCTTATAAATCCGGTAGTGGTCCTTTGCGCCAGAGGCAAAAGAAACCCAACTGTATGATGGAGAAATGACCGATCTTTTATTCCGTCCGGCCGGTAAAATTGCTTGGCAATCCGGGCGTTGCTGTAAACCCATTGTTCCGGTTCTTTTGCGAGATCATAGATCCCGTCTGATTTTACCCGGTAAACACAACGATTTTTGCGGGCCCACCCTTCAAAATCCTGGTGTCCGGCAAAGGGTACAGCACTGGCGTGATATGGGACGCACAGATCCTGAATCAAATGTAGTAATGCACCCAGATAAAAGAATGTATTCGTTCGTTCACCCTTCTGCCACCAGGCAAGCGCCTTTGCAAAGTAACTTTTGCTTTCCTGGGCGGCATCCGGCCAGGGGCCAAGTCCTTTCTGAGTATCGGGATCCAGATAATGTGCTAAACACTTCCACCCCCGGTCGGCCCAACAGGCCCCGCGGTTAACGGTTTCCAGGTTTTTTTTCAAAATCTCTGCTTCTTTAAAAAATCCGTCGTTGGCAAGAATAAAAATCGCCTGTTCATTGCAAAACTGGTGAGTAATTCCTTTGCTATCCACCAGACCGTAAATTGGGTCACCCAGAACCAGTACTTTTTTGGCCGCTTCCCAGGCACGATAACTGATCACGAAAATTTAATCTCCTTGTTTTTATATACAACTATCCTGCTCTTTGCCGCCTTTTTTTATGCGGAACGATCCCCGCCTTTAACAACCGGGTGAGCACTTTTTCCTGGGCGTTGAATAACTCTATCCTGTATCCGCACCTTTGCAACTCATTGCTGATCCTAAACAATTGTTCAACGCCGTATTCGTCAATGAGCTCTAGTTCGCCTAAATCAATAACGATCGTTTTGTTCTCTCTGGCAACATCTTCCAGAGACTTTACCTTTTCAAAATGATGATTCATTACGATCCCCTTAACAAACAGAATGTTCCCTTGCTTTTTTACTTTCACCACCCTTGCTCACCTTCTTTCTCATTTCCCTTTCCTTTTTATTCTTTAAGCAAACACTATCATATTTATGTTAACTAATGATTATGTTAACCTTAATTGTTCATTAAATTATAAATTATCCCTAAATTTCTATTTAACTGGCCGTCAAACGCCGGTATATATACCGGCCAAACCAGCGAGCGGAAATGTTAAAAAACAAAACGATAAGCACTAAAACAGCCGATGCGCCGTCGGCCACCCGGCGGACATCCGGGATCAAGCTTTCTGAATTTATTTTCCAGATATGCACCGCCAGCGTTTCCGCCGGCCGGAAAGGATTTAAAGGCGAGGTCGGACTGGTGATATTCCAATTGTGAAAATTTAAATTCGGGCTGCTCATGCCGGCTGTATACAAAAGCGCGGCCGCTTCGCCGAAAACTCTGCCGGAAGCGATAATTCCCCCGGTAATCAAGCCGGGAAGTGCCGAAGGCAAAACCACCCGCCAGATTGTTTGCCAGTGGGTGGCGCCCAGCGCCAGGCTGGCCTCCCGCAACTCGTTGGAAACGTTCCGGATCGCTTCCTCCGCAATGCGGACCATCAAAGGAAGGTTAATCACCGAAAGGGCCAGGGCGCCGGCCATCAGAGAGTAACCCCAGCCGGTTTTGTTCACGAAAAGCAAAAGGCCAAAGAGGCCGACAACAATTGAAGGCAAGGAGGTCAATGTTTCAATGCAGAGGCGAATTGTTTCGGTGACTTTGTTGCGTCCCGCGTATTCGGCCAGGTAAATACCGGCCAGCAGACCGATGGGGGAAACAATCAGCATGGTTAAAAAGAGCAGGTAAAATGAATTAAAAATCTGGGGTCCAATTCCTCCCCCCGCCCTGATTGTTTCCGGTGGGGAAGTTAAAAAATGCCAGTCAATGGATTTAAAACCGTGCAGTAAAATATAAACCAGCATGAGAATTAAAATGAGCAACACGGTTCCCGCGCCGAGCCAGAACATTGTCGTGGCCAGCCGGTCAGCCAGACGGGCGTTCACTGGATAGCCCCCCTTCGGCTTACCACGCGAATAATCAGGATGAAGAAAAAGGACATCAGCAGCAAAATCAAAGCCATTGACCAGAGGGCATTGTTCCATAAAGAACCCATGACGGTGTAACCCATGTCCATGGTAATGGCGCTGGTTAAAGTAATCACCGGGTCCAGGATGGAAGAAGGTATCTTGCGTACGTTGCCAATTACCATTTGCACCGCCAGTGCTTCGCCAAAGGCCCGGGCCAGGCCCAGGACAATACCGGTAATAATCCCCGACCGGGCGGCCGGAATTAAAACCATCCGGATAGTCTGCCAGCGGGTGGAGCCGAGAGCAAATGCCGCGTGCTTCCATTGGATAGGCAGCGCGCGCAGGCTATCGGTGGATACGCTGATGACGGTGGGCAAAATCATTACCGAAAGCACCAGAAAACCGGCCATAATGCTGAAACCCTGGCCACCGAACTCATTTCGAATAAACGGAACAAGCACACTTAAACCGATGTAGCCATACACGACAGAGGGGATCCCCGCCAGCAATTCAATCGCCGGCTGGATCAGCCTCTGTCCCCAGCCGGGAGCTATTTCCGCCATAAAAACAGCGACAATAACACTTAAAGGAGCACTCAAACAGACGGCTAAAAGAGAAACAATGATTGAACCCAAAATAAAAGGAAACGACCCTACTACAGGACCACCCTGTTCGGGAGGACGGTCCGGCCACCATTGGGTGCCAAACAAAAACTCTTTAATGCTGACACCGTTGACAAAAAATGTGGATAGCCCTTTTGTGCTGATAAAATAAATGATCGCAACGGTTAAAACAATTACCAAACCGGCACACAGAAAAGAAAACAACCTGCCCAACCTTTCGCTGTATTTGGACATGTTCTGCAACCCACCCTCCTTCTTAAAAAAACAAAGGCGGCCCGGTGATTTTCTGATCACCAGGCACTTCAGCCGTAATTTATCTTCTCTGGAAACCGGTATTTTTCTACATTACCTGCTTCTACCCTTCCCTATTTATCTTTTTCCTAATGACCGCTTCTTTGCCTCTTTGCTTTTTTTACCTTATTTACTTTTGCGTTACTTTACCCTTGGCGTCTCTTTCTACCTTCATTTTCGTAATCGGGATGTAACCCAGCTTGGGTACCAGAGTATCCTGTACTTCTGCAGATACCATATACTTTAAAAATTCTTTCTTCAGTCCCGTAGACTCACCCAAGGTGTACATATGCTCGTAAGCCCAGACGGGGTATTTGCCGCTGCAGATATTTTCCTCGGTCGGCGCCACGCCATCTATTTTAATCGCTCTTACGCTGTTGTCCACGTACGACAGAGCCAGGTAGGAAATAGCACCGGGGGTTTCGGCAACCGTTTTCTTGACCTGACCGGAAGAATCGATTTCCATCGCCCCGGCGGTTTCCTCGGCACCGTCTAAGGCAAAAGCTTTAAACGTCGCCCGGGTACCGGACCCTTTCGCGCGGTTGATCAGGGCAATTTTCTGATCCGGCCCGCCTACTTCCTTCCAGTTGGTTATTTTCCCGGTAAAAATATCGCTTAACTGTTTTTTCGTTAAGTTGTCTACCGTAACTTTCGGGTTGACTACCGCCGCCATGCCTACTACGCAAACTTTCGTATCAACCAGCTTCGAAGCGTCAATACCGCTTTTTTCTTCAGCAAAAATATCCGAATTGCCAATATCCGCCGCTCCGGAAGCCACCTGGGAAAGCCCCGTGCCGCTTCCTCCGCCCTGCACGCCAATCTGAACCTGCGGGTTCTTGTTCATGAATTGCTTAGCCGCCTCTTCAACCAGCGGAAGAAGAGCCGTAGAACCGACGGCAGTAATCTTTCCGGAAAGTCCGGTTGTTTTTTGTTCGGCAGGTTTTTGCGCCTCCTGCTTAGGTTGCGGCTGTCCCTGACCGCCGCAGCCTGCCAGCATGGTAGCAAGAAGGGCAAAAATGCAACCTGCTACCAGCAACCATTTGATCTTTTTAAACAAGTCTTCATCCTCCTTTTTATTTGTTAGAATTTTATTTCAAGCAGCTTTTGGTAAGCTGCGTTGTTTACCTAGATTTTAAATAAGGTGTATTAAAAAAAGGTTATTTGTCTGTTATTATATTGTTAAATGCATGTTAAGTTTTGGTTAACTGTAGCTCATAAAAACGGGCTTCCTTAGAGAAGCCCGGAATAATGTATATTATATATTGTATGCATGTGGAGTTTGTAACCAGCAAAGATAAAGCAGTCCATGGGCCGGTATTGAAGCATCCAGGTCATTTTAGCCAGCCTTCCGCTTTTTCAGAAACTCCAGCCCCACTTCCGGGAAAAGGGCAACGGTAATCACGTCTTCTTCCTGCTCCAGGTAAGGCTCCGCCAGCTTTCGGGCTTCTCCTAAACCCGGGGGCAGCATGTCCG
>JBFMBG010000095.1:0-11117 GCA_040755215.1 Bacillota bacterium | reverse complement strand
CCCCCCCCCCCCCCCCCCCCCCCCCCCCCCCCCCCCCCCCCCCCCCCCCCCCCACACCGCTAGGAATGTGAACGAAACTGTGCCTCCTCCATAAAATTTAGAATAAAAAACACTTGATTTTTTATCGCCGGTGGAGTAAACAATTAATTAAAAGCCACAAGGTCCTGGGGGGAAATGGCCGTGAAGATCACTATTATCGGTGCAGGCAAGGTAGGCCTGGAAATTGCCCGGCGCCTGGTTGACGAAGGGCACGATCTAATCGTAGTTGATCGCGATGAAACGAAAATTGCCAGGATTCATGAGGAAATGGACGTTTTGGCTTTTCGCGGCAACGGTTCAAGCGCCCTTACGCTGAAAAATTGCGGGGTTGCGGAAAGCGATCTGGTGGTGGCGGTAACGAACAGCGACGAGATTAACATGATCGCCTGCCTGATCGCGAAGAGGTTGGGCGTTCCCAGGAGTATTGCCAGGGTCAGGGATCCCGACTATACGGCGGACATTAATATTTCCAAGGAGGAACTGGGAATTGACCTGGTAATTAACCCCGAATTTGCGGCGGCGTTGGAAATTTCCCGTTTGTTGAGCGTATCTTTGCCTGTTTATACGGAACCTTTTGCCAATGGCCGGGTTCAAATGGCGGAAATTAATATTGAAGAGGGTCATTATGAATTTGTAAACAAGCGCCTCCAGGAACTCAACATGCCCAGGGCATGTTTGATTGTAGGCATCTCCCGCCAGGGAAAAATGATTGTGCCGGGCGGACACGATAAGATCCACGCCGGCGATACCCTGTATCTTTTAGCCCACTTTGACAGCGTTAATAAAATCTGTACGAAGATTAAAAAGAAAAAGCAGCGAATGCACAGCGTGATGATCCTGGGAGGCGGTAAAATCGGTTTTTACCTTGCCGAGCGTTTGAGCACGCGCGGGATGGGCGTTAAAATAATTGAGCAAAACGAACAAAAATGCCGGGAACTGGCGGAGCGTTTGCCCAACGTGCTTATCCTTAAGGGCGATGGAACCGATGTCGAGTTATTAAAGCGGGAGGGCGTCGGTGAAACAGACGGTTTCGTCGCCGTCACCGGGATAGATGAAGAAAACTTGTTGATTGCTTTGTTAGCCAAACAGCTGGGAGCGAAAAGGGTAATCGCCAAGGTAAGCCGGCCTTCCTATGCCCCGCTGGTGGAACGCCTGGGGGTGGACGCGGCAATCAGCCCGCGCCTGATCACCATCAGCGAAATATTAAGGTTCATCCGGGGCGGCCGGCTGCTTTCTTTATCGCTCCTGTTAAACGGGCAGGCCGAAGTGGTCGAGCTGATTATCCCGGCGAACAGCAAAGTTGTCGGGCGTTCCCTGGAAAAGCTGGGCCTGCCTAAAGGGGTGATCGTCGGGGCCATTTTACGTGATCGCAAAATCATTATTCCCCAGGGAAAGGATATAATCCAGGGGAACGACCGCCTGGTAGTTTTTGCGGTAGGCCAGACTGTTCGCACTATAGAGGCGTTGTTTGACGTAGGAGGAAAAGATTTTGAACCGCAACCTGGTTTTGCACACGTTGGGCCTGGTGCTGCTGTGTGAATCGCTGGCGATGGTTCCTTCTTTACTGGTTGCTCTTTATTTGAAGGAAAACAGTGTGCTGGCCTTTTTTCTGGTAATTTTGTTGACTGCCGCGTTTGGTTTTGTTTTTGTCAAGCTTCCGGTTGACCCGAATCAGCTCAGTTATAAAGAAGGGTTTGTAATTGCCGCTTTTGGCTGGCTGACGTTGGCTATTTTCGGCAGCCTGCCTTTTATTTTTTCGGGAGCGCTAAGCCACCCGGTCGATGCTTTTTTTGAGACCGTGTCCGGCTTTACCACTACGGGAGCTTCGGTAGTTCCGGACGTGGAAATTTTACCGCGCAGCATCCTTCTGTGGCGCAACTTTACGCAATGGCTGGGCGGAATGGGCGTCATTGTTCTGATGGTGGCCTTGATCCCTTCTTTGAAAGTGGCCGGACTGCAGCTTTTTCGCGCCGAAGTGCCCGGTCCGACCAAAAGCAAGGTGTTGCCGCGAATAGCGATTACCGCCCGCGAGCTTTACCGGATCTATCTCATCATTACGTTCGCCGAAATTATCCTTTTGAAAATAGCCGGGATGTCCTGGTTTGATTCGGTGATACATACTTTTGGGACCGTTCCTACGGGGGGATTTTCTAATAAGAATTTGAGTGTTGGCGCTTATGACAGCGTCCTGGTTGAAGTAATTATTGTCTTTTTTATGATTCTATGCGGGATGAATTTTGCACTTCATTACCGGGCTTTTCGCGGAGGCGAGCTTCGTTCTTACTGGAAGGATCCGGAATTCAAGTTTTACCTGGGGGTTATCGCTTTAAGCACTTTATTGATTACCGTAAATCTCTTCAAAACATGGGATTACGAGGTAAATAAAGCGTTTCGGTTAGCCTTGTTTCAGGTTTCGTCCATTGTTACCACAACGGGTTTTGCCACCGCAGATTTTAACCAGTGGCCGGCATTTTCGCAAATAATCTTATTTATTTTAATGTTTATAGGGGGCTGCGCCGGTTCTACCGGGGGCGCCATCAAACACATCCGGGTGCTCATCTTGATCAAAAGCGCTTCGCGGCAACTCACCCGGCTTTTGCATCCCCAGGCGGTTATTCCCGTCCGGCTGGGCAGTCAGGCGCTTTCCGAAGAGGTGGTCGAGGCTGTCCAGGCATTTTTCTTTATTTATATTTTGATTTTTATAGGTGCGGTGATGTTTCTTGCCTGTCTGGGTTTGGATTTGATCAGCGCGCTTACCGCCGTGGCGGCTACCCTGGGAAACGTCGGGCCGGGGCTTGGTCTGGTGGGGCCGGCTTCCAATTACGCTTCGCTGCCCGCGGCGGGAAAGATGGCCTTAAGTATGTGCATGCTAATCGGCAGGCTCGAAATTTACACAGTCCTGGTGATCTTAAGCGGGCGCTTTTGGAAGCCATAGAAAACAGGTTATGGTTGCTTTTTTATTCCTTCACTTCTTAATTCTCTATGGCTTCTTTTGCTCCTGTACCTTAGGTCAAATTAATTGGATTTGCGTTTATTTTTGATTTTGTGCTATTATAAAATTGCACGACTTTGGTCTGGAGGGATTCGTTTTGCACGCCGCAGAAATGGCGGACAACTTAACCGGCTGGCTGCGCGAGCAGCTCGAAACGCGCGGTGCCAGAGGATTTGTGGTAGGTCTCAGCGGAGGGATTGATTCGGCTGTTACGGCGGCCCTGTGCAAAAGGGCCTGCCCGGAAAATACAATGGGGATAATCATGCCCTGCCACAGCGACCCCCAGGATGCGGCCGACGCGCGGGTGGTTGCGGACGCCCTCCGTGTCCCGGTTATAGAAGTGAATCTGGACGAACCTTTTGAATTGATGGTTAAAAAGCTGACCGGTAAACCATATGATGGCCGGGAAGTGGATTTGACCATTGCCAATATAAAACCGCGGCTCCGCATGATCACCCTTTATTTCTTTGCCGCGCGCCATAAATATCTGGTAGCGGGCACCGGCAACCGCAGCGAACTGACGGTAGGCTATTTTACCAAGTACGGCGACGGAGGGGTAGATTTACTCCCCATCGGCAACCTGGTCAAGGCGCAGGTCCGTGAATTGGCGGTGGTCCTGGGCGTTCCCCGGCAAATCATCGCCAAGTCGCCGTCAGCCGGGTTGTGGGTGGGCCAGTGTGACGAGGAAGAAATGGGTATCACCTACGACGAATTGGACGAATTTATCCTTTACGGGAGAGGCCCCGACAGGGTGAAGGAAGTGATTCAAACCCTGGCCGTGTGCAATGCCCATAAAAATGAAATGCCTGCCCGCCCGCCGTTTTAAAGGAAGGTGAGCTCACGTGTCCGGTCATTCCAAGTGGGCGAATATTAAAAGAAAAAAGGCCAGGATGGACGCCCAGCGGGGAAAAATATTTACCCGGCTGGCGCGGGAAATTATCGTGGCCGCCCGCCTGGGAGGCGCCGACCCGGAGGCCAACCCCCGCCTGAAGGCGGCAATTCAAAGGGCAAAGGAAGCGAATATTCCTAACGAGAATATCCAGCGGGCCATCCAGCGCGGCGTGGGCGAGCCGGGGGGTACCGGCTACGAAGAAGTTTTTTACGAAGGTTACGGGCCGGGGGGCGTCGCCATCATGCTGAAGATTTTAACCGATAACCGCCACCGGACCGCCAGCGAGGTCCGTTACCTTTTTTCCCGCAACGGCGGCAATTTAGGCGAGGCCGGCTGCGTTTCCTGGATGTTTGCCCGCAAGGGCTTGATTATAATTGATAAAGAAGAATTTTCTGACGAGGATGCATTGTTGCTGCTTGCTCTGGAAGCGGGGGCCGAAGATGTAAAAACGGAAAAGGACAGTTTTGAGATAATCACCAGCGCGGAAGATTTCGAACAGGTGAAAAGCGCGTTGGACGCCCGGGGTATTCCGGTGGCCGAAGCCCAGGTTACCATGCTCCCGGCGGGCACCGTGAAGATGACGGAAAAAGAGGCCGAACCGGTAATTCGCCTGATCGATGCCCTTGAGGACCATGATGACGTGCAAGAGGTTTACGCGAATATTGAGATAGAGGATTAAAGTACAGGCAAAACGGCGGAAAGGCCAAGGCATCAAGGCATAAAGCTGCAATCCAGGCGCCCTGGATTAATGTGCATTAGTAACCCAGGAAATGGTAATAATATAGGCAGCATAATATTTTGCCAGGGTGTCTTTTATGTTTAAAAAACTTTTCTGGGGTATCTTGAGTGGATTAACGGTGTTTGCTGTGGCGGCGGCGGTTTTTCTGGCTCTCTCCATTTTTGCCGGGCCGGCCGCAAAGCCGGTTTTAACCGGTTTTTCTTCTGTTACCCGCAAAGTTGAGAGTATTGATCGGAAAGTGTACGCCGGTACTGTAGTGCGCGAGGAATATGAATACCTTTGCGGCGATGTCCACATCGTTTACCTGGGGCGGGCGCCCCGGGAGCTCATCGGGTGCGACCGGGCCGCCTTAGAACGAAGGTACCCCGCCGGAGACGGCTGGACGATTGAAGCGGGGCAAGATGCGCTCGTTTTGCGCAAACAATTCCGCGAATTTTGCCCGGAGCACAAAAATTACCGGCACCTGGGGATTAGCGAAGGATGCCTGGCCATTTTCGAAGGGCCCCTGGGAAACAACCAGAAGCTGTTGCGGGTGGAGAAAAAAATTCCGGTAGCAAGGCTGTCTGCGGATTATCAAATAAAGCTGGAACAGGCGATGAATTTTGAGCAACAGCTTCCGGAAATCCAGGCCCGGCTGCGCGAAGAGCTGGAATTTGCCGGAGAATCTGCTTTAGATGCCGGGTTAGAAAATCTGGACGAGCATGTTTTAGATGAACATGTTCAGGAAAAGCCCGAAAGGAAATCGGGCCTTAATTTTCTGTTCAGCAATGAAGTTTTTGGTTTGCCTGCGGAAGGAGGCGCCGGACATCCCGTAGAACTATAAAGGGATCAGGAATGATAGGGGTCTGGCAGCCTTGCGGATAATCGGCGTGGATCCGGGTACGGCCAGGACGGGTTTTGGGGTTATTGATTTTTGGGCGGACCGGTTTACCGTGGTGGATTACGGCTATATTAAAACCGGGTCTGAACTGCCCTTGCCCGGACGCCTCCGGCTTATCTACGAACAGCTGGACAAAATAATTGCCGGTTTTCGGCCCGAACGGTTTGCCATCGAGGAATTATTTTTCAATAAAAACACCCGTACCGCCATGGGCGTAGGGCAGGCCCGGGGGGTGGCCGTGCTGACGGCGGCCAGGGCAGGCCTGGTGGTTGCGGAATATACCCCGTTGCAGGTAAAGCAGGCGGTGGTTGGTTATGGCCGGGCAAGCAAGGAACAGGTTAAATATATGGTCAGGGCCATTTTGAAATTGCCGGCACCGCCGGCCCCGGATGATGTTACCGACGCCCTGGCGGTGGCCATTTGCGACGCCTTTTCAGCGTCGGGAAGAAACCCGTTCCGCTAAGGGAGGGTGGTGCATGCTTGCTTTTTTGCGGGGCACGCTGGCGGCCGTCGAAAAAGAAGCAATAATTGTAGAAGTAAACGGAATTGGTTTTCAGCTGCAGGTGCCTGCTTCCACCCTGGAGCGCCTTCCCGGCCTGGGGGCGGAAGTAAAGCTGCATACGTACCTGGCCTCCCGCGAAGACGGAGTGTCTCTTTATGGTTTTTGGGGGCAGGAGGAACTGGCTGTTTTTCGTGCTTTGCTCGGTGTGGGCGGGGTCGGGCCGAAGGCGGCGATCGGTCTGCTTTCTGCCCTGGGGCCGCACCGGCTGCACCTGGCCATCGCGAAAGGCGAAGCGGATGCCCTGACCAGGGCGCCGGGAGTAGGCAGAAAAACTGCCCAGAGAATCATTTTAGAGTTGAAAGATAAACTAGCCAGGGAAATTGCACCAATCGATCTTTCCGTTAAAAGGGTATCTGGAGAAGAGGAAGATGCCGTCCAGGCCCTGGTTGCCCTGGGTTATCACGAAAGTGAAGCGCGCAAGGCTGTCCGGACAACTTTAGCGGAGGCCGGGGGAGCCCCTTTGCAGGCGACGCAACTGGTCCGGCTGGCGTTAAAAAGGCTTGCCAGATAGAAGGCGGGAATTGGGAATTGGCGACGGCAAACGAACGGCGGGCAAAGGGGTATTTTCGGGGTAGGAATTTTACAATTATTGTTATAAGCTTTTGGCGGGAGGTCTTTACAAAGGTGGAAGAGCGCCTTGTCTCGGCCGTTTTCAAAGGGGAGGATCAGGAACTGGAGGGCAGCCTGCGGCCCCGCCGGCTGCAGGATTTTATCGGTCAGGAGAAAGCAAAAGAGAGCATCGCTGTTTTTATCCAGGCTGCCTTAAGGCGCAAGGAAGCTCTGGACCACGTGCTGCTGCTCGGGCCGCCCGGGCTGGGCAAAACTACCCTGGCCGGAATTATCAGCAACGAACTGGGGGTAAATATCCGGATCACCTCCGGACCGGCAATTGAGCGCCCGGGCGACCTGGCGGCCATTTTGACCAACTTATCGCCGGGGGACGTGCTGTTTATCGATGAAGTACACAGGCTCAGCCGGGCCGTGGAAGAAGTGTTATATCCCGCGATGGAGGACTTTGCCCTGGACATCATCATCGGCAAAGGCCCGGGGGCGCGCTCCCTGCGTCTGGAATTGCCCCGGTTTACTTTGATTGGCGCCACCACGCGCGCGGGCCTGATGACGTCGCCCCTGCGGGACCGTTTCGGGGTGATCACCCACCTGGATTTTTACGAAATAAAGGATCTGGTGCAAATAGTCCTGCGTTCGGCGAGCATTTTAAAAATAGCCGTCGACGGGGGAGGCGCCGAGGAGATCGCCCGCCGCGCCCGGGGCACCCCGAGGGTGGCCAACCGCCTTTTAAAAAGAGTCCGCGATTATGCCCAGGTAAAGGCGAAGGGGATCATCAACCGGGAAGTAGCCCGGGAAGCCTTGCAATTCCTCGGCGTCGATCCGCTGGGGCTGGATTTTGTGGACCGGAAGTTTTTAAACGTTTTAATTGCTAAATTTTCCGGCGGCCCCGTAGGCCTGGACACCCTGGCGGCGGCCGTCGGGGAGGAAGCCGCAACCCTGGAGGACGTTTACGAACCCTATTTAATGCAGAGCGGTTTACTGGCCCGCACACCGCGCGGCCGGGTGGCCACCCCCAGGGCGTACGAGCACCTGGGACTGCCTGCGCAAAGGGACGAGGAGCGCCAGCTCACCCTCTGGTAGACCGTTTTCACTGAAGTTGTCCATGAAGACTGCCCGCCCTCTCCGCAAAAGCATGAAAATGAGGGGCTGGAATTTGTCCGGTCGACCCGGAGCATCGGAGCGAGCCGGACATCCGGCACTCACTGGGGATCAGGTTGCTTCGTTGTCAGCCGGTGCTATTTGAGACAGTAAAACAATAAGCATACCGAGTGCCGGTGACTGCCGGACCAGCCCGATAAGAAATGGTGGCAGAAGCTATATTCAGGGAAGGATTGTTCATGCGCCTGCTTTTACATATTTGCTGCGCCCCCTGCGCAATTTATCCGGTGGATTTCTTAACCGGAAAGGGATTTGAACTGCACGGCTATTTTTTTAACCCCAATATCCATCCCTATACGGAATGGCAAAAGCGTAAAAACACGCTGGCGGAATATGCCCGGAATATCGGCTTAAAATTAATTATGGACGAGGAATACCGGCTGGAAGAATTCCTGCGCGCAGTGGTTTACCGGGAAAACATCCGCTGCCGCTTTTGTTACTACCTGCGCCTGCGGCAGGCGGCGGGGGTGGCGAAAAAGGGCGGCTTTTCCGGATTTACCACCACGCTTTTGGTCAGCCCTTTTCAGAAGCACGCGCTCGTCCGGGAAGCGGGTGAGGCCGTGGCGGAAGAATCCGGCATCCCCTTTTACTATTACGATTTTCAGCCCGGCTTCCGGGAGGCGACCGTTCGCTCGAAAGAAATGGGGATGTACCGCCAACAATATTGCGGCTGTATTTACAGTGAAAAGGAACGCTATCTGAGGGAGAAGCCGGGAAGAGGAGCACAAAAACGCAATGGCGAAGAGGAATAGACCCCCATGCCGCTTTTTAGCGGCACCTGCAGAGAACGAGAACCTCCGGCCCGCCGTTCGATTTGCCAGGAGCGACCCGGCACTCACCGGTAATCGGGTTACTTCGACATCAGGCAGAGCGATCTGGAACAGTAGGGCATTCAAGAACGAACTACCAGTGAGTGCCGGGCTAAAGGGCTGGTAACGAAACATCCGGCACTCACTGGCTGCTCAGGTTGCTTCGTTGTCAGCCGGTGCCATTTGAGACAGTAGAACAATAAGCATACTGAGTGCCGGTGAGTGCCGGACAGGTGAGGCAAGCGAACCGGCAGCGCGAAACGCGCAGATAACATAATGATAAGAATCTGGTAATAAACGCCGGAGAGCTTATTAAGGCAAGAAAACTAATGGATCGCGCGCATTTTGCAGCGCTGCCTGGTTCGCTCCGAACCAAGCCCCGGCACTCAGCTTCCTATTGACGCTTCAGTCATGCATTAAACCTTCCGGAAAGGCTGAGTGCCGGGTCAACCCGGAGCATCGGAGCGACGGCAAACGAACGGCGGGCAAAGGGGTTTTCGGAATAGGGATAGAAGGAGGTTTCGTTAATGGGTGCTCCCTGGGAATCCATGGGAAAAATGATCTTCTTGCTGGGCGTTTTTCTGGTTATTTTAGGGGGCCTGATGGTCCTTTCCGGGAAAATATTTCACCTGGGTCGTCTGCCGGGAGATATTTTCGTTCAAAAAGGGAACTTTACTTTCTATTTTCCAATCGTGACCTCCATTCTACTTAGTATACTGCTGACAATTATTCTAAATTTATTATTTAGAAGGTAAAACTGGAAGGAAAATCCCCGGTTTGTGTCGAAAGTAAAAACAGATCCATAGCACTTATAACGAAGGCACCAGGGGAAAAAGTTTTTTTAATTTTTTGTTAAACCGGGGGTTTTCGTTTCGGATGGGACGGATAAATAAATACGGCCGGGTATTTTTTTGCTTTATTCTGTTTATGTTTATTTTCACCTGCCGGGGGGCGGAGGCTTTGGAAAAAGCGCCGGCGGGTCCGGGCACAATTAGAGTGGGGCTGGCGCAGCAGGCGCCGCAGGCGGATTTTTCGATCGCCGGCAACTACGAACTGATCGATGTTCCCGGGCGTAAAACAATCGCCTTTTTAAAGTCCAATGAAAGGTGGCAGATCAGGCCGCAAAACGGCCGGCTGGCGCTTTATAAAAACGGCCTGTTCATCAAAACCTTTCCCGGTCCTCTCCAGGTGCGGGAGAATTTGTATCCTGTGGCCATCCTTTCGGGGAGCGGGCAAATAAAAAGCCGGAGCGCTGGCGAAGAACTGGTTATTCTCGGAGCAAACGGAGTAAGTTCTTCTGTTGGGAAGGATTTATCCGGCTTGCATATTTTAAGCGCTCGGGGGCAGGCACCGTTGCTTCCCGCCGAAGGGCTTAATTTAATCACTCTTTATAATGAGGACGGCGGCCGGCGTTACCGCGGCGGCATGGAATTCCGGGCCGACGAAAAGGGCCTGACGGTCATTAACGAACTGCCGCTGGAGGAATATTTGTACGGGGTGGTGCCTGCGGAGATGCCCGCCGCCTGGCCCGCGGAGGCCTTAAAGGCGCAGGCGGTGGCGGCGCGCAGCTATGCCCTGGCGCAATCGCAATCAGGCGCCTATGGCAATTGCGGGTTTGATGTTCTGGCGACGCAGAGCAGCCAGGTCTATAAAGGCTACGATTGGGAAAACCCGGCCACCAGTAAAGCTGTTGACGATACGCGCGGTGTAATCTTGACTTATCGCGGGCAGCCGGTCAACGCCCTGTTTCACAGCAGCAGCGGAGGTTTTACCGAAAACAGCGAAGATGTCTGGAAATACCCCCTGGATTATATTCGCGCCAGGCCGGATCCGGACGATCGGAACGAAAAACATTACAACTGGCAGGTCAGCTATTCACAAGAGCAGCTTGTTGAACAACTAAATAAAAAGGATTATCAATTTAAAGAGGTATATGATCTAATTGAGCTGGAACGTACTTCCACCGGGAAGCGGGTGAAACGGCTGGCCGTTAAAGGATTAAAAAAAGAGGGAGCCGCCGTGGCGGAAGAGATTTGCAATGCCGACCGGGTGCGGGTTGCCCTCGGTTTGAAAAGCGCCTTTTTTACCATGCAAAAGGAGTATGACCAACAGCATAAACTGACGAAGGTCGTTTTTCGCGGCAACGGCTGGGGCCACGGCCTGGGGATGTCTCAGTACGGGGCGCGGGGGTTGGCGCAGAAAGGTTATAGTTACCAGGATATCTTGAAATACTATTATTCAGGAGTTGTCATTTCCCGGAATTACGGAGGGCAGGGGTGAAAATAACTGATTTTGACTATTATTTGCCTGCGGAGCTGATTGCCCAGGAACCTGCCCCGCGCCGCGATTTATCCCGCTTGATGGTTGTTTACAGGGACAAAGAGGTTATCGAACACCGGTTTTTTAAGGATGTGGTTAATTATTTAGCCCCCGGGGACCTGCTGGTCATTAACGAGACGAAAGTGATTCCTGCCCG
>JBFMBG010000094.1:0-11136 GCA_040755215.1 Bacillota bacterium | reverse complement strand
GCATTCTACCCAGTAGACGGGAAAAGCCGTTTATGCTATTCTGAAAAGAGAAGGCGCTGCCCACTTCGATGCCTGTTGACCCGTCCAGCGTGCGGGCCCAGTGGGTCCTTTTGGCGATGTCGACGCCTACAATCAGGGTGTGAACACTGCGAATCTCTTTTAGGTTTTTGTTTCGTTTCGTCATTAATCTCGACCTCCGGTACGTTTGGAATTTGCTCTAACCTTTTTGTACCAGGAGGTCTTTTTGTTGGTCAACCCCCTTAAAAAGGATTACAGGAATGCTCATAAAATAGAATAAGCTTAACCACAGAGGACACAGAAAATATAGGCACAAAGGCACAAAGTAAATATGTCTATGCATTTCTCTTCGTGCCTTAGTGCCTCTGTGCCTTTTTACTTGATGGCGACGACGCGGCCGCCGGTCATTTTGACGAGTTCGGCCGGCGCAAGCGGAAAAACGGCGTTCGGGTTGCCGGCGGCGGCCCAGATTTCTTCATACTGGAGCAAATCTTCGTCAATAAAAGTGGTCAGTTGTTCAAGATGGCCCACCGGGGGAACGCCGCCGATGACAAAACCGGTTTTCTCCCGGACAAAACCGGCGTCCGCCTTCTCCAGAGGCTCCGCAACAAACTCTGCCACCTTTTTTTCGTTCACGCGGTTTGCCCCGCTGGCAATTACCAAAACAGGCCTTTTTGTGTGCTTCCCTCGAAAAACGAGGGATTTGGCAATCTGCTCTACCCGGCAGCCAATGGCCTGGGCTGCCTCGGCGGCGCTGCGGGTGGTCTGGAGGAATTCCCGCACCTGCCGCGAAGAGCCTAAAGACCTTAAAACATCCTGCACCTTCTGTGCACTCGGGCTTAATTTGCCGGACATAATTTCACCTCTTTGATCAGACCTCACGGCAACTCCCCTTTATTATACCGCATTAAAACACCGGATCAACAAAAAATTCCTTGAACGGCAGATTTCGCTTTCCTTTGCGGACATTAAAATCCATTTATGCATATTATAACCATAAGACGGGAGGTTTCAGTTATGCCCGGTTTTCTTCATCCGCTGGCTTTACCCTTTTGCAACAACTGGTATTATACACCCGACCCCCAGGCTTTGGAATCCCTGGCGGCGCACGGAAAGAAAATCACTTTCCTCATTCCTTTTTGGTTCGGCGTAACCAGCCGGGGAACCTTGGAGGACCAGTCCGACGAAGAGGCGCTGATCCTCGTCCGGCGGTTTAAATTGCCGGTGCTGGCCATCGTCCACAATTACTCGAGCCCCCGCTACGGACCGCTCATTCACCGGTTGCTGACCGATGAAAACTTGCGGCGCACCCTGGTCGCCAGCATCCGGGAAATGCTTTTGCGGCGGGGATTTGCGGGGGTGAATATCGATTTTGAGTTCGTTCCCCCCGAAGACCGGCCGTTTTTGACCCGTTTCCAGACGGAGTTATTCCAGGCCCTCAAACCGCAGGATTTTTTCGTTACCATCTCCGTTCCCGCCGAACTGGAAGACAATCCGCGCCACCCTTTTTCGGGAGCCTTCAGCTACCCCGACCTGGCCGCGGTCAGCGATCAAATGTACGTCCTCGCCTACGACGAACACTTCGCCGAACCAGGTCCAATCGCTTCCCTCGGCTTCGTAGAACAGGTGATGAACTACGCCCTGACGGCCATTCCCCGGGAGAAAATTTTCTGGGGGCTGCCCGTTTACGGATACGACTGGGCGCCCGGCGCCAGGGTGCCGGAAACGCTGTCCCACGCCGAGGCAATCGCCCGGGCGCAGCGTTTCGGCGCCCAGATCCGTTACGACGAACAGGCCCAGGAATCGACCTATACATACGTAGAAAACGGCGTCCGGCACGTCGTCTGGTTTGAAGATGCGAAAAGTTTTCAGGTAAAGCTGAACCTGATCGTCAAAAAACGCCTGCCGGGGATCGGGGTCTGGCGTTTGGGCCTGGAAGACCCAAAAATATGGGATCTTTTAGAAAAAAGCTGGTACTTTGAGCATCCTGCTTTTGCCCCGAGATAATTTCGGGATGTTCTTAGACCCGTTAAATTTAACCACCGAGGACACAGAGAGCACAGAGATTTTTTAATTTTCACTTCTTGCCTTACCTTTCCATGATTAAAGCAACCGGCCGGGGGACATGCTGAAAACGGGGTGATTTGCAATGGCCAAGAAAAAGCCAACCGCCAGAACCCGTGAAAAAGACGCCATGGACAGGCTGAAATGGGAAACCGCCAGAGAACTGGGCCTGGACGATGACCTGGCCAACCCCGGCGACGAATTGACGGTCCGGGAAGCCGGGAAAATCGGCGGAAACATGGTAAAAAAGCTGGTTCAGGCCGGGGAAGAGGCAATCGAAAAAGAAAAGACCATCAAATGAAGGCCTGCTTGAGGGCGTCCAGCGCGTCTTTTACTTTCCCGGGCGCGTCGGGCGTTTCTTTTTGCAGGGCCTCCGCGGCCAGCTCCACTTTCGCCGCCACTTTTTCCTCCAATCGCCCGTAAACAGCCAGGTACGAGGACAGGCGGCGCTCCAGCTGCACCTTTAGCCTGGCGGACAGCGGCATTTGCAAATAATTCCGGATGGTGGCCAGGATTTTCGGCTTGTCCTCCGGCAGCCGGCCTTCTATCTCCCATAACAGGTTAGACATCTGATCGCTGACCAGATAGGCGTGGCACTCAAGATTCTCCACAAACAAACCGATTTCTTCCACCATCTCATCTTCCGTCAGGGGTTCAAACTCGCCGGCCAGCATGCGCTCGTACAGCGGGGTGCCGCGACGGGGAACGAGGGTGCGCAGCCGGATAAAATCAGGATCAATTTCGCTTAAGACGCGGGCCGAGTCAAGGGCGTGCTTTTCCGACCATTTTTTTCCGCCGAGGCCGGGCATTAAATATTCGCTCAAAGTAATCCCCGCTTCCTTCGTTTTTTTGCCGGCCATGATGTGCTCCTCCGCCGTCACCCCCTTTTTTACCGCCGCCAGCACCTCGTCGCATCCCGATTCCAGGCCTATATGCAGCCGGGACAGACCCGCCTGACGTAACTGCAGAATCTCTTCGAACGACTTCCGGGCAATGGTTTTCGAACGCGCGTAAGAGGTGATCCGTTCTACGGCAGGAAACATCTCCCGGATATAATTTAAAACGGCAACCAGGTCGGCGGTGCGGATTTGCGGCGAGTTTCCGTCCTGCAGAAAAACGGTTTTGGCGCCGGTGGCCAGCCAGTTGGCCACATTCGCCAGGCTGTGCAGGCGCTCTCGAACCAGCCTTGCGTCGTTATGCTGCCGGCTGTATATTTCGGGGTTGGAATTAATCACGGCCAGAACGATTTCTTCGCCGACCGCTCCGGCAAACCCCAGGCGCCAGGAAGCGCTGCGCAGCTCTTCGGCCAGCCCCTGCACCACCGCCAGGTCCGCCTTTACTTCGTCCACGGTGCGTACGCTGTAGCGCTCGTTCTTATACGTCGCGCAAAACTCGCAGCGGTTCCAGGGACAGTTTCTGGTCACCCGCAGCAAAAGGGAAGCGTCCCGGCCCTCGCTGGGCGGGCGAATGGGGCCCATTTCATGCCATCCCCGGCCGATTTTCGCCGCGTCCATTCTGTAAAAAGCTGCTTTTTGGGACATTATCTTCACCACCAAGAAATAGGATAAATTTAGCCATGGAGAACACAAAGAACAGGAGGCGCAAAGGCAACAGGCACAAAGGCACAAAGTGAGTATAAGCGCAAAGTTTATCAGGCATAAAGGTCCAAAGGGGGAAAATGTCACAGGGACGGAGACCTTGACATAACCTCGGGCTGCGTTAGAACACAGAGCACAAAGTTGATAGCAGTTCTCTTTGTGCCTCTGTGCCTTTGGACCTCTGTGCCTTCATTTTCATAATACCATAAATTAGTCTTGTCCAACCACCCCCTTGTCCAATATAATGTTAACAACAGTACGCAGGGGAAAAATTGGGGAGGTGTCCGGGTGGAAATTGCCATTATCGATCCGCAGGTAATCATTCAGGACGAAATAAACGAAGGTATTTTAAAAAGGATTGAACGCTACGGGAGGATTTGTTACAAATCGGAAAGATTGATGAACGAGAACTCCGCCTCCCGGTTCGTCCGGAATTTAATTGACCGGGGGCACGAGAGCGTCATTGAGCACGAAAAAATCACCGTCATCTACATTACCAACCGGGGCATCACCCACGAGATCGTCCGGCACCGGATCGCCAGCTACTCCCAGGAAAGCACCCGGTACTGCAATTATCAAAATAAAATGGTTTTTATCCGGCCTTATTATTTTCCGGAAGGAAGTGAGGCTTACGAAATCTGGAAGGAGGCCGCGGTTGAAGCCGCCCGGGCCTACCTGGCGCTCCTGGCGCGGGGAGCCAGGCCGGAACAGGCCAGGGGAGTGCTGCCCGCCGATTTAAAAAGCGAAATCGTGGTCACGTACAACCTCCGCGAATGGCGGCACTTCTTCAAGCTCCGGGCAAACCAAAGGGCCCACCCCCAGATCAGGCAGATCGCCATCCCCACCCTGCTGGAATTCAGGAAAAGGATCCCCGTCGTTTTCGACGACATCGAATACGACACCGGCTTCCCCGCCGCCGCCTACGCTTCCGTAACGTACCAGCAGGAACGGAACGGAAATTGGTAGAAGCAGGCAGAAAAGAAAGGAGAAGAACTATTTTGGCCGTCAACCCGCCCGAGATTGCCGTAAAAATAAAAAAACTCCGCCCGGACGCGAAAATCCCCGTGAAAGCAACCGCGGAAAGCGCCTGCTACGACGTGTACCCCCTGGAGGAAACCGTCATCGCACCCCGCGGCAGCGTCATTTTAGGCACCGGCCTGGCCGTGGAACTGCCCAGGGGTTACGAGCTGCAAATCAGGCCGCGCAGCGGCTACGCCTTTAAACACGACGTGGTCGCCTACTGGGGAACCCTGGACAGCGACTACACAGACGAAATCAAAGTAAAACTTTTTAATTTCGGGAACGAACCCAAGAAAATCAGCAAAGACAAAGCCATCGCCCAGGTTTGCGTCAAGCCGGTGTACGAGGCGGTTTTCATCGAAACCGGCGAACTGCGCGCCAAGGGACACGGAGGCTTCGGCAGTACGGACAGAACATAAAGCCATGAAAACGTTAATTATCACGGAAAAACCCTCGGTCGGCCGCGACATCGCCAAAGTCCTGGGCCGGTTTAAAACAAGGGAAGGATACCTGGAAAACGAGCAGTTTATTGTCTCCTGGGCCATCGGCCACCTGGTTGAACTGGCTGAACCGGAGGACTACAACCCCGCCCTGAAAAAGTGGTCGCTGAATACCCTGCCCTTTATTCCCGGGGAATTTTTACTCAAGGTGATCCCGGAAACCGCCCGGCAGTTCCAGGTTCTGAAAGAGTTGCTCCTTTCCCCGCAGGTGGGCCTGATCATCAACGCCTGCGACGCCGGCCGCGAGGGGGAAAATATCTTCCGCCGGATTTACGCCCAGGCCGGCTGCGCCAAGGAAGTCAAACGCCTGTGGCTGAGGGAAACGACGCCGGCGGCCATCCGGCTGGCCTTCGAAAATTTGCGGGAAAACCGCGAGCTGGACAACCTGGCGGTAGCCGCCGCGGCGCGCGCCCAGGCCGACTGGCTGGTAGGCATCAACGCTACGCGCGCCTTCACCTGCCGGCATAAAGAGTTGTTAAGCGTGGGCCGGGTGCAGACCCCCACCCTGGCCCTGATTGTGGCCAGGGAAAGGGAAATCCGGAACTTTCAGGCGGCCAAATACTGGGAGGTCTGGGCGACCTTCCGGAAGAGCACCGGGGAAACTTACCGGGGCAAGTGGTTTGCGGATAAAACGGACCGGTTTCTAAGCGCGGAGGCGGCCCGGGAAATGGTCGCGGCCTGCCGGAATAACCGGGAATCCATCGTTTCCGCGGTGGAAGAAAAGGAAGTCAAAGAGCCGCCGCCGCTGTTGTTTAATTTAAACGATCTGCAAAAAGAGGCCAACCAAAAGCACGGGCTCACCGCCGAACAAACCCTGCGGGCGGCCCAGGCCCTTTACGAAAAGCACAAGTTAATCACTTACCCGCGCACGGAAAGCCGCCACCTGTCCGCTCTCCTGGCGAAAACCATCCCCAAAAGGATGGCGGCGCTGACCGCGGCCGCCGAATACCAGCCGTTGATACCCGGGCACCTGCCCCCTTTGTCCAGGCGCTACGTGGACGACGCCCGGGTAACCGATCACCACGCCATTATCATTACCGAAACAAAACCCCAACCGGTTAATTTAAGCCGGCCGGAGAAAATCGTTTACGACCTGGTCGCCCGGCGCCTGCTGGCCATTTTTTACCCCGACGCCAGATATAACGTCACCCGGGTGATTACCGCCGCCGGCCGGGAAACCTTTCTTTCCCGGGGAAAAGTGGAACTGGAAAAAGGCTGGAAAAAAGTTTACCCCACCGGCGATAAAAAAGATGAGGAAGAACAAATCCTGCCGCCTCTAACCGAGGAAGAGCGGGTCTTTTTAGAAGAAGTCGATGCCCTGGAGAAGCAAACCAAACCCCCGCCCCGCTATACCGAAGCAACCCTGCTGGCCGCCATGGAAAAGGCGGGGAAGTTTGTTGAAGATAAGGAGATGCAGGATATCCTGAAAGCCGCCGGCGGAATCGGCACCCCCGCCACCCGGGCGGCAATCATTGAACGCTTAATTCAGGTCGGCTACGTAAAGCGCCAGAAAAAGACGCTTTTCCCCACCGCCAAGGGGGAAGCCTTGATCGACCTGGTTCCCGAAGAGGTCAAGTCCCCGGAGCTGACCGCCCGCTGGGAGCAGGGCCTTTTGGAAATCGAAGCCGGGGAGCAAAAGCCGGAGCAATGGCTGGGGGCAATCAAAGAATTTACCGGAAATATCGTTCAGCTGGTCAAAACTCAGGCGGCGGCCGGCGCCGGGAGCAACGAACCCCCGGAGCAGGAAATTTTGGGTCAATGTCCATTGTGCGCGAAGGACGTCCGGGAATTCCCCAGAGGCTACGGCTGTACGGGCTGGAAAGAAGGCTGCAGGTTTGTCATCTGGAAGGAAATCGCCGGGAAAAAGATCAGCCCCGCCCAGGCCAAAAACCTGCTCAAAAAAGGCCGCACGGGAGTGATCAAGGGCTTTCGCTCGCGGGCCGGCAAAACCTTTAACGCCGCCCTGGCCCTGAACGAAGAGGGGAAGGTCATTTTCAGCTTCCATCCGGAAAATAAAAATGATTAAAAAGCTGCGCCGGGTAGCATATTAAAAGTGGCAACGCAAATTCCCCCCACCGCGGAGGCGGTTATGTCTTCCTGGCGCGTCAAGACGATTGAACAACTGGTGGCGGAAAAAGAAGAAGGACCCCACCGGTTAAAAAAAATTCTCGGCCTTTTCGACTTAACGGCGCTGGGCCTGGGCGCCATTATCGGCATGGGCGTTTTCGTGCTCACCGGGGTGGCCGCCGCCCGTTACGCCGGGCCGGGAGTGATTCTGTCCTTTGTTGTGGCGGGCCTGGCCAGCGGCCTGGCGGCCCTGGTTTACGCGGAAATGGCCGCGGCCATTCCGGTGGCAGGCAGCGCCTACACTTTCGCCTACGCCACCCTGGGGGAATTAATCGCCTGGCTGGTGGGCTGGAACCTGGTGCTGGAGTACGTGGTGGCGGCGGGAGCGGTTTCCATCGGCTGGAGCGGGTACTTGGTCAGCCTGCTGCAGTCGGCCGGTCTTAACCTGCCGGCAGCTTACACTGCCTCCCCGTTTACCGGGGGCGTAATTAATTTACCGGCTCTTTTTATCGCCGGGCTGGTTACCGCCCTGATTATTTCCGGCACCCAGCACAGCGCGGCGGCCAACAAACTGATCGTCGCCCTCAAGGTGATCGTTCTTTTGTTTTTTATTTTTCTCGGGCTCCGGCACGTTAACCCGGCCAAATGGCAGCCCTTTCTTCCCTTCGGGGTGACGGGCATTTTTCACGGCGCGGCCATCATTTTCTTTGCCTTCATCGGTTTTGATGCCGTTTCCACTGCCGCCGAGGAAGTTAAAAACCCCCGCCGCGACCTCCCGCTAGGGATCATTGTTTCCCTTTCTCTGGCCACTCTGCTTTACATCAGCGTTGCCGTCGTGCTTACCGGGATGGTCAGATATCCTCTCCTCGACAATGCTTCCCCCATGGCCTTTGCTCTCTTATCAGCCGGCCTGCGCTGGGGTTCGGCGCTGACCGCGGTGGGCGCCCTGGCCGGTCTTACTTCGGTGATGTTAGTCACCATGTACGGACAAAGCCGGATCTTTTTCGCCATGTCCCGGGACGGGCTGCTTCCGCCCATCTTTTCCTGGGTGCATCCGCACCTGCGCACACCGGTCGTCGATAGCCTCTTTATCGGAGCTGTCGTAGCGGTGATCGGCGCTCTCCTGCCCATCAATATAGTAGCCGAACTGGCCAACATCGGCACTTTGACTGCCTTTATGGCCGTTTCCCTGGGGGTTTTGATCCTGCGGCGCACCCGCCCGGACCTGCCGCGCCCCTTCAAAGTCCCGGCCTCCCCCTGGCTGCCCCTGGCTTCCTTCGGCGCCGCCCTCTACCTGGCCGCCAATTTACCCGCCCTCACCTGGCTGCGCTTCGCAGTCTGGATCGTCCTGGGTCTGGCAATCTACTTTGTTTATGGCTACCGGCACAGCCGGCTGAGGGAAAAAAGCCCGGATTACCCTGCCCGCCCCCTCCCTGAACCGGCCCGTAAACCAGTTGAGAGGAGGGCAAACCGGGGCCGGGGAGACGAAGGCCGCGAGTAAAAAATACTGACTTTATTTCTTTGTGCCTCTGTGCCTTTACCCCTTTAGATCCGAATATTTTCCTTTGTGCCTGGAAAACTTTGTGCCTGATTGGAAACCTCCCCCTCCAAAAAACTTGCTTGACTAACTTTCCGGAATATGATTATTTATTCAGTAAACAAAATTCCAGGAGGGATGAACGGTGAGCCTTGCCGAAGTCCGCAAAAGCAAGGGCCTGACGGCGGCCCAAATGGCCGTTTCGACCGGCCTGACCGTGGCGGAACTGCTGGCTATCGAGCAGGGCAGGCAAACGCCCCGTCTCTGCGTGGCCCAAAAGTGGGCCAATGCGCTGGGCCTGACCTTCGAGGAATTTTCGCGCCATTATTACGAAAAGGCCGATCCCGCCCAGTTGCTGGCCTGCGAAGAAGACTGAGCGATCAGGGACAAACTTTTCCAGGCACAAAAGCACAAAGTTAATATTCCCGGTACATTTTTCTTTGTGCCTCTTTGTCTTTTGCCTTAGTACCTTTATTTATTCCGCTTCATGGAGAGTAGCTCCTTTTTATTCCATATCTGGAAGGCAGAAAAAAGAAAATTTCTATAGAATAAACTTAACTCGTAAAGGAAGTGTTCCGCATTGATCGTTGGCCTGACCGGCGGCATCGCTGCCGGAAAAAGCACCGTTTCCCAAATGTTTAAAGATTTGGGCGCCTATCTGATCGACTTTGATGAACTGGCCCGGGAAGTTGTCAAACCAGGGAAAAGGGCCTGGCAGAAAATTGTGGAATACTTTGGAAACGATATTCTCAATGAGGATTTAACGCTGAACAGGCAAAAACTGGGCGAACTGGTCTTTCACGATCCGAAAAAGTTGCGTAAGCTCAATGAAATCGTCCATCCGGAAGTTTTCCGGGAAGATCAAAAAATAACCGACGAAATCTTGAGCAAAAACCCCCGGGCTTTGATCATCAAGGATATCCCCTTATTAACCGAGGCCGGCGCCCAAAAACTGGTGGAAAAGATTATCGTGGTTTACGCCAGTTCCCAAACGCAACTGGAGAGGATGATCGAGCGGGGCTTTAACGAAGAAGAAGCCAGGGCAAGGATCGATGCCCAGGCTCCACTAGAGGAAAAGCTTAAATACGCGGATTTCATCATTTACAACGACGGCCCGCTGGAAGATACGAGAAAGCAGGTCGCCGAAATCTACCTAAAACTGCGCAACCTTCAACAAGTTCCGGCGGCAAATTGACTGATCGCTGATTGAGCCGGCTGAAGATTACGGCCGGAAAGTTCCGGCGAAAAGCTTTAAAAGAAAAAGGCAGGTAAGTTGTTTGCCTTCCTGCCTTTTTCTTTCCTGAAAAAACCTGTACCGGGAGTTTTTTATTTCCGCTTCGCGGCCCACTCCCGCTCGCGCAGCTCGACCCGGCGGATCTTCCCGCTGATGGTTTTGGGCAGGGAGTCGACGAACTCGATTTTCTTCGGATATTTATACGGAGCAGTCACCTTTTTTACGTGCTCCTGAAGTTCCTTAACCAACTGTTCACTCGGCTCGTAACCCGGAGCAAGAATAACGAACGCCTTGACCACCTCTCCCCTGATCTCATCGGGGCTGGAAACCACGGCCGATTCGGCCACCGCCGGATGTTCGATGAGGGCGCTTTCCACTTCAAAGGGCCCGATCCGGTAACCGGCTTCCAAAATTACGTCGTCAGCCCGGCCCACGAACCACAGGTAGCCGTCTTCATCCTTGTAGGCCCGGTCGCCGGTGATGTACCAGTCGCCCCGGTAACAGGAAGCCGTCCGCTCCGGATCTTTCCAGTATTCCTTAAACAGGCCCACCGGGCGTTCGGGCTTGACCCGGACCGCAATATCCCCTTCCTTTCCAGGTGGCAGTTCTTCGCCGTTTTCGTCGACCACACTGACGTAAAACCCCGGCGACGGCTTGCCCATGGCGCCCGGTTTTACGGTCATGGGTGGAAAGGTACCCACCAGGCACACGCTTTCCGTCTGCCCGTAACCTTCCCGGATCGTTAATCCGTAAGCCTTTTGCCAAACGTCAATCACCTCCGGGTTGAGCGGCTCGCCGGCAGAGACGCAGTGCCTTAAAGCAGGAAATTTATATTTGGACAAATCTTCTAAGATTAACATCCGGAACGCTGTAGGCGGTGCGCAGAGAACCGTAATCGGGTAGCCGGCCAGTATTTCCAGGGTTTTCTGGGCGTTGAATTTCGGGGTGTGGTGGACAAAAATCACCGCCCCCTGGTTCCAGGCGTTAAAGAAGCTTCCCCAGGCCGCTTTCGCCCAGCCGGTATCCGTTAAGGTCCAGTCAATATCGTCCGGGCCCAGGTCGTGCCAGAACCGTCCGGTGATGATGTGCCCGATCGGG
>JBFMBG010000093.1:0-11300 GCA_040755215.1 Bacillota bacterium | reverse complement strand
CTTAACGAAAAGATTAAGTTTTTACCCGGGGTGGCGGAAGTAGAGTTTATTTCGAAAGAAGCAGCTTTGGCAAGGATGCAGGAAAGCATTGGCGCCGAAAAGCTGGCGGGCCTGGATTACAACCCGCTGCCCGATGCTTTCCGGGTAAAAACATACGCGCCGCAGCAGGTTCCCCAGGTGGCCGGGGAAATCGCGAAGCTGGCCGGTGTGGAGGAGGTACGTTACGGGCAGGGATTGGTCGAAAAGTTATTGACCGTCACCCGCGGGATCCGCGTAGCCGGCTGGGTAGCTATGGTCATCCTGGGGGGGGCGGCGGTGTTCCTTATTTCCACTACCATCAGGGTTTCTGTTTTTTCCAGGCGGAAAGAAATCGGCATCATGAAGTTTCTGGGCGCAACTAACTGGTTTATCCGCTTCCCTTTTCTTTTAGAAGGAATGTTCCTGGGTTTAGCCGGCGCACTTTTAGCATCCGTGACCGTTTATTACGGTTACCTCCTCGTGATCAGGGAGATAAATGGGTTAATGCCTTTTCTTCCCGTGGTTAACCAATCGAGTGAGCTAATTCCTGTTTTTCTTTGTGTTATTGGCCTGGGGTTCGTTATTGGCGCGGCGGGCAGCGTTCTTTCCGTCCATCGTTTCTTAAATGTTTAAAGCGGGGGGATAACGCAGTGGCCGGAGCGGGCTGGCGAAAAATTTGCGTCTTCTTTTTAACGCTCGTCTTTGCCTTTAGTTCGGTGCACGCAGCCCATGGCCTCAGTCTGGAAGAAAAACTCCAGCAGACCAGGGATAAGCTTTTTCAGAAGAGGCAGGAAGTAAGCCGGGACAAGCAGGAAGTTAACCGCTATATCAATCGCTTAACCGAGATCAACCGGATAATTAACGAAAAGGAAAATAAAATTTTAGAGCTTAATCATAACCTGCAGATTGCCCTGGCCGACCTGCGGGAGACGGAAAGGGGCCTGCAGGAAGCAGAAGTAAGGCTGGCCAAAAACAGACAGGAATTGGGTAAGCGTTTGTACGACGTTTATCTTTACGGGCAGGTAAGCTACCTGGAAGTGCTTTTGGACTCTCAAGATTTTTGGGACTTTCTTAACCGTTACGAATTGCTCAAGCGGGTTGTCGCCCACGACGCCCGCCTGGTCAGTCTTGCGAAGGCGGAGCAGGAGGCTATTCTAAGAACAAAAACTGAACTGGAAAATAAGCGTAACCAGATTGCCGGGCTGATTCGGGAACAGGAGGCGATCCGGCAACAATTGGAAGGAGACCGGGCCAAACAGAAGACTCTGGTCGCCTCGGCCCAGGCCGAGCTAAGCCGGCACCAGGAAGAAGTCGACCGGCTGGAAGCGCAGGAAAGGGAAATTTTAAGGCAGATCGCCCTGGAGCGGGCCAAGAAAACTCCGCGTAAAGAGGGTGCCTTTACCTGGCCCGTGCCCGGATATACCGCCGTGTCCTCCGGTTACGGTTACCGCGTTCACCCGATTTTGCGCGTAAGCCGCTTTCATAACGGGATTGACATCCCTGCTCCCACGGGAACCAGGGTGGTCGCCGCCCAGGACGGCACGGTCATTCACGTGGGCTACATGAGCGGCTACGGGCGGGTGGTGATGCTTGATCACGGCGGGGGAGTGGTTACCCTGTACGCCCACCTTTCCGCGCAGTTAGTGTCGGTAGGCCAGGAAGTCGTCGGGGGACAGGCTATCGCCCGCGTCGGCAGCACGGGCATGTCCACCGGTCCGCACCTTCACTTTACGGTTATGGTTAACGGTTCGGCGGTTGACCCCAATTCGTATTTGTAACCCGGGTAAGGCCATTTAAGCTAACTTCCCCGGTGTCTATGGAATTGGGAATTGGGAATTGGGAATTGGGGAAAAGAAAGAATGGAAAATGGCGGGCTTTATTTCCCTGATGCTCAATCCCTGATTCCCAATTCCTGATTTAGGAAACTGGATTTTTGCCGGTCTTTTTTCGCCACTTCGCCTATTGTCCAAATTTATGGTTTTAATTGTGGTATGATTGGTATAGTATAATACTGTATCTTTTGAGGAACCGGTCAGGCAAGCCTGAATTTGATCAAGGCACCCTTTTCTTTCGTGCCTTTGGCCCGGAAGAAGCTTTGTGCATACCCTGAAAGTCCTTTGCCCGCCGTTCGTTTGCCGTCGCTTAAGAGCTGCGGGCCGACGAAACATCGGCTTGGTTCGGAGCGAACCAGGCAATTGAGAAGTGAGAGGCGGGAGGTGAGAGGTGAGATTTTAAAATTCCCACTTCCAACTTCTCACATCTCACTTCTCAGTCGCGCTGCCGTTTCGCTGACCTCACCTGCGCCGTGTTTCGTTACCAGCGCTTTTAGCATATGTCGCTCCTGGCAAATCGAACGGCGGGCTGGAAGTTTTCATCCCCTGTTGGTGTCGCAAAAAAGCGGCATGGGGGTCTAATTCCGAAACTGGCAGGTGAAACCGCTTGCGTTATTACTCTTACAGCACCAGGAGCTGGCTCTGGCGTGGTTTGATTGTTCTCGCTGCCCTCATTTTTTTCGTCATCATCGGGGCGGGAGGAATAATCGCGACAAATTATAAACATTTCGGGAATCTATTTAAAGTGGTGTCGCTGATTAATTCCCGCTATTTGGAACCCGTAAACGTAACCGACCTGGTGGACGGTGCCATCCGCGGGCTCGTTGAGGCACTGGGCGATCCTTATTCGGTGTATCTCGATCCCAAAATGTTTGCCCAACTTGAAGAACAAATCAGCGGGACGTTCGGCGGGTTGGGTATTGTGGTCACGGTTAAGGATGGTGTTTTAACAGTGGTGCGGGCGTACCCGGGGACGCCGGCTAAGCGGGAAGGGATTTCGGAGGGCGATATAATTGTGAAAATCGACGGCCGGGATACGCAAGGGTTGGACCTGGAAACGGCGGTCGGCCTGATGCGGGGGCCGGTGGGCAGTAAAATAAAGTTAACCCTTACCCGGAAAGATAATCCCGCAGTCCGTGAGTTGGAGATTGTCCGGGAACAAATCAGCGTGCCCACCGTGGAGGGTTACATGATCCCGGATACGGGGATCGGTTATCTGGCCCTGACCCAATTTACGATGAAGACTCCGGAAGAAGTGGAGGCCATGCTAAGGCGCCTGCAAAGGCAAGGTATGCGGGGACTGCTTTTAGATTTGCGGGATAACCCCGGGGGTGAATTGCGGGCGGCGGTTAAGGTGGCCGAGCATTTTATTCCCCGCGGACCGGTGGTTTATATTCACTACCGCGCGGGAAAGGACGAAACATATACGGTTAACGGCCATAGGCTGGGCATTCCGCTGGTTGTGCTGGTGAACAGGGCGAGTGCGAGCGCGGCCGAAATTTTAGCCGGAGCGATCAAAGATACCGAAGCCGGTGTTCTGGTGGGCGAGAAAACTTTCGGCAAGGGAATTGTTCAGGAGTTGTTCAGGCTGGATAACGGCGCCGGTTTGAAGTTAACCACTGCCCGGTATTTGACGCCGGCCAGGCACGACATTCACAAGAAGGGAATCGAACCGGACGTGGTTGTTCGGCAGGACCCCGGAAAGGAGGATTTGCAGCTGCGAAAAGCTGTGGAGATCCTCAAAGATAAGCTTAAGCAGGCAGCTTAAAAGGCTGGTGAAATAATGTTCCCCTTTGAGCGCATCCTGCCGCTGCTGCTGGGTTCAATGGCCAAAGTGTTTTTTGAGCCCTTATTTTGGGTGGTGGTGTTGCTGGTGGCCCTGCAATACCGCCGGATGTCCGCGGTAAAGGAGGGCCTTTTTGGCGTCAAAACCCGCCACGTCTGGTCGGATACGGTGGTGGCCACCGCCTGCGGGGCAGTAGGCGGCCTGGTCGGAAGTTTGCTGATCGTCGTGGCGGGCCTTACTCTATCCGGCCCGGGCTTGCTTTACTTATGGCCGTTGGCCATTCTCTTAATGCTGATCAACGCGCGCTTTTTGTGTTTCGCCTACGCCGGCGGGGTGCTGGCTTTAACAAGTTTGGTTTTTGGTTTTCCCGTCTTAAATGTTGCCCAGATCCTGGCTCTGGTTGCCATCTTGCACATGGTTGAAAGTATGCTCATTCTGACCTCCGGTCACTTAGGCGCGGTGCCCGGCTATTTTAAAGACAGGCATGGCCGGGTGGTGGGGGGATTTACCCTGCAGAAGTTCTGGCCCATCCCGATTGTGGCGCTGGTGGTGGTAGGGCATGCCCTGGCTCCCGAAGGGATCAACATGCCCGACTGGTGGCCGCTGTTCAAACCTACCGGGGTGGAGAATCTGGAAAATGTTGTTTACAGCATGATCCCCGTTGTGGCCGGTTTGGGGTACGGGGACCTGGCCATCGCCCGCAACCCGTGGCAAAAAAGCAGGCTTTCGGCGTTATATCTGGGAATATATAGCTTGCTTTTGCTGCTGTTGAGTGTTTTAGCCCAGACTTCCCGTTTTGCCGCCCTGGCTGCGGCTTTCTTTTCGCCCCTGGGGCATGAACTGGTTATCCACGTTGGGAAGAAGATGGAGTTACATGAGCGCCCGGTTTACGTTCCTTCTTCCCAGGGGGTGCGCGTGCTGGATACGATTATTGGCACTCCCGCCTGGAAAGCGGGGATTCGCTCTGGAGATCTGATTTTGTCCGTAAACGGGCAGCGAGTGTTTAACCGCGCCGGCCTGCAGGCGGCTTTGGCGGGGTTCTTCTGGCCGGTAGAAGTGGAATTTTTGCATGGCCGGGAGCAAATTTACCGCCGGGAAGTGGCCCCGGCGGCCGACAATCCCCGGGCTTTCGGCGTGCTGTCCGTTCCCGAGGGGACCGAGGAAGCATTCGTGGAGCTGAGCACTGCCGGACCCCTGGGGAAGTGGTGGGGAGAGTTTTGGAAGCGGCACAGGCAGTGAAATAAAGAGGATCATTGCTAGCCGTTGACTTGAACAGGAGGAGGTAATATAATCAGAAATAGGCGAAAACCACGGAGGTCGGGTATGGAAAGCAGGCAGGGAGCCTTGCTCAGCCAATAGATTTTATTGAACAAAGAGGTGCATGGGTCATGTGTGAAGCCAACGCATACCTGCGCAAGGACGGTCAGGAGGAACTGTTTTTGGAGGCGGTAGATAAGGTTGTTCCGCACGAGGATGGTTTAATATTGGAAGATATTTTCGGCCGGCGGAAAATTATCAAGGCCAGAATAGCCGAGCTTGCGCTGGTTGACCACCGGATAATTTTAGAAAAAGAATAACCTGCGGAGGAATTTATCCCCCTCGGGAAGAGGGGGATTTTTGCTTTTGGGGAGACTTTTAAAGAGGATTTTGCCTGTTTTTGGCGAAGAAAAAAAGAATAAACAGCATTCGGCTTTCGATGCCTAAGCAGGAAAAAGGTTTCCTATGACGAGCCTTAAAGCATGATAATAGAGGGCTGGAATTAGTCCGGGCGAGCGACCCGGCACTCACCGGTAATCGGGTTGCTTCGGCATCAGGCAGGGCGATCTGGAACAGTAGGGCATTCAAGAACTCCGGCACTCACTGGCGATGCTTCGTGGTCAGCCGGTGCTATTTGAGACAGTAGAACAATAAGCATACTGAGTGCCGGTGAGTGCCGGGCATAAGGCGCAACGAAAATTTATTTTTTGCTCGAATGTTTTCTTATGCCCGATCTTTGCAAGGGAGAGTGCTCCATGCTGTTTGGGGAAACCAGCTTATTCGCTGATCCGGATTGGGATCTATCCGGCATTACGAACCTGGACGAACTGGCGAAAAAGGTGAAGGAGTGTACGCGATGTAATTTAAGGGCCGGTTGCCGGGGCGTGGTTTTTGGCGAAGGGAACCCGCAGGCCCGGGTGGTGTTGTGCGGAGAAGGGCCGGGGGCAGACGAAGATCTGCTGGGACGCCCTTTTGTGGGCCGGGCCGGCCAACTGTTGGATAAAATTTTGGAGGTTTGCGGGTTTGAACGCTTCCAGCACGTTTACATTCTCAACGTGGTTAAATGCCGGCCTCCGGGGAACCGCACCCCTACGGAAGAAGAGGTAGCCGCCTGCCGCCCGAATTTAAACGCGCAGTTGCGCATTTTACAGCCCAAAATTTTGGTCCTGTTGGGCGCTGCCGCCCTGCAGGCAGTTCTCGATCCGAAGGGAAAAATCACGCGCGACCGGGGAAAATGGGTGAACCGGGCGGGCGTTTTTATCCTCCCTACTTACCACCCGGCGGCCCTGCTCCGGAATCCCGGCCTGAAACGGGAGAGTTGGGAGGATTTCAAGCAAGTGGTCGCCAGGTACCGGGAGCTCATCGATCCTCATCACTACTCTCCCCACTGCTAGCTATCCCCGGAACAACCGGCTTGAGTTGCTCTCCAGGCCAGGCCGTTATACCTTGCGCGCGGGCTTGTTTGAGCAAAACCATGTATCTTTTTTCCGCGGCATTAATTTTGTAAATCAAATAGTCGGCTACTTCCTGGTCGCCCAGGTTGAATTCCTGGAGGGCATTTTGCCAGGAAAGGCGCGATTCGTCAACCATGTCCAGCAAGCTGGCCTGCTTTGAACGGTGGTAGACAGATTGTCTGACGAACCAGTTATAGATATTTGCCCGGATCAATTTCAACATGCTGATACCTCTGAATTGGCCGGAACTCACCAAACAAACTAAACATTTCCTTAAAAATATTTATATGTACGTTAATAGTTGTTAATTACTGGCAGGTAATTGCCTGTCTCATATTTCCCTGGCGATTAAGCATAATACAAATAAAACAGGGAGGGGAAAGAGATGGGCAGTTTAACTTTTAAATGGTTGGGATTAATAACTGCCTTACTGTTGTTGATTGGCGGCTGCAGTCCCAAACCGCAAAAGAAGCCCCTTCCGCCGCGTCTGAAGATAGCTGTTGCCGTATCTGACCTGGAGTGGGACGGTATGCAAGTTATGCGTAAAACTTTGGAGAAAAGGAGCAAAAACGAGCGCTTGGACGTAACCTGGCTCGACGCCAAAAACGACCCCCGGGAACAAAAAAAGCAGATCGAACAATTGCTTAAAAAGACCGGGCGGCAGAAGGCAAAAGTCGTCGTTTTGCAGGCGGTTGACCCGTTGCAAAGCTCCCCCCTTGTGGAAAATCTGGCCAGGGCCAGGATTAAAGTACTCGCCCTGGAAAATTTGATTCCCAATGCTCCTCTTGACGGGTATATAGCTTTCGACCACTTCCGGGCGGGACAGTTACAGGCCCGCTACGGATTAAGTGCGGCCGGTCCCCAAAAGCCGCTTAACGTGCTTATCTTAAAGGGAGACCCCGGAGACCCGGCGGCCCAGGAAATTACAGAGGGAATCCGCAGCGCTTTTAATGAAAATGTACGGGTAGTCAAAGAAGTGGAACATGTACGCAACGACCAGGGCAGGGCCGCCCTTAACGTGCAGCAGGCCCTCAAGGAAAACAAGATTGCGGTGATTTTTGCCACGGACAGCCGCCTTGCCGCGGGGGCCGCGGCGGCTTTAAAATCTGCCGGCTTGAGCGAACAGGTGGTCACTGCCGGGGTAGGAGCAGACCGGACCGCCGCCCGCGCTTTAATCGCCGGTGAGCACGATGCCGAGGTGGACACCATGCCCGAGTTAATGGGCCAGTATATTTTGGACGCGGCGGTCAGCCTGGCCAAAACGGGGCACTGGCAATACGATACGCGGGTAAGCAACGGTAATTACAGCGTGCCGGCCAAAATAACACCCGTGCGCTTAATTGACCAAACCAATGGATACCTTTTGGAACAGCGGTGGGGCAAAGAACTGCGCAAGGAGCGGGGACGGAGCGCCGGGCAGCGCCAGGGCGAAGGAGGCAGCGGGGGAGATGCGGAAGGGACAGGTGAAGAAGGCCAAAGCGAAGGCGAGCAAGGGGGACGGGAAGGCGAGGGAAAGCAGCCTGAAGGCGGCCGGCAAAAAGCAAAGACGAAGTTGCGGATTACTACCCAGGAAGGGAAAACAATCGAGGTAGAGATACCGGGAGAGATCAAGCGCATTGAATCGTCCCGGGAAGGACAGGCAAAGCAGGAGGGGGCGGGGGGCGCTTAAGCAAAGTGGCTTATTTATGGTATAATGTCGGTGGGTTGTTGCGGCAAATTTGACCACCGGAGCGCGCTGCGCCGGGAATCCGGGAGAGTGATGACCATGCGCTTTCGTTTGAAATCGGATTTTGAACCCAAAGGAGACCAGCCTCGGGCCATTGCCGCCCTGGTGGAGGGTCTCAGGCGGGGTTATAGAATGCAAACGTTGTTGGGAGTGACGGGCAGCGGGAAGACTTACACGATGGCCCAGGTGATTGCCGCCGTCCAGCGCCCTACGCTGGTTCTGGCGCCGAACAAAGCGCTGGCCGCCCAGCTCTGCAGCGAGTTTAAAGAATTTTTCCCGGATAATGCGGTTGAATATTTTATCAGTTACTATGATTATTATCAACCGGAGGCTTATATTCCCCAAACGGACACTTATATCGAAAAGGATTCCTCCATTAACGACGAAATAGACAAATTGCGCCACTCGGCCACCTGCGCCCTTTTTGAGCGCCGGGACGTGATCATCGTGGCCAGCGTATCCTGCATTTACGGTCTGGGCGACCCGGGCGAGTACAGGGATCTGGTTGTTTCCCTGCGCCGCGGCCAGGTTTACGACCGGGATGCCGTCTTGCGCAAGCTGGTGGACATCCAGTACCAGCGGAACAACGTTGATTTTAAGCGCGGAACGTTTCGTGTCTTGGGCGACGTTGTTGAAGTATATCCCGCCTCGTACACCGAACGCGCGATCCGGCTGGATTTCTTTGGCGACGAGATCGAGCGTATTTTGGAATTCGACGTGCTCACCGGAGAAGTTTTGGGCGAGCGCCAGCACGTTTCGATTTTTCCGGCCAGTCACTACACGGTTTCGCGCCCCCGGATGGAGCGGGCCATCGCCGCCATTGAAGAAGAACTGGCCGGGCGCCTGGCGGAACTGCGCAGCCAGGGTAAACTGCTGGAAGCCCAGCGCCTGGAGCAGCGGGTTGGTTTCGAAATCGAGATGATGCGGGAGATGGGGTATTGCAAGGGGATTGAAAACTATTCCCGGCACCTTACGGGGCGCGCACCGGGGGAGCCCCCGTATACCTTAATCGATTATTTTCCGGACGACTTTTTACTGTTTGTTGACGAATCCCACGTGGCCCTTCCGCAGGTCAAAGGGATGTACGAAGGGGACCGGTCGCGGAAAGCCGCCCTGGTGGAGTACGGCTTCCGGCTCCCCAGCGCCTTTGATAACCGGCCGCTGACGTTCGCCGAGTTCGAACGGCGGATTAACCAGGCGATCTTTGTTTCCGCCACTCCCGGGCCTTACGAACTGGCGCACAGCCGGCAGGTGGTGGAGCAAATCATCCGGCCGACGGGGCTGGTGGATCCGGAGTTGTCCGTCCGCCCGACCAGGGGGCAAATCGATGACCTGCTGGGTGAAATTCGCGGCCGGGTGGCCAAAAAACAGAGGGTGCTCATCACCACCCTGACCAAAAAAATGGCCGAGGACCTGACCGATTATTTGCGCGGGGTGGGGATTAAGGTTCGTTACATGCACTCGGATATCAACGCCATCGAGCGGATGGAAATCATCCGGGATTTGCGCCTGGGCGTCTTTGATGTGCTCGTGGGGATCAACTTGCTGCGGGAAGGGCTGGATTTGCCGGAAGTCAGCCTGGTGGCCATTCTGGACGCCGACAAAGAGGGCTACCTGCGTTCAGAGCGCTCCCTTATTCAAACCATCGGCCGGGCGGCGCGCAACGTGGAAGGGAAGGTGATTATGTATGCCGACCAGGTAACCGCTTCCATGCGCACGGCCATAGAAGAAACGGAGCGCCGCCGCCGTTTGCAGATGGAGTATAATCGCCGGAACGGGATTACCCCGCAAACGGTTCAGAAAGCCGTGCGCGAAATTATTGAAGCCACCCGGCCCGTCCACCAAAAACCGGTTGTTTCGGTCGAGCAGGGAGCGAAAAAAGCAAAACGCACCAAAAAAGAGCTCCGGCAGATGATCGCCAGGCTGGAAAAGGAAATGCGGGAATGCGCCCGGCACCTGGAATTTGAACGGGCCGCCGAGCTGCGGGATTTGCTCATTGAATTGCGCCTGGAGCTGCAGGGAAGAGACAACCGGCTGCTGCCGGTTACTGAAGAAGCGGGTTAGGTTAAAATTTGATCAGCCGGCCGGCGGCCAACCCCAGCCCCATCGCCGCCAGGCTGCTTACTAAAACCCAGAGCATATCCCTTTTCACCCGCCGGACCAGTTGCTCGTTCGTTTCGCCCGGCGGTTTTTCCGGAACCGCAACTTTTTTTATTGTTCTGCTTTTCGTTGTCATACGATCTATCTCCTCGAAAATAGCTTTCTGCCATCATTTTGATTTCTGACCTCTGACGACTAACGACCGAATCTACTGCCACCTTACCGGCACGGTTACTTTATTGAGTTCGCTCCCGTCTTTGGCGCTTTTCTCAAAGACTTCAAGAAAACCCTGCCCGGCCGGAGGCGGTTCGAATTTCAATCGCAACTCGAAATCGCCGCGTTCAGGGGCGCCTTTTAACGCGGTGGTATGGCCTTCGGCGAGGACCTTCCCGTTTTTGTCCACCAGCCTGACGTAAACGGTGCCTTCAAATACTCTAGCGTTGCCTTTTACCAGCAGGGGGATGCTGATTAACTGGTTTTCCGCCGGGTGGGTCACCCAGATGGCGGGCTCGTATACTTTGGAGAGGTCTCTGTGAAAGGGTTGGTTATATAAACCGACGTGGCCCCACCAGTCTTTTGTCCGGTTATCCAGCTTGCCTTCCACCTGAAAGGAAACCGCCCGGATTTCCGGAAATTCCGTTAACGTGTTCACCATGCTCTGGATGCCCAGGGCTTCTCCTTCCGAGCCGACACTGGCCGAAAGCACTTCCCGGGAAAAATTGACGGTGGCCAGCCCGTTTTCGACGGTTAGGCCAAGTATTTTTGTTCCGGGAGGAAAAATCTTTTCGGCGCCTTTTGTTAACGGCCGGCCCTGGATTAATTCCTGGGCCGCCGCTTTCAGGCTGTCCGTTGTATAAGGAAGGCGGTGGATTTCTCTGACCAGGTATTCCTCCTGGTTGTGAATTTTGACGTAATAGACAGCTACGTTCAACGGTTCCTGGTTTGACTCGATGTGGGCTTTTTTAGTTGTTCTTTCTTTTATCGCCGCGCATCCCGATAGGCCGCCAATCAACATGACGACCATGGTGGCCGCAATGTATTTTTTCCAGGCCAACAACCAGAAAACACCTCTTCAGGACTAAAAAGATAAATTTATTATACATCAAGTATACCATCAATACAAAGTT
>JBFMBG010000092.1:0-11463 GCA_040755215.1 Bacillota bacterium | reverse complement strand
GATTACCGGCAACGAAATTTTCCAGGCGCGCACCAAGTTCGTGGGCGTCATCCCGCCGGAAAAAGCGATCAACTACAGCCTGAGCGGGCCGAATTTAAGGGGGAGCGGCGTAAATTTTGACTTGCGGAAAAACCGCCCCTACGGCATTTACGACCGCTTTGACTTTGAGGTGCCGCTGGGGAAAAACGGCGACTGCTTCGACCGGTTCGTCTGCCGGATGAAGGAGATGCGCCAGTCCGCCCGGATTATCCAGCAGGCCCTGGACGGCCTGCCGGAAGGTCCGATCCTGGCCAAGGTGCCCAAGGTGATTAAGCCGCCCGTCGGCGAGGCGTACACAGAGATCGAAAGCTCAAAAGGGATCTTTGGCTGCTACGTGGTGAGCGACGGCAGCAACAAGCCCTACCGGGTGCACTTCCGCCGCCCGTCTTTCATTAACCTGGGGTACCTGGCGGAGCTGTGCGTGGGCTGGAAGATTGCCGACGTAATCGCCATCCTGGGCAGCCTGGATATCGTCCTCGGCGAAGTGGACTGTTAGCGCAAGGGGGGAGAGAAGAGAGATGGGTGAAAATATTTTTCTCAATATAGCTGCCTGGATCAGAGGTTTACTGGACTCTATCGGGGTGCCTTTGCTGGCCAACGATATTATCATGATGATCATTAAGGCCTCGGCGATTATTGTTTTCATCTCGCTCAACGTCATCTGGCTGGTGCTGATGGAGCGCAAAATTTGCGCCTACATCCAATGCCGCCTGGGGCCCAACCGGGTCGGCCCGAAGGGCACGCTGCAGACCGTAGCCGACGTGATCAAATTGTTGACCAAAGAGTTCCTGATTCCCCGCACAGCGGATAAAGTGATTTACCTGCTGGCGCCGCTGGTTGTTTTTGTTCCTCCCACCCTGGCCTTCGCGGTGGTGCCGTGGGGAGACGGGATGGCCGCCATCGACATGGGCATCGGCGTATTTTATCTCATTGCCGTCACCTCTCTTTCCACCATTATCTTTTGGATGGGTGCCTGGGGTTCCAGCAACAAGTATTCTTTAGTGGGCGGCATGCGCGTGGTGGCCCAGATGGTCAGCTACGAACTGCCGCTGGTGCTGGCGATTCTGGGCGTGATCATGATCACCGGCACGCTGAACATGTCGGAAATCGTGGAGGCGCAGAAAAATATCTGGTTTATCTTCACCCAGCCGCTGGCCTTTTTGATTTACTTTATCGCCGGCGTTTCGGAAACGAACCGCACACCTTTCGACCTGGTGGAGGCGGAGTCGGAAATCATCGCCGGTCCCTACACCGAATACAGCGGGATGGGCTACGCCATGTTTATGCTGACGGAGTACGCCAGTGTGCTGGTTATCTCGATCATGTGCACGGTGATGTTTTTAGGCGGCTGGCTGGCCCCCTTCGGCTGGACGTTTTTGCCCTCCTGGTTCTGGTTTTTCCTGAAGGTGTACGTGATGATCTTCCTCTTCATGTGGATCCGCTGGACGTACCCTCGGATTCGGGTTGACCAGTTGATGGGCTTTGGCTGGAAGGTGCTGGTGCCGCTGTCGCTGGCTAATATTTTTGTGACCGGTATCGGCATGTATATTTACCGGGCGATAGGGTGGTGAAAACGTGTTTGGCAAGGGATTAATCAAAGGTTTGCAAATTACCTGGAACGAAATGCTGGCCAAAAAAGTTACGGTGCAGTATCCGGACGAGCAAATTCCGCTGCCCGACCGTTACCACGGGCGCTTTGAACTGGACGCGGATAAATGCATCGCCTGCATGCTCTGCGCCAACGCCTGTCCCAACAAGGTCATCCAGATTGAGCGCACCCGGGTGGGCAAAAAACAGTACCTGACAAAATACGTGATGCGCATTGAATACTGCATGTTCTGCGGGCTCTGCGTGGAATCCTGCAACCAGGACGCGCTTCGTTTCACCAAAGTCTTTAATATGAACCAGTATTTCCGTAATAAGGTGCGCCTGACTCTCGTCGACCGCCCCGCTCCCCGGGAAGAGGAAGCCGGTCAGGCGGAAGGCGAGCAGGCGACGGGGGAGAAAAAGGGTCCGGCCGCGCAAAAAGCCGCGAGCGCCAGAAGCGAGGCGGCAGCAGGCAAGTCCCCGGCAAAGGAGGGTGAGTCATGATTGATTTAATCGGCCGGGAAATCGTCGATGTCTTTTTAAGTAATTTCTGGAGCATCGGCGCTTTCTACACGCTGGCCCTGGTCATTGTGGTATCCGGTATCCTGGTTGTGCTCATGAAAAATATCGTCCACTCCGTACTCTGGCTGGCAGTGTGTTTTATCGGCATGGCGGGGCTGTTCCTTACCCTGGACGCCGATTTTCTGGCCGCCGTGCAGGTTTTGGTCTACGCCGGGGCGGTCTGCATCATGGTGGTTTTGGGGATCATGGTCATCCGCCGGGCCGACATGAAGCTTTCCAATCCGTTTAACACCCAGGTTTACGCGGCCGCCGGTGTGGTGGCGCTGGTTCTGGCCGTGTGTACCTTTCTGGCCGCCAAAACGGAATGGCTGGTTTCCCGGGCGCGTGTGCCCGAAAGAACGGTTGAAGCAATCGGGACGTTACTGCTCAGCAAGTACGTAATTCCCTTTGAAGTAGTCGCCGTTTTACTGCTGGTCGCTTTAATCGGTGCCCTGCTGATCGCCAGGGAGGTGAAGGTGAATGCCGGTTCTGACGCCGGTCAAACTGATTGACCCGGTTGCCGTGCTTTCCATTGGCCCGGTGCACTACGTAATTCTTTCGGCCGTTTTGTTCTGCATCGGTTTGTTTGGCGTACTGGCAAAGAGAAACGCCATTATGGTGTTAATCTGCATCGAACTGATGCTCAACGCCGTGAACATAAACCTGGTGGCGTTTAGCAAGTACGTTACGCCGGCAGATTTCATCGGCCAGATTTTCGCCATCTTCGTCATTACCGTCGCCGCGGCGGAAGTCGGCCTGGGTCTGGCCATTATCATCGCCATTTACCGGAACAAGGTATCGGTAAATCTGGACGACTTCGATTTGCTGAAGTGGTAAGGTAGAAGGATAATGGCACAGAGGCACTAAGGCACAAAGGCACAAAGGGAGTCAAGATCACAAGATCAGAGAAACGGGTGAAATTGAACCGTTCCTTAGTTCCCAAAGCTGTTTCCTGCGTCAGGAGATATCCCAACTGGGAAGCCGGGAGGGAATGTTTTAGCGAGATGGGGCAATTTCCCACTGCCAACTTCCCACTTCCCACATCTCATACTGGAGGTGTTTGAAGTTACATGGTCGAGTTTGCAATGAACCATGCCTGGCTGGTCCCCTTATTGCCCACGCTGGCTTTTATCGCCATCGTGCTGCTCACCAGACCATGGCCTTTGTTGAGCGCCTTAATCGCCGTAGGCGCCATGCTTACCTCCTGCTTTTTTGCAACCCTGGCGGCCATCGGCGTTTTTACCAACCCGGAATTCACTGAAAGACCACTTGTTTACGCCGTAAACTGGTTTAACATGCCGGGGATGGAAATCAACGTCGGGATCCTGCTGGACCCCGTTTCGACCATGATGATGTTTATGGTCACCCTGGTCGGTTCGTTGATCTTCATTTACGCCATCGGTTACATGCAGGACGATCCTGGTTATTCCGTCTTCTTCTCCTACGTCTCGCTGTTCGCCGCCTTTATGCTTTTACTGGTGGTTTCCAGCAACCTGGTGCAGATGTTTGTGGGGTGGGAAGGCGTCGGCCTGTGTTCGTACCTGTTAATCGGCTTCTACCAGCACAAGATCTCGGCCCGGGAGGCGGCCAAAAAAGCCTTCATCACCTGCCGGATCGCCGACTTCGGCCTGCTTTTGGGAATGCTTTCCCTCTTCCTGGTTTTCGGTACGCTGGACATCGTTGAACTGTCCGAAAAAATTACCAACTTCCAGCAATACACCAGTCTGGCCATTCTTTCGCTGATTGCTTTCCTGGTGTTCTGCGGGCCCATCGGCAAGTCGGGGCAATTCCCGTTGCACGTGTGGCTGCCGGACGCCATGGAAGGCCCTACGCCGGTCAGCGCGCTGATCCACGCGGCGACCATGGTCGTGGCCGGTGTTTATCTCGTCGGCAGGGTCATGTTCCTTTTCCACGAGGTTCCTTCCGCCATGCAGTTGGTGGCCGTGACGGGCGGTTTTACGGCCCTGTTCGCCGCCACCATCGCCGTTACGCAGCGGGAAATCAAGCGAATTCTGGCTTATTCTACGATCAGCCAGATCGGCTACATGATGCTGGCCCTGGGGGTGGGCAGCCTGACCGCCAGCATGTTCCATCTCTGGACGCACGCCTTCTTTAAGGCCCTCCTCTTTCTCGGCGCCGGCAGCGTGCTGGTGGCCCTGCACCACAAGGCGGACGTCTGGGAAATGGGCGGTCTGCTCAAAAGGATGCCCATCACCGGCTGGACCTTTTTCATCGGCTGCCTGGCCATCGCCGGGATTCCTCCTTTTGCCGGCTTCTGGAGCAAGGACGAAATCCTGCTGGCTACTCTGGAGTCGGGCCATTACGTGCTCTTCGCCATGGCCGCTTTTACCGCTTTTCTGACCGCTTTTTACATGTTCCGTTTGTTCTTCCTGGTTTTCACCGGCGAGGAAAACCCGGCCAACCATCCCAAGGAGTCGCCGTGGGTGATGACCATTCCGCTCATGGTCCTGGCCTTTCTTTCCGTAGTGGGCGGCTGGGTAGGCACTCCCTGGGCGAACGTCTGGGGCGAATGGATCTTTTTCGGCCATTCGCACCATGGCGAACCTAATTATCTGGTAATGTTCGGCTCAGTTGTTTTGGTCGCGCTGGGTATTTACCTGGCCTACTATTTCTACTGCGCAGACCGGGAAAAAGTCAAAGCCAAGGACCTGGCCCGGCGCTACCAGGGAATCTATACTCTGCTTTACAACAAGTATTACATCGACGAAATTTATCTATGGCTCAACCATACCCTGGTGGACGGCGCGGCCAAAATATTTTACCTGTTCGACATATACGTTGTCGACGGCATCATCGTCAACGGCGTGGCGGCCGTCACCGGGCTTTTCGGCGAGGGCCTGCGGGTCACCGCCACCGGCCGGTTGCAGAATTACGCCCTGGTTTTCTTCCTGGGGGTGCTGGCCGTTTTCGTGGTGCTGGCGTTTACCAGTCCTCTTCTGGCCGGCCCGATTTTGGGAGGTGTGCGATAAATGGGTGAATTTCCCTTGCTTTTGACCATCTTGCTGGCTCCCGTAGCGGCGGCGCTTTTGCTTTCCTTTATTCCCAAAGAAGAGAAGCTGCTCATTAAATGCATTGCCGCCGCCGGTACGTTTACTTCCCTGGCGCTGGCGTTTTATACTTATTTCAGTTACGACACCAGCACCGGGGGAGTGCAGTTCGTCCAGCAGATTCCCTGGATTAAAGACCTGGGCGTGACGTTCTATCTGGGCGTGGACGGCGTCAGCCTCCCCTTGATGCTCCTGATCAGCATCCTGGGCTTTTCGGCCGTTTTCGCTTCCTGGAACGTGGACCACCGGCCGCGGGATTTCTTCATCTTGTTGTGTCTTCTAATTACCGGCGTAATGGGCACTTTCGTGACGCAGGATCTGTTTATCTTCCTGCTGTTCTACGAAGTGGTGGTCATCCCCATCTATATACTGATTATTATCTGGGGCAGCACCAAGCGGGTAACCAAGGAATACGCCGGCATGAAGCTTACCATCTACCTTTTGATCGGGTCCGCCTTTCTGCTGGTCGGCGTGATCGCCCTGTTTATGAAGACCGCGGGCATCCTGGGGGCGCCCGACATGAGCTTTGCCGGCCTGGCCCGGGCGGCCCAAAGCTTGAGCCAATTCGATCAGATCTGGATGTTTGCGGTGATGCTTTTCGGCTTCGGCTCGTTGATTTCCATGTGGCCGTTCCACTCCTGGTCGCCCGACGGTTACGCCGGCGCGCCCACGGCGGTGAGCATGATTCACGCGGGCGTGTTAAAGAAGATCGGCGGCTACGGTTTAATCCGGATTGCCCTGTACGTTTTGCCCGTCGGCGCGCAATTCTGGGCGCCGGTAATGGCGTTTTTGGGCGTTTGCGGGGTGGTCTACGCAGCCATGGCGGCGCTGGCCCAAAAAGACTTGAAGTATATCGTGGGGTATTCAAGCGTCAGCCACATGGGCTACGTCATGCTGGCCGTAGGGAGCCTGAGCGTGATTGGCTTAAACGGCGCCATCGCCTATATGTTTGCCCACGGCATCATGGCGGCGCTGTTCTTCTCTATGATCGGCTTTATCTACGAAAAGACGCACACCAGGTGGATTCCCGATCTGGGCGGCCTGCACCGGCAGATCCCGAAAATTTCGGTCGGGTTCATGCTGGCGGCCCTGGCCACCCTGGGCCTCCCCGGTTTGATCAGCTTCATTCCGGAATTCACCATTTTTATCGCCGCGTTCAACAAATATGGCGGACTGGCGGTTGCGGCCATCGCCGGCGTGATTGTCACCGCCCTGTACGCTTTAAGGGCCGGCGCGTACGCCCTCTTTGGCCCGCCCCGGGAAGAATACGACCACCTGCAAGACATTAAGGGGCCGGAGCTGGTGCCGCTGATGGTTTTGGGCACCGTGTTAATCGTCGGCGGCCTGCTCCCGTCCCTGCTGTTTAACGTGATCAACTGCGGCACGATCCCTTTGATGGCGGAAATAAATGCGGCCCTGCAGATAGGGGGGAAGTTCTAAATGCCTGTCGATCTTTCTTTGTTAAGCCCGGAAATAGCGCTGACGGTCCTGGCTACGGCGATCTTGATTTTGGGGTTGATTATCCCGAAAGGTTCCCGGCACGGTTTAAGCTGGCTTGCCATCGTCGGCGTGCTGGGTGTGCTGGGCTTAACTCTGGCCGGTTGGGAGAACCAGGGTACGCTCTACGAAGGTTTGTTTATCGTGGATCAGTACGCCATCTTCTTCAAGGTTACCTTTTTGGTGGCGGCTTTTCTGGTGGCTTTAGGCTCCCAGCGCTACGTCGACCGGATCGGGGACCAGAGCGAGTATTACAGCATCCTGCTTTTTGCCACCCTGGGCATGCTGGTCATGGCTTCCGCGGGAGATTTCATTACCCTTTACCTGGGGCTGGAATTGATGACCATCGCTTTTATCATCCTGGTCTGCTTTAAACGCACGGACGCCCGGTCCGTGGAAGCGGGAATCAAGTACATCCTGCTGGCTGGCATGTCTTCCGCCGTGCTCCTTTACGGCTTGAGCCTGGTTTACGGCTTAAGCGGCTCCGTCTTGATTCCGGAAGTAACGCAAGCGGTGGCCCAAAATCCTTCCCCGGCGCTGATCCTGGGTTTGGTTATGCTGGTGGCCGGGCTGGGCTTTAAGATCTCGGCCGTACCCTTCCACATGTGGGCGCCCGACATTTACGAAGGCGCGCCTACGCCCATTACCGCTTTTCTGGCGGCCGGTTCCAAGGCGGCTTCCTTTGCCATCCTGCTCCGGATCTTCGTGGCCGCCCTGCCGGGGGTCTGGGCCTACTGGACGACCCTGGTGGCTATTCTGGCGGCGGTAACGATCATTGTCGGCAATCTGGTGGCCATCCCGCAGACGAACATCAAGCGGCTGCTGGCCTACTCCAGCATCGCGCAGGCGGGTTACATCCTGGTGGGCCTGGTGACTGCCGAAGTGACTGGGGTTAAAGCCGTAATGTTCTATGCCTTCCTTTACGTTTTCGCTACCGTGGGCGCCTTTACCGTGGCTTCTTGTTTTTACTCGGCCACAGGCAGTGACGAAATTAAGGACTACGCGGGCTTGAGTCAGCGCTCCCCCTTTATGGCGGCGGTTATGGTGGTCTGCATGCTTTCGATGGCGGGGATTCCACCGCTGGCCGGGTTCGTCGGCAAATTCTACCTGTTCGCCACCGTGGTGGACGACTACCTGTGGCTGGCCTTCATTGGCCTGATCATGAGCATGGTATCGGTTTACTACTATTTGAAGGTGACCCTGGTAATGTACCGGGACGAACCGGTAGACAACACCCCGATTGAACTGAGCGGACCGGTGGCCGTAACCCTGCTCATTACCATGGTAGCCACACTGTTGATCGGCATTTACCCTGGACCGCTCTCCGAGGCGGTGAACGCGGCGGCAACCACCTTTTTCCTGCATTAGGAAACAGCGATCCTCACTGAAATAAAACAGGAAAGCCTATCCCGGACGGGGTAGGCTTAAATTTTTTCTCCATCAGCCATAACTTAATGGCAGTTAGCAGCCCAGGTACCTGGAGATCACTATGCGCTGGATCTCGGAGGTTCCTTCGCCGATTTCCAGGATCTTTTGATCGCGGTAAAACCTCTCCACGTCATATTCTTTCATTAAGCCGTAACCGCCGTGGAGCTGGACGGCGTGGTTGGCGGCGCGGTGGAAAACTTCGGAGCAAACCAGTTTGGCCATGGCCGCTTCCATGGCAAAAGGCTTCCCCTGTTCCCTGAGCCAGCAGGCTTTATACAGAAGCAGCCTGGCCATTTCGATTTCCGTGGCCATATCAGCCAGCTTAAAAGAGTTTACCTGAAACTTGCCAATAGGCTGACCAAACTGAATCCTTTCCTTGGCGTACTTGAGGGCCTTTTCGAAAGCTCCCTGGGCTCCCCCCAGACCCATGGCGCCGATGCTCAGCCTTCCCCCGTCCAGTGTCGCCAGCATCTGGTGGAACCCTTCGCCTCTTTTGCCCAGCAAGTTTTCTGCCGGCACCCGGCAATCCTCAAAATACAGCTCGCTGGTGTTTGATGCCCGCCACATCAGCTTGCCGTGCATTGGCTTTTGAATAAAGCCGGGGGAACCTTTAGTCACCAGGAGGCAACTCAATTCTTTTTTGCCGTCCGGTCTTTTCCCGGTAACCGCCTGCACTGTGACCACTTCGCTGATTGCGGTGGAGGCGTTGGTGATAAATATTTTGCTGCCGTTGATTACCCACTCGTTTCCTTCCAGCCTGGCCGTGGTTCGGGAAGCACCGGCGTCGGAGCCGGCGTTGGGTTCGGTCAAACCGAAACCGGCCAAAATTTCGCCCCGGCACAGCCTGGGCAACCACTTTCTCTTTTGCTCTTCGTTGCCGAAATAATATATAGGGGCGATCCCCAGGGAATTGCCGGCGGCAATCGTCGCTGCCTGGGAACCATCTACTCTGGCCAGTTCCTCCACCGCGATAATATAAGAAATGTACCCAACGTTCGAGCCCCCGTATTCTTCGGAAACGAACATCCCAAACAGGCCGAGGTCGCCCATCTTTTTAGTCAACTCGTAAGAAAATTCCTCTTTTTCGTCCAGTTCTCTGGCCACTGGAGCAATTTCTTTTTCGGCAAATTCCCGCACAGTTTTGCGCAGCAATTCCTGTTCCTCGGTTAATTCAAAACATAGCGCCATTGAAGAAATCTCCTTCCAGGGGGTTAATTCTTAAGGTTGTTTTTGTATTCAACTTTATGCAATTTTTGTACCAGGGAAAAGTACTTATTTTCAGATAAATAACCCGGTTTTATTGTTTACTTTTTAAAGGGGTATATATATACTGCATGTTTAAGTGTATACCCCCGGGTTTTCGCTCACGGGAGGCTTAACTGTCTTTAATGCAAAAAAGGTGAAAAATGGTAGTGCGGTCCCAGCCGATATCCCACGGGCAGTGATAACGATCGGCCGTATGTGCGTTGACCAGTGGATACCCCTTTGAATCAAACCCGGTCACGACGGCAAAGTGTTGGATATCATGCTTTTCTTCGTAGGCGATGAGATCTCCCTTTTGCAGTTCCCGGACGGCCCCCTGCGGAAATTTAGGTTCGGGCAAAGCAACTTCTGGAAAGGTTCCCCTGGCCAGCCGGGTGGCGCGCCCTCCATATAAAAGCCAATGCGCAAAAGAATCCGTTTGGACCCAGGCAGTGCTCCCGCTCCCTCCGCGCGCATCGTAACGATAGTGCCATACAGAATCCATCGGCAGTTTTCCACCTTCTTTGTCGCCCAGCACCTGGGAAACGAAATTAGTGCAATCGCCGCCGCGGCCATTTAAGTCCCGGTAGCGCGGGTTGTATATTCTTTCACCCTGGATAACCGCGAGGCCGGCGTATTTATCGGCATACCGGACGGCGCTGACCCGGTCGTAAATTAAGTTTCCGGAGGAAGGTGCACCTGCATTTTTGCTGGTCGAAAAGGTTATCTTCAAGTCGGCGCTTCCGTCGGCCGGAACAGGTTTTGGTACCAGCGTATCGTCACCCAGGGGATCGGTGTACCAGTCGCGCTGGATAAGCCATTTATTTTTCTTGACCAGCTTTACGGAATGGCGCGTCCCGATCCCGAAGTGATTGACCAGATCCTCTTGATCGGGATACCGGTAGCCGAGAATCAAGGTCTGCCAGATATTGAATTCGGCGGCATCCTTTTGCACCCTTGACCATTTTACATCCAGACTCACTTTTGCCTCGACAATCCGCACGCCGCGTTTTTTTGCCCAGTTTTGCACATAGGCGATTTTGGTTTGTTCGTGGGAAAGGGCCCAGCGGCCGAGCCCGGCTTCCCGGTCATACAGGGGAACGATCCTTTCCGGGTCGGCTTCCGTCAAAAGGGCGCCTGCTCTTGTTTCGTAGATTTCCCGCAGCCTGGGAAGAAGGCTTTCCGCAGACGGGATATCTTTTTCTTTTTCCTCGGCAGTAAACTTCTTCAGGTGCGTTTCCGTTGTTTTTAAACGGCCCGAGGAAGGGAGGTTTTCCATGACGGAAAAAAACAGAACGATGCCCGCCACAAGTATAAAGGCAAGTACAGCAAGAAAAAAGGTTCTCCCGGGCATTTTGCGCCTGCCCAACCTTTCTATTTTTAAAATAACAATACTATTTTTTCCTTTCGCTGAAAGGTTCTTACGCGGAACTATCCGGTAAAGCTGGCTGAAAAATCAGGTCCCTTATTTTTCTTTTGCTTGTTATTTTCCAACGCCTGTGTTATAATCTCTTCGTTAGTTTTCACCCTGCTCTACTGCCTATTCAAGTAGAGCCGTTAGTCCACAGGGGGAGGTGCAAGGAAGTGACCGATTACGAAGCCATGTTCATCTTGCGGCCTGATTTGGAAGAGGAAAAGATTACCGAAGTAATGGAAAGGTTCAGGTCGTTAGTGGAAAACCACGGCGGAGAAGTTACCAAACTGGAAAGGTGGGGTAAACGCCGCCTGGCCTACCAGATCCAGCACCTTAGAGAAGGAATTTACATCATTTTAAGGTTTAAAGGGAACAACGAAGTAGTGCAGGAACTGGACCGGGTTTTTAAAATCACCGATGAAGTGCTCCGGCACATGATCGTCCGGACAGCAGCCTGAATCAAAAAAGGAAGGCACAGAGGGACAAAGGTACAAAGGGAAAAGCACAGGGACTTAAGAGGGACAAAGTACACAGACATACAGAGGCAAAAAGATCCAGAAGGAAAAGATACAAAGCAAGGATCAATTACCAATCCCTTAACTTTGTGCCTCTTTGCCTGATGCCTTT
>JBFMBG010000091.1:0-11596 GCA_040755215.1 Bacillota bacterium | reverse complement strand
CTGGCGGAAAGCCAGGTGCGCACGGGCCTGTGACCAGATCCTGTTCAGGGCTTCCCGTTCTTCGGTCCCGAAACTCAAGCGCCGCCCGGCCACGTCCAGCAACCAGAAAAGGCCGGCCAGGATTAAGAGCAGGCCGGTAAGATCCCTGCTCGCCCGCACCGGGCGCAGGTTGGGGGCAAAGGCCTGTTCGGGATTGACGAGTACTTCGCCGCCCCCGGCCCGGGCAATTTCTTCCAGGCGGGCGAGGTCGGCGCCCGTTTCCCTGTATTCCGCCGGATAAGGGTTCACCAGCGCGCTTCGTCCGATCAGGACCTGACCGGCATCGCCGGACGACATCACGCTGACCAGGCAGGCGCCGGTTCCCGGTGCCGTGATCCGGGCGGTGTAGCGCCCCGGGCCGGCGGGAGTCAGCGCAACGTCCCTGGTCTCCCCGGCTGGCCCGGTAATCCGCAGGGAATAGTTGCCCACCTGTTGCCAGTGCGCCGGGTCGTCGACCACGATCCGGACGTCTCCGCTTTCTTCAACTGTGGTGGCGACCTGGACGGAGCCGGTATTTACCGCCGGCAAAATCCAGGAGAGGACGTTTCCCCACAGCCGGGGAAAGAGCTGACCAGCTGCCCAGGCGGCGCTCCAGCGTCCGGCCACGTCCGGAGTCCAGGCCACCGCCCGGCCCAGCCCGTACTGCCAGGCGGCCAGCACGGGATCGCCCCGGTGGGAAACCAGCGCCACCTCGGCCCTGTCTTTGGGCGAGGCCGCCACGTACCCATCCAGGGCCGGCGCCTTCCGGATTCCCTGCAGCAACACGCTGGGGGCGGCAACCCCCGGAACAAATCTTTCGTTAACGGCGAAGCTGCGGGTGGCCATTACCGTTTCCTTGGTAAAAATCGAGGGAATGCTGCCGGCCTCGGCGGTGGCGTAATAACGCCCCCGGCCCAGTTCGGCCAGGACCCGGAGCATCCCGGTGTCGGCCCCTTCGCCCACCGCCACGCAGGTCAGGGTAATTCCGGCGCTCCGCATTTCTTCCAGCAGTTTTTGGTAGGGGCCGCCGCTGGCCGAAATGCCGTCCGTCAACAAAATAATATGTTTGACCTGGGTAGGCGCCTGTTTTAGCGCCGCGCAGGTAGCGGCCAGCGGCGGGTAAATTTCCGTCCCGCCACCGGCGTAAATACGCCCGATTTCTTTCCGGATGCTTTCCTTATCTTGAGCGGGGCCCAGGGGAACCACCCACCAGGGAAGCGTATCAAAGGCAATTACGCCAACCTGGTCCCGGTCGGTGAGGACAGTCACGCTGCGGGCGGCGGCCTCCTTGGCCAGATTGATTTTATCCGCCCCGCCGGCATATTCGGCCATACTCCCGGATTTATCGATGACCAGCACCAGACCCAGGGAGGGAAGCTCGCCCCGTCCGGAAATATCCATTTTTACCGGCAAAGCCCTCTCCACGGGCGTCCCGGTATACCCGCCCGGACCGAAGGAATCTGGCCCGCCGGTCATGACCAGCCCACCGCCGCCGTCGCGGACGTAAGCCTCGATTTCGGCCATGGCTTTTTCCCCCAGGCTGTACGCCGGCACGTCAACCAGAAAGACCGCCTGATACCGCGCCCAGGCGGGGAGCCCCCGCGGCACCTGTCCGGGGTCAACCAGGTCAATTTCGATTTCTCCGGTTGCCTTTAACGAGCGCACCAGCGCTTCTGCTTCCGCCGGCCGGGAAGCAACCACCAGGACGCGCGGCGGACCGGTGACCTCCTGGGCCGCTCCGGCCTCGTTATTGGCGGCAAAGGCGTCCTTTCGCCCGTCCCCGGCCACCAGGTAAGCCCGGTAACTGTGCAGGCCGGCGCTCCCCGCCTCGACCGGAACACTGTAGCGGTTTTCGCCCGCCTGGAAATTAACCGGGGCAGCGGCAAGGAGTTTTCCGTCCCGCTCCAGAAAAAGGGTTCCCGCCCCCTCGCTCCCGGCAAAGGCGACAACCTCTAAAGAAAATGTTTCCCCCACCCGGGCCCGCGGCGGAAGTTTGACGTTTTCCAGGCGGAGATCCGGTCCGGCCTTTTCCCCCAGCTCGACCACGTCCACCCGCACCCCCTGCGCGTGGAGCTGCCGGGCCGCGGTCACCGCTTCCCCCTGGGTATCGCGCCCGTCCGAAAGCAAAACCACCCTTTTTCTGGCTTCTGCAGGCAGCAAGGCCTGCGCCAGGTTCAGCGCCTCCCCTATTCTGCTGGCGCCGCCGCCCGGTTCGGTACCCGTCCGGACAAAGGAAGGAGTCTGCCCGGGCGGCTCCTCCACCAGCGCCCTTTCCCCAAAAGAAATGACTCCGGCCAGGCCGTCCGGGGGCTTTTTCGCCAGCGCCGCTCGAATCCAGTCTTCCCCCTGGCCTTTCGCCGCGCCCACGCTGGAGGACACGTCCAGGGCAAATACAACCGCCTGCCGTTGAATCACGGCCACCAGGTGCGTACCGGCCAGCGCGGCTCCCAGCAAAAGAAAAAGGCCGAGGCGCACGGCCAAACGCCTGATTTCTTTGCGCCAGGGAGGACCGCCGAGCCGGCGGGCCATTTTCAGCCAGGGCAGGCGCAGGTACCAGGCGGCCAGGAGAACCGGCGGGATCAGAAGCCACCACCAGGGGTTGCTGAAGCTAATGCCCACGGCTGGCCACCCCCCATTCCACAAGGACCACAACCAGGGCAAGCAGGGTCAGTCCCCCCGCCAGCGGCAAGGGCCGCGGCTCCGGAACAGATTGCGCGGCACCTTCTGTTTCGGCGGACGACAGGTCTTTTAAGACGATGTCCGACTCCTGCTCGTTGTAGCCGTTGACCGCGACCAGGCGGGACGCCCGGGAAATTCCTTGTCCGTCTGCCTGCACGTACCGGGTCAACCGGTAGAGGCCGGGTTTTTCCGGCACCCAGGGAGCGGGCGGAAAAGGGGGCGCAAGCGAAAGTACGGACCCGTCGGGATTTTCCACGGTAATCTTTTGCGCCCGCGCCCACGCGTTTATTTTTATCTCCTCCCCCAGGGCGGCCTGGCCGGCGACGTCCAGGTCGGGCGGCAGAAGCCAGGAAAGGACGTTCTGCATTAAAACCGGAAAGGCGGGCTGCAGGGGGAGATCGGAAGCGCCCAACCCAAAGCCAAGCACCGCCGTCCTCCCCTCCGGCGCCGCCCCGTGCGCCAGGATAACCTTTCCGTCGGCCGTGACGTCTTTTTGCCAGTTGCTTTTCAGCTCCAGGGAATTCGCCCTGGCCACGTGCACCTGGGAAAGATCCACGTATTCAACCAAAGGGCTCCCCGCTTCCGGGACCAGTTCACCGGGCTTGAATTCTTCTCCCGCCGTCAAACCGCGGATGTTTTCCCCGGCCGGAGGGTTAAGCAGAAGCACGGCCCCCGCCGGCGGCAGCGGTTTGGCCACCCCGTCCAGGACGGTGAGGTCGTAATCGAAGCTGCCGGTTATCAGGTCAGGATAGCGCTCACGAGTGACTTTGTAAACGTCGAGGCGGGGAAAAATGTTGAATATCTTTTCCAGAAAGATACTCCCGTCCGTAACCAGCAGGACCTTTCTTTTCTGCTTTTCCTGGGGTACGGCCCAGGCCTGATTATCCAAAGGGAAATGATCCATTCCTGGATCGTCAACCTGTAACTCTGCCGCCACCGGCACGCCCCCTGGCAAATCGGGCCACAAAAAGGAGGCCGCCTCCCCCGGCTTCAGCTGAAATGTTTTTGCTTCCTGCGGCCGGTCGCCCGCGCTTAAGTGAACCTTTCCGGAAGCCGGGAGGGCGCCGCGGTTCACCAGCACGGCCAGCGCGGCCTGGCCCGTTCCTGCCGGGCGCAGGTTTAAGGAGGCAATGGCCACGTTGGCGGCCTGGCGGGAGCCGACCAGCCTCAACTCCAGGCCGTTTTTTTCCTCTGCCGCCGGCCAGGTTAACCCGCCGTCGCTAAAAACCAGCAGGCGCGGCTGATTTTGTTCCCGGGCCAGCGCTCCGGCCAGGGATATGGCAGGACGGAGATCCGCGCTGAACGGGGAAGGTTTTAATTCCGCCAGGGCCCGTTTGATTTCCGCGTAGTCGTTGCTGTCCCTGATAATTAAGCGCGGCTGCCGGTCAAAAGCAATTACGGTCAGCCGGGCCCCCTTCTCCAATCCCCGGGCGAGCGCTTCGATTTCCGAAACTGCCCGGGAAAAGCGGGTTTCTTGACCATCGACGGCCTGCATGCTGGCTGAAACATCTAAAAGGACAATTGTACTGGGGGAAGGCTTCTTTAAATACCAGACGGGGGCGGCGGCACCCAGGGTAAGCAGGGCGGCGGCCAGCAACTGCAGCCAGAGCAAGGGCCGGGTCTGCAGGCGCTGCCACGGACGGGTGGCCTCCTGCGGGGCAACAGCCTGCCGCCACAAAAGGGTGCTGGGAACAATCTTTTGCTTATGCCGGGGACGCAAAATGTACAGGGCCAGGATGGCCGGGACGGTCAAAGCCAGCCAGAGGGCCTGGGGAGAAAAGAAATGCATAAAACATCGCCTCTATTTTCTAACCGGCCTGCTGATGTGCTTGGCCCTTTCTAAATTCAACCACAGAGGATCAGAGATCGCAGAGAATTAAAAGATGGGCATGGGAAGCAATATTTTAAGCCCCAATGCCGGGGGTATCTTATCATTCCATATTTGGAAGGCATAACAAAAAAATTCCTATAGAATTTGATATCCGTGGAAGGTTCCCTTTTTCGTCGGCAAAAAGGCGATGTTCTGTCTTGATCAGGAAGAAGTTTTTTGGGGTCCTGCTATAAAAACCCTTTTTCGCGATAGTAATTATAAACAAAAGGGCAAAAGACACATAAGATTAACGCAACCAACGTCCATTCGATGGCTGTCCAGGTGCCGATGACGCGCCGGAAGCGGTCCCGCCAGATGATGTACCACATCAGCAAAACTACCGCCGCGTACACGGCCAGCACAAACCAGCCCAACGGGTGGGCAAACAATAACTGAAGCAGATTTACCACCAAAATCAGCTCCTTAGAAAATATGGGTCAGTTCAGGGTATCTCCTGTTGATAAATTCAGGATTCTGCCCTTTATTTTCATTATGGCGAGAACGAAAGTTATCATGGAGAGTTCTCTTGAAAATAGAATCAAATTTCCATCATTAAACAGCAGAATTAACTTCTTCGAAAATAAGGGGACTGTCTTCCTGTTTTCAAAATTGTTTTCCGACGTCCGACTTCTGACGACCGACGACCGAACTACCCTCTTGGCTGCAGTACCCCCGCCCGGGGCAGGGTTTTGAACAGGGTGTCCGCCGCCGCCTCACCGCTGTCCAGCAGGACCCGTTTTCCACCCCAGCGGTGGCAGAAGCTGTCCAGCTCCCGGAAAAACATTTCCAGCCGCCGGGTATAAGCAAGGTATGCTGCCGGGTTTAGGGTGATTTCAATCCTGGCGCCGCTTTCTGGATCGATCAGCAGGTATTCCCCCTCTCCTTCCGGTGCCCTTTCCTCCGGGGACAAAATGTGGAGGAGGGTTACCGCCAGGCCCCGGCCGGCGGCCAGGCGGAGCATTTCCTGCACGTCGGCCAAATCGTAAAGGTCGGAAAAAACGTAAAGACTTTTTGCCCCCCGGTCCAGTTTGAGAGCATTATGTAAACTACTCACCAGTCCGGCGCTACCGCCAAAATTTACCGACCGAAGGAAATTCCAGAACCCTGGCAGAGCCGTCCGGCTCTTGAATTCGGTAGATATCCGCCAGCCCGCTTTACCGTTGCCGGCCGTTTCCAGGGAGGCAATGCCCGGTTTGTCCGGCGGATGTTTCCGGGTCAAACTGTCCTTGTCCTCTGCTGCACCCTGTTTATCTATTTCCGCGTCTTCCTTTACTTTTCCTTCCCCGCCGGCGAAAATGACCGCCAGCCGGTCGCTTCCGGCCAGCGCGCACGTACCCAGCCCGGCGGCAATCTGCAAGGCATATCTCCCCTTGTGGGCCGGCGGACCGCCCCAGTCCATCGAGGCGCTGACGTCGAGAAGAAAAAGCACGGTTTGCTGCCGCTCGTCCAGAAATTCCTTCACGTAAAGCCGCCCCAGCCGGGCGTAGGCTTTCCAGTCCACCCGCCGCAGTTCATCGCCGGGAGAGTACTCGCGATAATCGGCGAACTCCACCGCTCCGCCCTTCTGTAAAGAACGCCTGGCGCCCCCGGGGCGGCCATAAACGGGGGTCTGCCGGACCAGCCGATAACACTCAAGACGTTTTAATAGGTTGGCATCGAGAAGATCCTGGGTAAACAAATAAAAATTCCCCATCGCAAAAGAATTGACTGCCCGACTCCCGCCTATCCCCCATCCCCAATTCTCAAGGAATTCCTAATCTCACTGGTGGACCGGCACGGTTTCCAGGACCTCCGCCACCAGTTCATCGGCCCCGATTCCTTCCGCCGCCGCTTCGTAACTTAAAATCAGACGGTGCCGGAGGGCCGCCGGGGCAACCCGGCGGATGTCGGCGTACCCGGCCTGCGGGCGCCCTTCCCGGAGAGCTTCGGCCCGTGCGCCCAGCACCAGGGCCTGCAGGCCGCGCGGACTGGAACCGTAGCGGACAAAACGCCGGACCCTTTCCGGGGCCCGGGGGTTGTCGGGTTGGGTGGCCAGCACCAGGCGAACCGCGTAATCGATGACGTCCTCCACAACCACCACCCGGCGGACCAGCTTCAGCCAGCCGCGCAACTCCCCCGGCGCCAGCAGGGAAGGCGCCTGAGGCTCGGCGGCGCCGGTGGTCCGGTCGGCGATGGCCAGCAACTCCTTGGCACTGGGATAGGAAACGTTAATCTTAAACAAGAAACGGTCCAGTTGCGCTTCCGGCAAAGGATAAGTTCCCTCCATCTCCAGGGGGTTCTGGGTGGCCAGCACAAAGAAAGGCTCCGGCAAAGGATAAGTTAACCCGCCTGACGTCACCGTACGCTCCTGCATGGCTTCCAGCAGGGCGCTTTGGGTTTTGGGCGTGGCCCGGTTAATCTCGTCGGCCAGGACGATGTTGGCAAAAACCGGCCCCGGGGAAAAACGGAAAGGACCGTCGGCCCCTTTCTCGTCAAAAATCTGGGTGCCGGTAATGTCGGCCGGCATTAAGTCGGGAGTAAACTGGATGCGCCGGAAAGTCAACCCCGTCACCCGCGCCACGGTGCGGACCAGCGCCGTTTTGCCCAGGCCGGGCACTCCTTCCAGAAGCACGTGCCCGCCGGCCAGCAGGGCGGTTAAAACCTGGTGAACAACCTCTTCCTGGCCTACAATCACCCCGGCAATGGCGTCTTCCATTTCTTTTATACGGTTTTTAACCCCTTCCAGGATGCCCGGAACGTCTTCCCTGGAAGCGTCGCTTTCCCCGGCGGCCCCGGCGGACGGGGCTTCTTTAACTTCCTGATTCTCTACCGAACCAGTGTAATCAGGCATCAGCAAACTCCTTCCTGCTCAGGAATAAATTACCCTGTCTATTCCAACGAGGTAAAGTATTGCCATACCAGCGATTCCAGGTCTGGCGGAAGAGGAGCGGAAGAAAGGGAGTTGATTGCTTCTTCCTTATAAAGAGGCAGGACCTCCCGGTAAGGACGAATCGCTCCCAGCTCGACCGGAGAATCGGGCAGGCTGGTTTCAGTCCCGGCCTGACCCAGCCGGATCTGACCACTAACCCGGGTTTCCTGTCCCGAACCACCCAGCAAATGCGGGGCGTAAATCCGATCGTAGCCGCCACCGGAAGTTGCCGCACCCTGCCCCCCGGTGCCCGGTCCCCCGGCGCCCGTGCCCGCTCCGCCGCCGCTGCCTTCATTTCCGGAGCCAGAACCCGGCCCGTTGCCTGAACCGCCTCTGGTTCCCCCGGAATTGCCGGCACGCCCGCCGGTACCCTCGCCGGCTCCGGCGTCCGCCGAAGCGCCGCCGGCTCCGGCAGAGCCCCCCGCCCCGCTGCTCCCGGCTGAACCGGGCGTGCTGCCCGGGGCGGAACCCGCGGCCGAACCCGCGCCGGAGGACCCGCTGGCCGCCCCTCCAGATCCTCCCGTTCCGCCGGCGTTTGCCGACGGCTGGGCACCCGTTCCGCTCCCGGTCCGGGCAATGGCCGCCGCATTATTTCCGCCGCCCAGAGCACCGGCCAGACTAAACATTGCCGCAGAAGCCCGTGCCAGCCGGCCGGCGGCCCGGGCCTGCTGCGCCAGGCCGGCCAGATCCCGGGCCAGGGAGGCGCTTTCCTTTTCCCCGCTTTCCCCTGCTTCTTCGTTTCCGCCGGAAGATATGAGCGATCTGGCCAGCTTGCGCAGATTTTCCCGCCGGGCCGGATCCCCGACGGTTTCGCCGGCCTGGAACATTTCCAAAGCCAGCCTGTTTTTCGCGGCTTGCGAAGAATTGGCCAGTTCCTTCAGCTTCCCGGTCAGCCGGGCGATTTCCTGCGCATCGCCTTTTTCCAGGGCGGCGGCCAGTTCCTTGAGGAGAGGTTCCCGGCTGTTTTTCCAGGCGCCGGCCAGCTGCCGGAAACTCCTTTCCGCCGGCTCTAAAAAGGCCAGGACATCTTCAATTTCCTGGCCCGCCCGCTCTAAATTGCGGGCGGCCTCCCGGCGGTCCCTGGCCACGCCGACGGTCCGGGGAAGGGCATCAAGTTCTTCGCTTAATTTTTCCGGAAGAAATTCCTTTTGTTCCGGCGGCATCCGCTGGAGCTGGGCAACCACTTCTCCGGCCTGCCGGGCGGCCGCGGCCAGGGCTTCCTTTTCCGCCCGCCGGACCTCCCAGTAAGGAGCCAGCGGAGCGGGCAGCAGGATCGTGACCACCAGAATCCCGGTCAGAAAAACAATCCCCCGCCAGGGGCGCCAGGAGGGGAATAGCGGAACCAACCTTTCACCCGGCAGGTTCCGGCAAGCGCTAACCCCTTTTTCAACGGCAAATTTGCTCCAGGAATCCTGCTTTTTCTTTTCCAGGAGGCGGTACGCCGTAACCGCCTCGCCGTTTAAACCCAGCTCGTCGGCGATTTGCACTACTTTCAAGGCGTCAGGGATGGACAAACTTCGCCAAACAAAAACAACCACAGCGGCAGCCGCCCCGCCTATTCCGGCCAGGAACAGGCAAGAGTAAAGCGGGGTCAACCTGAACAAAACCAGCACGCCGGCAGCGACAGCCAGGCCCCAGGTGAGCACCAGGCGTCCGGTTTCCAGCCAGTAGCACCGCCGCACTCGCGCCGCCAGGAGCGCCAGCGCCTCCTCCAGCCTGCGGTCGGGCCAGTCATGCCGCTTCCTGCGGAGCATATCCATGCCTCCTTGAAAATAATTGGCACAAAGGGGATTAATAAGTTAAGTGCCAGGCACTTAACTTATTTAACCTCAGGCTGCGTTAGGACCATAGAGGACAAAGTATATATGTTTATGCAGTTCTCTTTGTGTCTTTTTGCCTCAATTTTCATGATCGGCGGATCAGCCGTCAGAGGCCGGACCTGTCATCCCTGTTCCCAAATCAATTTCTCTGTAGCTAATTATTTTTCTTTCCCGCCCGCCGGAACGGCCAGGGTTTGCGCGGGGCAATGGCCAGAACGGCGGCGGCCAGGGAAACCGGGATCAGAATCCCCTGGTAAAGGGTGAAACGCGCCCACGGCGCCCAGGCGGCCAGCCCCGCCGGCTTCGCTTCGACCCCGCCGGGGTAGCCGGAAGACATATAGCCAGAAGCGTAACCCATTTTGTAAGCGTAGACCATCATTTCCGGCTGCACCATCCGGTTCAAGAGCATATTCATCAGCTCCGAAATCAGGGGGATGCCCCAGTTCCGGTCGTACTCGCCCGACCCGGGCAAAACGGAGGTAAAAGCGGTGAGCGGGCTTAAAAAAACGTACCAGGGAGGGCCGGCAATCGCCGCGCCGGGCTGCCCGAGAGGTTGGGGCGACGGCCCGGGCGGGTTGCTGGCCATGATAATACCGGTAATTACCGGGATCCCGAAGATGAAGAAAAAGACGAGAACCAGCGAAATGATCATTGCCGCCTGGCTGCGCCGGGTCAGCGCGGACAGGGCCAGGCCCATGGCGCCGTAGCCCAGGCCCGCGGCCAGGCAGACCACAAAGGCCAGACCCAAAATGGCCGGCGGGACCCCGCCGTAAAGAAAGACCACGGCAAAAACAGGCAGGGCGGCCACCGCCAGAAACATTAAGTAAACCACGGAAGCCAGCCATTTCCCCAGCACGATGCCCGGGATGGAAGCCTTGGTCACCAGCAGCAAATCGTACGTCCGTCTTTCCCTTTCCCCGCTGATGGCGCCGGCGGCGACGGCCGGGGCGATAAAAGAAATCAACATGATTAAACTGAAAATAAAAAGGGAATACAGGGATAATCCCACCTGCGGCCGGATCATGCTCAAGCGCTCCAGGTTAAGCCAGAGAAACAACAGCACGAAGGCACTCAATACCCCCAGGTAAACGGTTAACAGAACAGGTGAGCGCCAGCCCCGGGTCCGCCCCCGCATTTCCTTACCCAGCATTGGGGCCAGGCCGCACCGCAGGCCTTCCCAGCAATCCCGGAGAAAGAACCTTTTCTCCTGCAGCCTTTGTTTTGCCCCGCCTTCCTTTCTTTGCCCCGCGGCTTCTTTTTCCTGTTCCTGTCCTCGCTGTTCCTCCCGAACTTCTTCAGCCATTCAAACCACCCTCCCTGGCCAGCTGGACGAAGGTATCTTCCAGACTTTGTTCTTCCTGCGCAAAATGGGTTACCGGAACGCCCCGGAGGACCAGTTCCTTTAACAACTCCGCTGCTTGCGCCGATCCTCCCGCCAGGCGAAATTCAACCTGTCCGGGCAGGGAACGGAGCACCTCCACCCCCGGCCAGCCCGCCAGCAGCTTTTCGGCTGCCTCCGCCGGGCCGTGGCAGCGCAAAATGATGGTCTGTACCGGGGTGCCGTTGAGCAATTCGGCGAGCGGCCCCTGGCGCACCAGCCGCCCTTCGGTGATCATGCCGACGTGCGTGCACAGGTCGGCCAGTTCCGACAAGATATGGCTGCTGATTAAAATCGTTTTACCCAGTTTGCTCAGTTCCTTTAAAATTTCCCGCATTTCCACCCGCGCCAGGGGGTCCAGGCCGCTGGCCGGCTCATCCAAAAGGAGCACCCGGGGATCGTGGATTAAAGCCCGGGCCAGGCAGAGCCGCTGCTGCATGCCGCGGGAGAGGGTATCCACGAAGGCTTCCCGCTTCTCCCCCAGCTCCACCAGTTCTAGCAGATCGTCGCGCAGTTTAAAGGCCCGCGGCCCCCTGATCCCGTACGCGGCGGCGTAAAAAAGCAGGTACTCCCCGACCCTTAAATCGTCGTAGACGCCGAAGAAATCGGGCATGTAGCCCACCACCTCCCGCAAGGCGCGGGGGTGGCTGCCGATCTCAAGCCCGGCCACTTCCGCGGTGCCCCCGTCGGGGACAAGCAGTCCGGCCAGGATGCGCAGGGTGGTGGTCTTCCCCGCCCCGTTCTGGCCGATAAATCCGTAAACGGCGCCCGCCGGCACTTCCATGTCCAGCCCTCGCAGGGCCTGCACGCGCCCGTAGGTTTTCTTTAAAGAACGTACTTTAATCATTCCCGCACCCCCCGGTAAGCCACTGCCGGCGGCAGAAAATAGAAGCTTTTCCCTGTGGAGGGTTCAAAACCGTTCA
>JBFMBG010000090.1:0-11680 GCA_040755215.1 Bacillota bacterium | reverse complement strand
CGCCGGCTGGCCGGCGAGGAGGATTTAACTCCCCTGGCCGAAACAGACCTTGCCGATTATGCAGAAAAAATGGCCCGGGCGGAGAGAGGTGAACTGTAATGCCCGGGGAAATACCGCGCCCGGGAGACATCTACCGGGTCAGCCTGGAAGGCACGGGCCACGTCCTGCAGGGACCCCTTTATGCAGTAGTTGTTTCCGATGAACCCTTTAACTATCTTTCCACGGTGGTTGTGGTCCCCCTTTCTTCAAGCGCCAGGCCCGCTTCCTTCCGTCCGGAAATGCTTCTGCACGGAAAGATAACCCGTGCTCTCCCCGATCAGATCCGCGCCATTGATCAGCGCCGGTTGAAAGAGTTTCAGGAAAATGTAGCCGGTACGTCCTTTTTCCTGACCCTCAAGATTACCCTGGGCGAGTTGCTGGCTTTATCAGAACCTTTATTATGATCTTTTCACCGCCAGGGCATTTTTACCTGCTATCTGCCAGTACGGTTGCGCTGGCCCTTGGTGATCGGGTGGCACAACCTGCGCACCGTCGCGTAACGCAGGTTTTCCGTTTTTTCCCTCAAAGGTCTTAAATCAGGCTTTGAGCTTGTTATTTTTTGAGCAGCATAAAAAAGGCCTCCGGTTGACTTATTAATTCCAGAGGCCTTACTTTACTATCCCGCCTGCGGTAACGCTTCCCTTACCATTGCTCAGCCTGCAGGGCCCGCACCAGGGCAGCGGCGGCTTCCGCCCGGGTTACCTCGTGGCCGGGGGTGAAGTTTACGCCGTCACCCTTCACGATGCCCAGCCCCCAGGCCAGGGCAACGTAACCCAGGGACCCGGGCGAGAAAGAGGCGGCGTCCGCGTACGGCACCTGGTAGATCCCTTCCACCCGGGCGGCGCGGTCCAGCTCCAACATGCGGATCAACAGCTTCACCAGGGTTTCCCGGCTCACCGTCCCGCCCGGCGGGAGATCCTCCTTCAGCCACCCCCGGTCCCAGGCGCGCTTGAGGATCTCCTGGTCCGCCGGTACTCCGCCGTCGAAAAGTTCGCCTTTGGCCATCAGCATCGCCCGCAGCAAAGCAACCGCGGTAACCTTTTCCGCGGGACGGAAGGCGTCGCCGTATTCGCCGAAGATGCCGGCCTGCCCCAGCAGGCTGATTTCTTTTTCCGCAAAGTTCCCCGCGATGTCGTTAAAACGGTGCGCCCGGCGCAGTTGGGAAAGCGGTTTCCCCGCCCAGTCCAGAAATTCGCCGGTGCGGGCGTCCAGGAGATCAGACGCAGGTACCCCGGGTGCAGCTAAAGGCTGGTAGACCAGCCGCACTTCGCCGGGGCCGGACGGTCCAGAAACCTGGTCGTACGAGAGAGTTAAGGGGCGGGCCTGGAGGAAAGCGTCCGCGGCCTGCTGAATCCCCAGAATACCTTCCGGAGCAGGAAAAGTAAGGTTCGACCAGTCCAGGCGATAAGAAGTGATTCGTTTGGCCACCGTGTCCACCCGCACGCTCATTCCGTCGCCGGGGAAAGGAATGCCGTTTACAATCCGCCGGTATTTAAAGACCTGAACCGGCGGGTTCTGCCCTTCCTTGACGATCCCGGACTCGCTGAAGGACGAATACTCATCCAGCTTAACCTCCCGGAAACGCTGCGGCTGGACTTTGGAAAGAAACTCCGCGGCCATATTTTGCGCGGCGGCGCGGTCCAGAGCGCCGGGCCGCTCCGGGCCGGCAGGAAGGGAAGGCAAGTCAAAGCTTACCAGTTCGCCGGTCACGGCGTTGACCTGGGCGCTCACAAAACGGGGTTCCCCGGTTCCCTCCTGCTTCGCCCGCCAGTACAGATGCCAGAGGTGAAGCTCCGGGTTCCGCCAGTCGGCCGTCAGGCTGGCCTCTTCCAGGGCGAGCCCTTCCGGCACCGCCACCCACTTCTTGACGGCGGCCGCGGCTTCTTCCCGGCTGATGATTTTCGCCGTTCTTTCGATTTCTTTAATTTCTTCAGGGCTCAACGGCACGGGGGCGGGAGCGGCGCTCTCCATCATTTTCTGCATCTCCGCCCCTCCCCGGCCGTCGGCGCCGCCGCCCCCGAACCATTTTCCGGGCAGGACCAGCGGTTCGCCGCTGAAGGCGTCAATTAACCCGCCGGACGGGTGGTAAAGCCGGTAGACCAGTTGCGCGCGCTGATTCTGCTCCTGCTCCTCCCCGGCAGCCAGGGGCCGGATGGGCGAGGGGAGGAAGTATTGCAGTTCCAGCATCCCGGCGCGGTCAAAGGCCTGCCGTGCTTTTTCCGGAGAGATGGCCCCGGCGGCGGAAGGAAAATTCCCTTTTCGCCAATCAAAACGATAACTGGTTACCTGGCCGTCGCCCGCGTTCACTTCCACCGTCACCCCGTTACCGGGAAAGGGAATGCCGCTAACCATCCGCTGCCAGCGGAAACTGTAGGCGAACATTCCGTAACTGTGCAGGGGAATCGGCTGTTCCCCGGCGGTTACGAACTGCAGGTCCGGGAGACGCTCCGGAATCAGCCGCTTTAAAAGCGCCTCGGCCGTCTGGCGGGCCTGAGCCTCGGAAACGGCCGGAATCCGCAGGCCCGGCTCGGGACGCCGCTCGGGTTTCCAGACGTTCATGCTTAAGATTTCCCCGGTCTGGGCATCCACCCGGGCGTGAAAACTCCCGCCCGGCTCCTCCGGCGCATTCCAGTTCAGGGACCAGGCCTGCCGGTCCTGGTAGCTGGAGTAGCCGGAAGTAAAGCGGGTATACTCCTTGGGGACGGTAAAATTCTCTTTCACCGTGCGGATGGCCTGTTCCAGGGAAACCGCCGGCTTTTCCCCGGCTGGGGCGCCGGCGGGAAAAAGGGCCGCCGTGAAAAGAACGGCGAGCACAAAAGCAAAAAAACGCAGCCGGTTGTTACGCATTCGTTCCCCACTCCTGTTCGTTTAATTTTGATCATAATGACGTTTCGCAAAACAAAAAAGTTCCCGCGCAGAACATATTTTCCTCCGGGAACTCTCACCATTGCCGGCCGGGGTCTTCGAACATATAGTTTACAGTCCCCGGCGGATATAAAAACAAAAAATGTGATCCAGACCTGGGTCTGAAGGAAAAAATAGCACACGCTTGAATTCTGGAATTCTGGGGACACCATACTGAATTATGCCTGCCGGAAATTCAGTATAGTGTCCCCCGAATCCCCGGTTGCCGCCTGACAAGAAGCTTTACTTTCCGGCCGGCCCTTCTTGCGGACCGGGCATTTCTTCCGCCCGGAGGGCTTCGGGCGGCAGCGTGATTTTGATTTGATCGCCGTAGCTGTAATCCTGTACCCGGATGTACATTTCCATCAGCTCCACAGGCATGGCCTCCTCCTGGAACCGGTCGTTAAAAGATACCACGGCTTTCATTTCCCCAGCGCGGGGCAAAAAGTTATCTGCGCCGATCTCTTCGCGACCCCAGAAGGAAATGGACTTGATCAGTTTCCCGGCCTGGGTTAAGGATTGCTCGAACTCCGGCCCGCCTAAACTACCGCGCAGCGCTTCGGGCAGGGCTGCCTTGAAGAAAGCGGTCAGGTCGTCGATCCGGCCGTAATAGCCAAGCTCATGCACCTGGCGGCCGTTTTTCTCCGCGGTCCCCAGGAGCTGGTAATGGAGGTAGGGCCTTAACTCTTCCGGAATCCCGATCTGCGCCTCCAGATTTTGTTTCAGCAAAGCTTCCAGATCCGGGACGGCGCCTTCCGGCAGACGCATCCATTCGGCCTTGCCGGTGGCCGGGTCGGTCACTTTCATATACATTTTCCCGTCGACCAGGTATTGCTCCACTTCCACTTCCGGAATCTGCTGCTCTGTTCCGGCGGCCGTAAACCGCCACCGGGCAACCTGGTGCATGGTGGCCGGCAGCACCATCTCCATACTTATCTTTCCCGAACCTTTCATCTGGGGTAATTTGCCGGCCATGGCCGCCCGCGGCTGCATCATCATCTCCAGATTTACCGTACAACGCATGGCTTTCAAAGCTGCCTGCGCCTTTTGGCTTTTTTCAACAATGTCCACCGCCTGCGGGTCGCTGCCGAAAACGCGGGCCAAAAAATCGGCCGCCTCGTCTACGGTCAGCACGTCTTCGGGGTTGGATCGCTCGGAAACCAGCCCCTGGTTAACCAGCCAGTTGTATAGGGAACTGCCCCAATGGCCGGCGGCCAAAGGACCCGCCTGCGGTTCGCCCGGCACCTTGAATAAACCCAGGGTGCGGGCCGTCAGCGCCGCCGCCTCTACCCCCGTTAAAGGCTGGTTCGGGCGCAGGGTGCCGTCGGGATAACCGGCTATAATTCCTTTTTCCTTTAAAGTGACCATGGCCGGGGCAAACCAGCTTGCCGGGTCAACGTCTTTGGCCTGGTAAACCTGCCGGTCCACCGCCGGGAGATTGGCCGCCTTCACCAGCATGGCCGCAAAGGCGCCCCGGGTGACCTGATCACCGGGGGTCGAGGGCTCCGGAAAAACGCCCAGCAACGCTCCCCTGTCCAACGGCTGAGCAAAGGCCAGAGCTACCCCGGCACTGATCAAAAATAAAAAAACCAGCGAAATAATCAACAGTTTCCGCACTGGAACTCGCTCCTTTCTTGTTCTCTTAAGCAGCGCTAAAGCGCCAGGTTTGCCTGCCGCCAAGTAATGCCTTGCCCGGTGATGTCCAAAAGAAACCTTTAACCTTTTCCGGCAAGGTTAACCGGCAGCTTTGGGACTTTGGATCATATCGGATTGGTTTGGCCCATCCCCCCTTCGGCCCCCCGCCTCCTTCCTCTGCTGTTTGCAGCCATCGCCCGGACCAGCCTTCCGGCCGGCAGGCCGGTTCGTTGCCACGCCCGCCCCGCGGACCAGCACAGACCGGCAGGGCAAACCGGTGCGGGCAAATCAGAAACCGACGAGGGCAAAAAACGATCCTATATGTTAAGACGCTGAAAAAGCAGTTTAGGTTCCCGGGTAAATAATGTCAAAGATTAGTTTAGTTCGATAGCACATCCCTCGGTTAGCGCCCCCTTCTACGCCTTTTTACCCATACCCCGCTGGGTAATTGGTTATTTTCCGGGCCCTCCCCGGGCCCTCCCTATTTCCGGATGGTTATCCGGACAGCAGATCCAATCCGGTTATCCCAATCGCAGATTTATTCCCCGGCTTTTTAATAATTTTTTCTGATCAAAGATCTTGACAAATCCGCAGTGCCCATGATAATAATATTTCTAAGATACCCCTGGGGGGTATTATTAGCAGGAAGGATGGTTGGAGGTTATGTCTGGTCGTTGGTCCTGGGTAACGGCAGGAATTGTTCTTGGTGTCTGGAACCTGCTTATTTTTCTCTCCGGCAACCACTTGGTAACGACCACCGCCTACGCCCAAACCATGGGTCACCTCACGCAGTTTTTTGCTCCGGGACTAGCGCCCGCGGAGCAATGGACGGCAGGAACGTGCAGCGGGGAAATTCCGGGGACACCATACTGAATTATGTTTACCGGAAATTTAGTAAGGTGTCCCCGATTCCCCGTCCGTATGGTGTCCCCCGAATTTCCCTTGACAAAAAAAGAAGGTAAGATATATATTGATGTTAAGGAGGTAGTCTTATGTTAAGGGCTCGATTAACAAGTAAGGGTCAAATCACCATCCCTGTAACTGTGCGTCGCCTGCTTAACCTGCAACCGGGGGATGAACTTCTTTTCGACTTAAGTCCGGAAGGGGAGGTTAAGGTCAGGTCTTTTAAACGCAAACGCTTAACGGAGCTGTACGCCTCGCTACCGGCCACAAAAAAATACCCCGGCAAAGAAAAAGTGCGGGAAGAAGTGTCTGCCTGGCTTTCCCGGCAGATCCTGGGTAAAAGGAATGAAAAATAATGATTTATTTATGGGTCGATGCCAATGTTGTTTTACGCTTTATTACCGGTGAGCCGCCGGAGATGGCCGCCCAGGCGCTGGAGTTGATGGCCCGCGCCGAAAACGGGGAAGTCTGCCTGCGTTTACCCCATCTGGTGGTAGCTGAAATCGTCTGGGTTCTCTCTTCTTTTTATCAATTCACCAAACGGGAAATTGCAGATACGTTGGTTTCTTTCATTGACGCAGATGGGATACAAGTCGACAATTCCGATCTGGTTATCCAGGCTTTACAAGACATGGCGAAAAAAAATGTTGATTTTGCAGATGCCTACCTCGCGGCGCTGGCCAGGCAGAAAAAAGAAAGTGTTTGTTCTTTTGACAATGATTTTGAAAAGTTAAACGTAAGCCTGGTCAAACCGCCGGGATATCCGTAGGAGCTATTTTTTGCCCCCGGAGCAACTCCCTGAAAAAAGGCCGCCTGAAACTGCCGGCGGCCTTTTCCAACTCCTCAAAACTTCCCTAAAACCGCATGGCCTTTAACCTCTGCACCCGCTCCGCAATGGGCGGGTGGGTGCTGAAGAGCCGGGCCAGGGAAAAACCGCTTAAGGGGTTGACAATGAACATGTGCGAAGCGGCCGGGTTGAGCTGCATGGGAATCTGCCGGGCGGCCGCCTCCAGCTTCAGCAGGGCGCCGGCCAGCCCTTCCGGCGTGCCGGCAATCCGCGCCCCGGTGGCGTCGGCCAGGTATTCCCGGGAGCGGGAGATGGCCAGTTGAATGATCATAGCGGCGATGGGGGCCAAAATGGCCATCAGCAGGGAACCGATCATGCCCAGGCCGCCGTCTTCATCATCGTCGGAACGGCCCAGGCCGAAAATGGCGCCCCACTGCACGATGTTGGCGATCATGGTGATCGCCCCGGCCAGGGCGGCCGCAATGGTGCTGATCAGGATGTCCCGGTTTTTGATGTGGGCCAGTTCGTGTGCTAAAACACCTTCAATTTCCGGACGGTTGAGAATCCGCAGCAGTCCCTCCGTCACCGCCACGGCGGCGTGCTGGGGGTTGCGTCCCGTGGCAAAGGCGTTGGGCTGCGCCGACGGCGTAAGGTAAAGCCTGGGCATGGGCAGGTTCGCCCGCTGGCACAACCGGCACACCGTCGCGTAGAGCTCCGGCGCCTCCCTTTCGCTCACCGGGTAAGATCCGGTCATTTTGATGGCCATTTGATCACTGAAAAAGTAGCTGAATAAATTTATGCCCAGGGCGATGAGAAAAAACAACACGGCGCCGGTCTCGCCCAGCACGGCGCTCCCGAAAAGCACCAGCAGAATGGTCAATCCACCCATTAAGAGCCCGGTTTTAAACATAGTACCAACCTCCTGAATTTTGATCCGGATTAATTTGGACAGCTAAAGAAAAGGCAAGTGTGGTTTTTCAGGAGGTTAGCCTAAAAAGTAGACGGATTGATAAAAGCGGGGAAGAAGCAAACAGCCGGGGGCGGTACGGACGGCAATTTGCCCTGGCGGATTTGTTTTAATCTTTGCCGGGGGATTTTTGATTTCCTCTTCGATCCGCTGATCGCCGTGCCTGACCGTCCAGACTTTTCCCGCCTGCGTTTGCGCAAGAAAAGGAAGCTCCCCAAAGACCGCCGATTCGTCCGGCGGCAAGGAAGTGCCCAGGCAGAAAAGAAGAAAAACAATCAAAAGCAGTTTTTTCCCTAATTCCTGGATGATCATTACCTGCTCACCGGCAACCGGTATCCGTTACTTCCAGAATTTCTCGGCATTTCCAGTTCCCAAGTATTTCTAGCTCAATTGACTTTTCCCGGTTTATCTCCAGCATATTTCACTGCTAATTATAAATTATACCAGTAAACTGCTGAAAAATCACCATCTTTTTTAGATGACACTTGAAATTTCCGCTATCTAAACAAAAATGTAAAATCTGGAACGCAGGGACTACCGCCACCACCTGCCGCAGGAGTACGCGGTTTCCATTGACGGCCAGGCTGTAAATACAGGTTGACGCCCGTTCTCAAGATTTTTATTCGGTTTTTACCATCCCGTTATTCTCTTCCCGATAACCAAGTCCGGCGGATATTTCGGCTGCTGTTTGGGTGACCAGTTGAATAGTCAGGTCCAGCCTTTCCCCCTCTAATCTGGCAACCGGCCCCGAAACACTGATGGCAGCGCGAACCGTCCCGACATGGTTTCGAATAGGCGCGGCCACGCAGCGAAGACCCTCCATTATTTCCCCGTCATCAATCGCATAACCCTGGCTGCGAACCCGAGCCAACTCCATTTCTAAATCTTTGGGGTCGGTAATCGTATTTTTGGTAAAACGGGGCAGCCCCTTTGAGGCAACGATCCTCCTTATCTCTCCCGGGGACAGATTTGCCAGCAGCACTTTGCCCACCCCGGTACAATGGGCCGGAAGACGTGCGCCGATCTGAGACACAATACGGACAGAGTGGCGGCTTTCCCGCTTGTCAATATACAATACTTCCCCTTTGTCAAGAATTGCCAGGTGAACGGTTTCCCCAAGTTCATCGACAAGTTTTTGAATGTAGGGAACGGTAATGCTACGGACGTCCCAGCCCTGAGCCACTATGCTCCCCAGTTCAAATAAACGCAAGCCCAGTTTATATTTCCCGGTAAAAGGCGATTGTTCAACATATTCAAATTCTCTTAAGGTCGCAAGAAGCCCGTGCGCAGTGCTCTTGGCCAGCCCTAATCTATTGGCAATTTCGTGAAGAGCCAACTCCCCTCGTGCTTCCGCCAAAATATCAATAATTTTTAATGCTTTTGCTATAGATTTGATCTGAAAGGTTGTTTCCGTTTTAGTCATCTTGTTCAACTCCGATATAAAACAGTAATAGGCTGCTTAAATATAACTTGCTATACAAGGAAGTTCTCCGTCGTTCAGCCGCCAGTAACTATGATTTCGGAAATGGGCTCGCCCGCAGCGCGGGTATTGGAACACCTTATCGCCAGGTGCATCTATGGTTCTACCCTAAACAATTCCCGCGGATAATCCGTTAAAATTTCAGGAGCCTCCTTGCCCACGTAAATAACATCTGTTACTCTGGGACCGCCTACCCCTACCTTTTCAATTCGGTGCGCGAAACGAATACTCATCGATATTGACACAACCTTTTTCCCTAAACAGCTGGGTTGTTTCCATTTCGGCCACCTGCCCGACACTAAAATTATAGCAAATTATAGCAATAGATATTAATTCGTTATTTAAAGAACTTTTCCTGTCGGTTAATTCCAGAAAAACACTTTTTAGCCAGATTTATGGTTTTACCCTAACTAACTCCCGCGGATAAGCAGTTAAAATCTCAGGGTCCTTTTCTTCGCCTACGTAAATAACGTCGTTACTCTGGTGCCGCCCCTGCAGGTAAATGGTCGGCAAAAGGTCTTTATCCTCATCAACCGCCTGGCTTTCTCAATTCGTCCGGCCAAACGAACGGCCACGGCAAACAACTCCGTTCAAGACAAAGTTTGTGGGGAAATCAAACCTTCCCGGCTCGTAGATGACACAGTTTTAAAAGCGATTCAATTTAGCAACCCATGGCTGATTTCCCCGACGCAAGCGGGTTTTCATTGTCCTAATTATTCTATATAATCCTCTAATTTGATCGCATCTTCACCCGGGATGCGAATTTTTTCGAACCGCCCCGACTCCGCGTTCAAGGGAATCGTTGCGTCAATTCCCATTTTATCGCTCAAGCCATCGTCGCTGGAAGGATCTAGCCTGTTTCCCAAAGCCCGCTCGATGATAAATACATCGCGACCGGCCTGACAGCGCGTGGCTACGGCCCATTCAACATCTACCGAGTTAAAGATGTCCACATCTTTGTCCACCACAACCACATGCTTAATTTCCTGACTGCTGCTCAAGGCGGCGAAAATGGCGTTTTTCGCTTCGCCTTCATTTTGTTTGTCAATTGAAACAACGACATGGTAGCGGCAGCCGCCCCCAGGGGTCAAATGAACGTTTACTACGTTCGGCACTGCATTTCTAATTATCTGCAACAAACCGCTTTCCCGGGGAATTGCCCCCAGAAGCAAGTGTTCCATGGTTGCCGGAATAATGGTATGATAAATGGGATCGCGGCAGCTGGACATCGCCGTTACCTCCACCACCGGCCTTGGGGACGCCGGTCCGTAATACTTCGGGTATTCTCCGAAAGGCCCCTCCATTTCTCTCACGCCGGGAAGCAGCCGACCTTCCAGCACTATTTCCGCCCGGGCCGGCACTTCCAGGTCGACGGTTTCGCACTTGACCAGTTCCAGCGGTCGGCCGTACAAAGCCCCCGCGATCGTAAATTCGTCGCATCCGGGCGGAGTCAGGGCCTGGGAGGCCAGCAAGAGCAGGGGATCCAGCCCGATGGCGACGGCCACCTCTAAAGGCCTTCCTGCCGCTTCCGCCGCCCGGAAAAATTGGAACAGGTGACGTGGCAAAATCAGGATCCCCAACCGGTTGGGTCCTAAAACCTGCAAGCGGTGGATTGACACGTTGCGTACACCGGTAACGGGATCCTTGGCCACCAGGACACCGGCGGTGAGATAAGGCCCGCCGTCCTTTTCGTGGTGGATGGGCGCGGGCAAAGAGCCTAAATCAACCCGGTGGGTAACTTTTTCTTTCACCGGGGCATCATCGGCACTGACCAGCACACATTGTCCCGGATTCGCCTGCGCCCGGGCGAAGTGATCCAGAACTTTCTCCCTGGTTACCCCCATCGCCAGCGCAATCAGCTCACGGCTGCCGAGAATGCCCGTGACCACCGGCATGGTTGCCTTTTCCACGTTATTAAACCGCAAAGCATACCGGCCGTCGGCCTTTTTACCCACGGCCGCTAACTCATATTTTAAAGAGACGCGGCGATTGACCTGTTTTAAAAGACCCCTTTTCTCAATTTCAGACAGCCAGTGGCGTAAAGAAGTGAAGGTCATCACCCGATAAACCTCCTAAAAGGCATCTTGAAGAACTTTCCGGATCTCATCCCTGCTGGCGGTTCGGCAGTTAAATTTCAGCATACCGCTTTTCAGAGCATCGTCAGCCACGATATCTAAAACTTCTTCTCTTGCTCCCACATCTCTAAGTTTAGAAGGAAGATTACACATCTTGACGAGTCTTTCCGTAGCAGTCACCGCTTCGTAGGCATCTTCATAAATATCCTTTCCGGCAAGATTAAGACCCATAGCTTCAGCAATTTCTGCATATTTTTGCGGAGAAGCAATATAGTTAAACTTCATGACATAAGGTAACATAATAGCGTTTGCAACCCCATGGGGTATATGTAGGTGGGCGCCAAGGGGACTGGCTATGGCGTGTGATAAACCCAGAAAAGCACTATTAAAGGCAATCCCTGCGAAAAGTTGGGCTTTCAGCATTTCTATTCTAGCTCGAAGATTCGCCCCATTATAAGTTGCCTCTGGTAAGTAACGATATATTAACCTAATTGCTTCCAATGACAGCAAATCGGAAATTGGCTGACTGATTATAGAGGTATATGCCTCTATGGCATGAGTCATGGCATCCATTCCGGTAGCCGCCGTTAACATGGGAGGCAAAGAAAGAGTTAATTCAGGATCGAGGATAGCCAACGTCGGGGCCTGCAGGGGGCTGGTAATAGTAAATTTAAGATTCTGCTTGACATCGGAGATAACAGCGAAAATAGTAACCTCGCTGCCGGTTCCGGCCGTAGTTGGTACGGCGATTAAGGGCAGGCCTCTTTTTTTAACCTTGTTTATCCCAGCGTAATCCCGGAGGTCACCTCCATTTCCCAAAAGTACGTTGACGCCCTTGGCAGCATCAATAGCACTGCCGCCCCCAACCGCTACGAGCAAATCAACATTCT
>JBFMBG010000089.1:0-11720 GCA_040755215.1 Bacillota bacterium | reverse complement strand
GCCCCTTTTCCAGGCGCACCACCCGGTCCCCCAGGAAGGCCGCTTCCTCCAGGTCGTGGGTCACCAGGATAAAGGGGATCCGCCAGCGCCGCTGCAGGGACTTCAGCTCTTCCCGCAACTTGCGGCGGGTTTCGTAATCCAGGGCGGAAAGGGGTTCGTCCAGCAGCAAAAGTTCTGGGCCGGCCAGCAGCGCCCGGGCCAGAGCGGTGCGCTGCCGCTCGCCTCCGGAGATCTGCTCGGGGTAGCGCCGGGCAAGGTGACTGATCCGCAGCATCGCCAGCACTTCCCAGAGCCCCAGGCCGCCGTTCCGGTTGCCCTTCATTCCATAGGCAGCGTTTTGCGCCACCGTCAGGTGGGGAAACAGGGCGTAGTCCTGGAACACGTAGCCCACCCGGCGCAGGCGGGGCGGCAGGTTCACCCGGGCGGCGCTGCTGTAAAGCACCCGGCCGTTCAAGACGATTTCACCCTGTTGCGGCCTTTGCAGGCCGGCCAGGCACTGCAAAAGGGTGGTTTTGCCCGCCCCGGAGGGGCCCAGCACCGCCAGCACCTCGTTTTTAACGGTCAGCTTCACCTGCAGGTCAAACGCCGGCAGGGGCTTTTTGACGTTCACGGACAGTAAGCTGTTCACTGGCCACCCACCTGAATTCTACTTGGAGGATTTTTGCCGGGGCAATTCCGCTTCGTCCGGCATCCATCTTTTCAACCGGCGCTTGCTCCAGCGGTTCACCCAAAAGATAACCGTAAAGCTCAGCAGGGTCATCATCCCCACCAGCACCAGGGCGGTACGGTTGTCGCCGGATTCGGCGGCAGCGTAGATGGCCAGGGGCACCGTCTGGGTGCGGCCGGGGATGTTGCCGGCCACCATCAGGGTGGCGCCGAACTCACCCAGGGCGCGGGCAAAGGCCAGCACCACGCCGGCCGCCAGCCCGGGCCAGGCCAGGGGGAGGCTGACGGACCAGAAAACCCGCCATTCCCCGGCGCCCAAAGTGCGGGCGGCGTTCTCGAGATTTCTGTCCACCGCCTGGAAGGAAGCCCGCACCGTCTGGTAAAGCAGGGGAAAGGCCACCACGGCGGAGGCAATCACCGCCCCCCACCAGTGGAAAACCACCGACACGCCCCACCAGGAGTCCAGCAGCCGGCCCAACGGACCCTGCTTGCCAAAGAGGAACAAAAGGCCGAAACCCACCACCGTGGGCGGCAGCACCAGGGGCAGGGTGAAAACCGCATCCACCGCGTCCTTGCCGGGAAAATCCCGGCCGGCCATCAGTCTGGCCGCGGCCACCCCGGCCGCAAAAACAATCGCCACCGCCAGCGCAGCCACCCGCAGGGACAAAAGAACCGGTGCATGCACCTCGGAACCAGCCAAAACTAAACCACCATCCGTACGCGGAAAACTCAAAAACAGGACTTAGACCCCCATGCCGCTAAGTAATCCCGAAAAGTGCGGTCCAGAATTTTAAGCGCCTACTTTTTCCCGGCCTTCAGGCCATACTGCTCAAAGATCCCCATTCCTTGCGGCGAGGCCAGGTAATTCAAAAATTCCCTGGCCGCGGCTTTCTGCGGAGCGTTTTTCAGCACCGCCGCCGGGTAGACGATGGGTTTGTGCAGGCCGTCGGGCACGGCCAGGGCCACCTTCACGTTTTTGCCCATCAGCGCGTCGGAACGAAAGACAAAGCCGGCATCCACGTTGCCCGTCTCCACGTAGGTAAGTACCTGGCGCACGTCGTTGGCCATAACCAGCCGGGGCTGCAATTGATCCCACAGTTTCAGGTTGACCAGGCTCTCTTTGGCGTACATACCAGCCGGCACCGTCTCGGGCAGCCCGAGAGCCACCTTCTTCACCGCCGGGCCGGCCAGGTCGGCAAACTCCTTGACCTTCCGGCTGTCTTTGGGCACCACCACAACCAGTTCGTTGCTCAAGAGGTTGATCCGGCTGTCCGGCTCGAGCAACCCTTTTTCCGCCAACTGGTCCATCTGGCTGACTCCGGCGGAGATGAACAGGTCCACCGGCGCGCCCTGTTCGATCTGTTTTTGCAGCGCGCCGGAAGAACCCAGGTTGTAGATAATCTTCACCTCCGGGTGTTCCTTGGTATACTCCTCTTTGATCTTTTCCAAAGCGTCCTTTAGGCTGATGGCCGCCGAAACGGTAATTTCCTTCGGCGCTGCGGCGGTGTTCTGCCCGGACTTTCCGGCTCCCCGGCCGCAGCCGCCGGCAAATGGTGCCAACGCAAACAACAGCAGCATCGCGACAAGCAATTTTTTCAATTTCCTCCCTCTCCGTTCACCCCGCAGTTTTCTTTCTGCTAACCAATAAAAAGTTGCCCTGCTTGTTAAAACATTGTTTTTTTGGGAAGATTGGATTGTTATACTCAGCTTAGTATAACGCCTCTAAAAAAAAATCAGCCGATTATTGTATTTCTCTTTTCAGGGAAGTTATTCCTGCCCGTCGAAAAATTTTTTTTTCATTACTTAAAAAAATCGCTGGCCCCCTGTTCCTTAATTACGGTAACTGCTGCTTCTACGTCCCTGACATTGGAATTAATGTGCTCTATCGTCGCTACCTGCCCCTCAGAAACAGCGGAAACGTTTTGGGTCTGGACGCAGAAAGGGAGCGGGCTCTTCACCCGCCCCGTAACTACGCCGGATCACCGCTGCCGGAAGTAAACACACCAAATGGTTTCAGCTGACCTCGGCACCGGCTTCCTCTAAGGGCTTACCAAGGGTTTCCACGCCGAAGATCCAGACCACCACCGCCGTAACGATAAAGACTAAAGTTAACATGATGAATACGGAAATATACCCCTGGGCCTTCCCGTAAGCCTGATAAATCGCGCCGACTACATAAGGAGCCGCAATTGCGCCCAGCCGGCCGACGGCGGCGGCCCAACCGGCACCGGTGCCCCTTGCCCTGGTCGGATAGTTTTCGGGGGTGTAAGCATACACGGCCCCCCAGGCACCCAGATTAAAGAAATACAACAAGCAGCCCCAGAGCATAATCTGGCTCACCGTGTTGCTTTGCCCGAAAAAGTACGCCGCCAACGCCGTCCCCATGAGGTAAACGATCAGGACCGCCTTGCGTCCGATTTTTTCAATCAAGTAGGCGGCGCTGAAATAACCGGGCAACTGGGCAAAAGTCATGATCAGCACATACTGAAGACTTTTGATGATCAAGAAACCCTTGCCGACCAGAAGGGTGGGGATCCACAGAACAAACCCGTAATAGCCGAAGTTAATGCCAAACCACAAGACCCAAAGACACAAAGTGCGCCGCCAAAACCGGTTGGACCAAAGCCCGGCAAGGGTGAGGCCTTTTTCTTCCGGCCTGAAAGCGCTCCTTTCCTTTTTCTCCGTCCTTACCCCGGCCTCCTGTTCCAGCCGGGAAACAATGGCGTCGGCTTCCTCGTAGCGGCCGGTGCGCTCTAAAAAGCGGGGGGATTCGGGGATGGCCCTGCGTAAGTAGGCCGCGTATAAAGCTGGAAGGGCACCGATAAAGAAAGCATATTGCCAGCCGTAAGTAGGCACAAACAGATAACCGACCAGGGCGGCGGCAATCCAGCCCCAGGCCCAGAAACTTTCCAGAATTACCACCATCCTGCCCCGGACGGCCGTCGGGGAAAATTCACTGACCAGCGTCGAGGCAATGGGCAATTCACCGCCGAGGCCAGCACCGACAAAAAATCTGGCTACCAGCAACATGGTTAAACCGGTGGCCAGGCCGCAAAAACCGGTGGCCAGGCCGAACAAGACGAGGGTAAACAGGATCACCGTCCGTCGCCCCCACCTGTCGGCCAGCATACCGCTGCTGGCCGCGCCAATAAACATCCCGATCATCCCGACGCTGCCAATCAAACCCAGCTGCGTCGGCTGCAACTGCCAGGCCTTTTGGATCGCCGGCATCACGAAAGACACCAGGCCGACATCCATCGAGTCAAACAGCCAGCCTACCCCGGTGGCCAAAAGAATGGCCCAGTGGGTCCGGGTTAAAGGCAGGCGCTCCAGGCGTTGGGCAATATTCATGGAAATACCTCCTTAATTCGAATATTTTTAAGCCAAAGTTTTTCTTTATCCAAAACAGAAAACATAAAGATGAGAAGCTATTGTACTTGCTCTTTAAATTTAATTATTATAAATCCTCTTCGCTAATCTTCAGGAAAATTCAACGCTTTTACTACTTTTTCCAGCGTCATGGGCAGTTCGTAAAACCGTACGCCGAGGGCGTCCGCTACCGCGTTGGCGATGGCCGCCGCCGTAGGAATCAACGCCGGTTCCCCGACGCCTTTCGCCCCGAAGGGACCGGTAGGCTCCTGTTCTTCTACGATAATAGAGTGAACTTCCGGCATGTCCAGGCTCATGGGCAAAATGTAGGCGGAAAAGTTGGTATTTTTGATTTCCCCGGAGGCCACTTGCACCTCTTCGGTCAACGCATAGCCGATACCCATTGCACACCCCCCTTCAATTTGCCCTTCCACCGCCTGCGGGTTGACCGCCCGGCCCACGTCGTGAGCGGCAACGATGCGCAGCACACGCACCTTTCCCGTCTCCGTGTCGACCTCCACCGCGGCGACCTGAGTGGCAAAACTGTAAGTGGCGTAAGGTACCCCCTGGCCGAATTCATCCAGGACGGTGGTCGGCGGGTTGAACCAGCCGCTGCCCAAAGTAAGCTTCCCCCGGGCGCGGCAACCGGCCAAAACTTCCTTGATGGAGACGGACTTCCGGGCACCTTTTTGCCGGATGCAGCCTCCGCCGGTTTCCAAATCTTCCGGCGGCGCGCCCAGCATTTGGGCCGCTTCGGCCAGCAAAAACTGTTTGGCCTGCCGCGCGGCCAGGCGGACGGCGTTGCCCGAAATATAGGTTTGCCGGCTGGCCGAAGTGGCACCTGCATCGGGGCTGACGCCGGTGTCGCCGGCCACCACCAGCACGTCCTCCACCGGTACGCCCAGCTCTTCCGCAGCGATCTGGGCCAGCACCGTGCTCGACCCCTGGCCGATGTCGGCGCAGCCGGTGAGCACCAGCACGGTGCCGTCTTCCAGAAAATCCAGAAAGGCTCCCGCCGGATTGGGCGCGCCCGTGTTCCCGATCCCGTACCACATGCAGCCAACGCCTACACCGCGTTTTTTCATCCCTGACCCCCCAGCGGCAAGATGGCAATTTGCTCCGCCATATCTTAACTTTCGTTCCTTGATCAATAAATCTTTACCTCTCCAGCATCCCTAATTCCCGCGCCTTTTCCCGGGCCCGCCGGATGGTTTCGGCGATCCCCACGCCGGCCCACAAACGCTGCCCGGTGGCGGTGACGCTCCCTGTCTTAAAACAGTTGCGCAGTCTAATTTCGAAGGGATCCAGCCCGAGGGCCTGCGCCAGCAGATCCATCTGGGATTCGTGGGCAAAGGCGACCTGCGGGACGCCGAAGCCGCGCATCGCCCCGGCCGTCGGGTTGTTGGTATAAACGCAAAAAGCCTCGATGAAAACGTTGGGAACCTCGTAGGGCCCGGTGGCGTGCACCGCCGCCCGCTTCAGCGTGGCCGGCCCGTAGGAAGCGTAAGCTCCCGTATCGCCGACGATCCTGACTTTGACGGCCAGCAGCCGCCCCTCGCCGTCGGCGGCGCTGGTGTAATCCATGATAAAAGGATGGCGTTTCGGGGAAGCAATCACCGACTCTTCCCGCGGGTAGACCATTTTGACCGGCCGGCCGGTTTTCCAGGCGGCCAGGGCTAAAAGACACTGCACGGAGATGTCCAGCTTGCCGCCGAAACCTCCTCCGGTTGCTACCTGGACAATCCGCACGCGGTGCTGCCCGATCCCCATCACCCGGGCGACCTCCCGCCGGTCGTAGTGGGGATTTTGAGTGGAAACCCGGATCGTCAGCAAACCGTTTTCGATGGCCGCCACACCGGCTTCTGTCTCCAGGTAAGCGTGCTCCACCATTTGCGTTGTGTAGCGGCGGCTGATCACTATCCTGGCGGCGGCCAGGGCGGAATCCGCGTCTCCCCTGATAATCCTGGTTACCGACTGAATGTTGCTGTCGCCGTGAACCTTCGGCGCGTAGTCGGCCATCGCCTCCAGGGCGGAAAAAACGGCCGGCAGCGGTTCGTAATCCACCTTAATTTTCGGCAGGGCGGTATCCAGCGCCTCCTCCGACTCACCCACCGCCAGCGCCAGGGGATCACCCACGCGCCGGATGCGCTCCCCTATGCCCACCAGCACCGGTTCGTCTTTGACGATGATCCCGACGGAATTCTGACCGGGGATGTCCGCCGCCGTGCAAACGGCCACCACGCCCGGCACCGCCAGGGCTTCCGCCGTTTCGAGGGAGTGTAAAACGGCGTGCGGCACCCGGCTGCGTAAAACGCGGGCAAAAAGCATCCCGGGGAGCCGCAGATCGGCGGCAAATTGCGCCCGGCCCGTTACTTTGGCAGCGCCGTCCACGCGGGGAAAGCTTTTTCCGATCGCACAAAAGCCAGAGTCTTCGTCAACCCCGCTCCGGGAGCTTTCTCTTTCCGGATCCTCCCTTCCCGGGCTCTCTTCGTCCGGAAACTTTACACCCGGAAGCTGCTTTTCGCGAATTTCCAGGCTCACCGCGCTCCCTCCTCCCCGGCCAATTTGGCCGCTGCCAGGCGGATGGCCGCCACTATCTTCACGTACCCGGTGCAGCGGCAGAGGTTGCCGGAAATGGCCGTCTTGATCGCCTGCCCGTCGGGACGGGGATTTTCGTCCAGCAAGGCCTTGGCGGCCAGGATCATCCCCGGGGTACAAAAACCACACTGCACCGCCCCGGCTTCCAGAAATGCCTCCTGGATGGGGTGCAGCCGCCCGTCTGCGGCCAGGCCTTCGATGGTGGTTATCTGCCGGCCGCTGGCCTCCGGCGCCAGCACGAGGCAGGAATTTACCGGGCGGCCGTCAAGCAGCACGGTACAGGCGCCGCATTCGCCCTCGCCGCACCCCTCCTTGGTACCCGTCAGGCCAAGGTCTTCCCGCAAGACGTCCAGCAGGCGCCTGTTAGGCGCGATGAGGAGGTCCACCGGCCGGTTGTTGATTGTCGCTTTAAATCGGACGGTTTTCATTAGTTACCTCCTGGAAAATCAGGTTGTTTGCCGTCAGTTTACCGTCGCTCCAATGCTTTTTGGCCGACCAACGGGGCACCTAATTCCACTGCCCGAACTCCGGCACAACCTTAAGCAGGGCCTGGCGCGCTACTCCCTTGACGGCCACCCGCTTGTAGGGGGCCGACGGCCGGTCTCCTAAAATGGCTGCGACCGTTTCCGCGATGCTGGCAACGACTTGCTCCAGCAGGGCTGGGCCGGGATATTTTCCCCGCAAGAGGGCTTCCGCCGCCGGCGCCCGGACGGGCCGCGGCGCAGACGCCCCCAGGACCAGGCGGGCATCCTCGATGTCCCCATCGGGGGTTCGGGTAATTACTGCCGCCATGCTAATCCGGCTGATGGCCAGGCTGTTCCGCCGGCCCAGCTTCACAAAACTGCCGGCCGCCCGCTCCGGCAGGGCAGGGAAAATGACCCCGGTAAGGATTTCTTCCGGCAAAATCAGCGTTTTACCCATCCCCAGCAAAAATTCGCTCAGCGGCAAAATCCTCTCCCCGCCGCGCCGGCAAACCCTCACCTGCGCCTCCAGGGCGAAAAGGGGCGGCAACAGGTCGCCGGCCGGCGAGGCATTAACGATATTCCCCCCGATGGTGCCCTGGTTGCGCACCTGCGGCCCGCCCACGCTGGCGGCCGCCTCCGCCAGCAGATTGCAGGCCTTTTGAATAAGCGGGGAGGTCGCCAGCTCCCGAAACGTTACCAGAGCGCCGATCCGGACGTTTCCATCCCACAGCTCAATTTGGGATAGTTCAGTTAGCCTTTGCAGACTCACCAGGTGTTCCGCGGTCAGTTCGCCTTTGCGCATGGCGGGAAGGATATCCGTTCCGCCCGCCAGAACCTTTTTCGGCTCCGGCAGTTCCGCCAGCAGGTTCACCGCTTCCGCCAGCGTCTCCGGCTGGTAATAAGCAAAAGGCGGCAGCACCAGGACCACTCCCTTCATCCGGCAGGAGTTAACCTTTTGCACAATGCCTAACTTGTTTCCCTTTGAAAATATCGTTCTGCTACCAGCGTATACCTCCGGGTTGTTTTGAACAAACCCTTTATATTCCAGTTTAACGGCGCACGCAAGCACCTCCAGGCAACTCCCCCGATTCACTTTACTTAGCAGCAGGGCGAGCCGCCTTAGCGCAATCCGTCCTCACCCTTAACCTCGTTCTTCTGCAGACCGCCGATCCTGGGCAGAGGGCGCCCGGAACCGGTTACCGCCAGCACGACCAGAATCTCGTCGGCGGCCGGGGCGTCGGTTACCCGCACCTCCATGGCGTCGTAATGACTGCGGACGAAAGCGGCGTCTTTGTAATGCAGGGGAACGTCGATGGGCGCGCCCATGGGCCCCCTTTTCTTGGCCGAGGGAATGATGGCCTTGCCGCCCTGAACCTCCTCCCGGAACGGTTTGCCCAGCTTCGGATGGAGGATGGCCGCGGCGTGCTCCAGTTCGCCCAGCTCGCCGACAATCGCCGCCTTTCCATAGCTCTCCACCGGTTCTCCGCCCAGGGCCGCAACTGCTTTTTTCCCCAGGAGACGGCCCAATTCTTCTCCGATATCCATTAAGGCGGTCAGGTCTTCGACGTACTTTCCGGCGCAGGGGTTTTTAATCACGGCCACGGCCGCCGCTTTCTTCGCCGGCGCCGGCAATTCAACGCCCCCTTCCATCCTCGTTTCCTCGACAATGGTGACAATTTTCCGGATCTGCATCTTAAATTTATTCCTCCTCTGCAATGGCATTTAAGAGCCCGCTGAAAGAGCTCCTGACGGCGGCGGTTGTTCCTGCCCTCGCTCCATGCTCTTATAGGCCCAACCTCGCCTGGATTATGTTCCGGAGTTTTTCGACAGTCTCATCAGATATGTATCTGAACCGGGTTTTCAGCCGTACCTGGCGGCTATCCCCGGGGGGTAAGCCACCGAGTGCCCCCGCAGGCTAATTACGGCGCCCAGGATCAGGCGTCGTTCGTAAAGATCCCGCGCCATGCTCAGCCCGTTCTGGAGAGCCCGGGCGATCGCCTCCGGGGGCAGCGCGCCGATTTCTTTGGTCACCAGCAGGTCGGGGATGTCGGTTTCGGGATCTATAGTTCTGGCCGGAACACGGACGACTGCCGGGTGGTCCACGTTAACCGCGTTGCCCAGGACGGTCGCGCAGGCGTCCGCGATGCCCGCTTCGCCCGCCAAAACGGTGGCCGCGCTGGCGATGCCTAAAGTAAAACTCCTCCCTCCGAAGCCGCTGGTGGCAATCCCGCCGATCCCGCTGGCACGGGTAACTTCAACTACGTGGCTGACGGTCCCCTTTGTTAAATCGTTCCAAATGCCTGCTCGAATCCTTCCCCCGGGCGGTACGGCCAGGGCGATATCCCCGCCGTTGTTGACCACCACCCAGTCGGCCCCTAGAGACTGCGCTTTGCAAACACAAAATTGCGCGATCGTCCCGGCCACCGCCGCCAGCGGGGTTAGTTGGGGATCTCCGGTGGCCCTGGCCGCCGCAATCATGGCGTTGACCACCGGCGGATAAACAGGGTGCAAGTCCACCTGCAAAGCCGGGGAGCGCACAACCGGCAGCCAGTCGGCCACCTGCTTTAACAACACCACGGCCATCCGGGCGGCCCCCACCGCCGCCCGCTGGCAGGGTAACCCCTTTTTTCTGGCCTCGATGGCCATTGTGACCGGCCCGTAATCTAAAAGAACCTTTCCTTCCTTCAGGATTTGAATTGCCGGCGTTTTCCCCGGATCCTTCACCGGAGGATTTTTCATCAAAACTTCGGACATAAAACTTAGAAGCGCGCCCCCTTTTCGATATGGGAAAGATAAGCTGGCGGGTTTCCCCGGGTCTGCTCTTTTATTCCGGTACCCTCTCTTGATGCCCCGACGACCGACGACTGACGACCGACGACCATTTTAGGGCGTCCACCACTCCACGCGGACTTCTTTGAGCACTTCCTCCAGCGGGCGCAAGGCCGCCAGGTGGCCGCCCAGTTCTGCGTACGTTTTCCGCGTCATCGTATATTCAACGGGCACTACCAGAGCCGGCGTAGGCACCCAGGCAAACGGCCGGGGGGGCATTTTTTCCACGTCGGCGATAAAGTTAATCCCTCCCCCCGGCATAACAAATACCTCGGCCCCGCCGCACGTCACCTTCACTTTTCCTTCGTGCACCCCCCTGGTCAGGCGGATGGGGCAGCGGGTGGCGCCGGCGCGCGCGCTGCCGCCGACTCCCGCCCGGATCATCAGGCTGACCCGCGCGTATTCACAGGTTTCGGAGATCACCCGGACCGCCTCCTGGACCTGCGGCGTGAGCGGGATTTCTTCCCATTCCCCGTTTTCCTGAAGGCGAAACAGGGCGGCGTGGGTGCCGGTGGTTTCGGTAACCAGCACGGTCATCCCCGGCCGGGCGGTGTTTAAGTCAACGTCGGCAATAGCCTGGCGGGGGTTGGTGACTGCCGTTCCTCCCCACCCGGGGCCGGGGTCGCCGAAATAACGTCCCTTGGTGCTCTTCCGCCCGACCGGCACCACGCCGGAATAGGAAAACCCCGCGGCTGCCCCGGCCGGATGTTCGGAAAGGAGCCCGATGATGTGGTGATCCAGGATAATTGCCTCGTCGACCACCCCTTTAAATTGATTGGCGAACATCCCGACCGTCGCGCTCCCGCACCCGACCCGCATCCGGGCGTCCCGGACTCCGTCGATAACCGGGGGCTTGCCCAGCTGAAGGCAAAGGGTGCTGCCCCCTTCCACTTTTAACCGGACCTCTTCCCCGTTGGCCAGTTCCGCCAGGGTGCGGGCGGCCCAGATGCCATCTTTGCGGGTGAGCACGTTAACGCCGCCCAGGGAAAGCATTTTTGCCCCGTACTGCTCCGTGGCCACCGCGCCCACTACGCGGCCGTCTCTGCGGACCCTGGCCCCTTCTTCGCCAATATCCAGGTTCGTGTCGATTTTAACTTCCAGCTGGCTGTAACTTAAAGGAGCCTCGGTGACCACCGTGACCACATCAAGCCCGGCCATTTCGTAAGCCACTATGTAGGGGGAGGGAATACAGTCCGGGTATGTATTCCCGGCCCCCACGCCGGTTATGGGGGGCAAAAGGTCCGGCCTTTGGGCGGCGCCGGCCTGTTCCCGGCGGGGAACCACCAGAGGCCGGTCGCGCACGAGTTCGCCGCCCACGTTGCGGTAGCGCCGGCAGGCGCCCGGGTAGCCTTCCCTGACTGTGCACTGGACCGGGCAGTGCCCGCAAACAACGGCTTCCGGATCAGCCCCCACAACCGCATAAGGCGCTTCCGCCGGGCACACCTTCAGGCAGGTGCCGCAGGACACACATTCCCGGCCAATCAAGGCCTTTTTTTCGCTTATTTGAACGGCGCCTACCGGGCAGGCCCGGGCGCACAGGCCGCAGCCGGTGCAGCGCTCGTGATCAATCGCAAACACCGCTTGAAAACATCTCCCTCACATTATTTTCACCTGGCGCTTGGCCGGCGGCGTGTTACGGCTTTTCCGCACCCGCACTTCGCCGTCGATGAGCACCATGGCGATGCCGGGGATATCGCCGGCCGCAAAAGCTGCCAGGGCGTCTTCGCCCACGGAACCCATGGGCGCGTCCATCACCACCAGGTCGGCCGCCAGCCCCTCCTTCACCATGCCAGT
>JBFMBG010000088.1:0-11753 GCA_040755215.1 Bacillota bacterium | reverse complement strand
CCTGCACTTCAACTCCATCTCGGGCGGCACGGACATCAACGGTTGTTTTGCCGCCGGCAACCCCATCAGCCCGGTGTACGCCGGCGAACTGCAGGGCCCGGCCCTGGCCATGAAAGTGAAGGCCTACTTTGGATAAGTTTAATTAATCGGAACGTGGCTTATTGTTCGGATTATGGCGCTAATGCGAACAAAATGAGTTATTTGAAAAAGGTTTTAGGTTTATAAGGCGTTTAACGGGCATGAGAACCCAGGAGAATTCCCGTGTGATCAGGCCCATCGCCCACGGATTGCTGCGGGGCGTTCAGTGGAAAACCGCTGAGAATATTTTTGCGCAGTAACGAACCTTGATGAGGAATTAAATTTCTCAATATTGAGCAAAAAAATGCACAATGACTTATATTAAAAATTCGATATTGTTTATGAAGTTAATGAACTTTGGATTTAAAGAATAATGGCATGAAATTTGCAATTTAAGTTGTTAATCAGATTTTCAGCAGGTTACGGGTTCTTCACTTTTCTGAAACTCTTGCCTGGCTGTTTTTGAGGTGAAAAAAATGAGCGGGCTGCCCTGGCTGAGCGCCATAGAGATTGCCCGGCTGGTGGTCCGGAAAGAAATCTCGCCGGTGGAAGTAATAAAGACATTTATATCGCGGATCGAGGAGGTTAATCCGAAGCTCGGGGCAATCGTTACCCTTGCGGCCGACGAAGCAATTGCGGCGGCGCAGGAGGCGGAATCTTCTTTGCGCCGCGGGGAAACCCCGGGACCCCTGTATGGCGTTCCTCTCTTAGTCAAGGATAATGTCTTCACCCGCGGTCTGCGAACTACCTTCGGTTCACTTTTGTACGAAAACTTTGTGCCCGCGGAAGATGCGGTTCTGGTTGAACGCTTGAAGGCCGCGGGCGCGATCGTGCTCGGGAAAACAAATCTGCCCGAATTCGGGCTTGTCCCGGTTACCGATAACCTTGTTTTCGGACCCACGGTTAATCCCTGGAACCTGTCCAAAACCTGCGGCGGTTCCAGCGGCGGTTCAGCGGCTGCCCTGGCGGCCGGCCTGGGTCCCATCGCCACGGGCAACGACGCCGGCGGTTCTATCCGGCTCCCCGCCAGCCTTTGCGGAGTATACGGGTTAAAACCTACCTTTGGGCGCATTCCGCGCTATCCCCGGCTTCCCGGTCTGGAAACCATTTTCCATGAAGGGCCGCTGACCCGGACAGTAGCCGACGCTGCCTTAATGCTGACGATAATGTCCGGGCAGGATGAGCGGGATCGCCATTCCTTGCCTTTACCGAATCATGATTTCCTTCAATCTTTACAGGCCACCGTAAAAAACCTGCGTATCGCTTACAGTGCTGACCTGGGCCACGTGGTTGTCGACCGAGAGGTTGCAGCCATAACCGAGCGGGCGACTTCCGTCTTTTCCGAGTTGGGTGCTTGCGTAGAAGAAGTAAGGCTGGAAATCCCCGATCTGTTAAAGGATCTGCAGGTGATGACCACCCTGGAAATAATTACCGCCAACGAGGAACGTTTGGCGGAATGGAAGACGAAAGCCCACCCTTTAAACCTCCCGCTATTTTCCATGGTGGAAAAATATGCCGCCCGCGATCTGGTCAAAGTTCAGTTTCGCCGTGAAGAATTGTGGGACAAGATGCACCGCTTGTTTGCAAAATACGATCTTTTATTGACCCCCGCATCGCCGGTCCCTGCCTTTAACGCAGGCGAGGGGCGGATAGCAGGCCCCGATCAAATAAACGGCCGGCCTGTCCGCCGGCTGTCCTGGCTGGGCTTTACTTTACCGTTTAACTTTACCGGGCAACCGGCTGCTTCGGTCCCCTGCGGTTTTACCCGGGAGGGGCTTCCCGTGGGTCTGCAGATAATCGGCAGACGGTTTGCCGACCAGATGGTTTTAAATGCTTCTGCGGCTTTTGAAGAGGCAAGGCCGTGGAGAGATTGTAAACCGCCTCTATGAAAAACAAAAAATGATGAACATATGGAGGTTTTGGGATGGATTGGAGTTATGAATACGTAAATCAGAAATTATTTCCCAAGGTGCGAGGCGTCTGGACGGTTAAGGAGATTGTCGAGGAAACGGCGTTACTCGGTGATCGGGTTTATCTAATTGACGCTATCACCGGGAAGCATTATTCCTACGCCGAGTCCAACGCTTTGGCCAACCGGATTGCTAATTCCCTTTTGGCCCTGGGCCTGCGCAAGGGGGATCGCGTAGGGATTTATCTGCGGAACAGGCCGGAGTATATCTTTACCTTGTTTGCGATCGGTAAGGCTGGCCTGGTCGAGGTTCCGATCAATATTAATCTTCGCGAGCCGGAAATACTCCATATGGTGAACAATGCCGAAATCTCCACTATTGTTGTCGAAGCCGATCAGGATTTTTTAGAAAAATTAGCCGGGGTTGCCCGGGAAACCCCCGTCCTGAAAAATGTTGTTGTTCAGGGGAAGGGGGGTCTCCCGGCCCTTTCCGGGTTACGGATAAAAGTAGTTTCTTTGGATGAAATGATCGAATCTGCGGACAATGCCAACCCAAAAGTGAAAGTTGACCCCGGGGACAATTATTGTATTTTCTTTACGTCGGGAACGACCGGCCTGCCAAAGGGGGCGCCGATTACAAACAAAACCTTTGTGCTTGCCGCGCAATCCATCTGCGCCACCCCCGTTAACCGGGAGTCCAGAAACTATACGTGCCTGCCCCTTTTCCACGCCAACGCGCAGTTATATTCGATGATGGCGATGAGGTGCCTGGGCGCTTCCCTCATTTTGTCCGATCGCTTCAGCCCCAAAAAATTCTGGAAGGAAATAAATGATTACCAGGTCACCTATTTTAATTCGATTGGGGGCATGATGCAGATCCTGGACGCCGCCTTCGGGCCGGAGGAGGTGCCCGAACACACGACCAGGTTTGTTTTCGTCGGGGGTACGCCAGTCGCCCTCTGGGAGCGCTTTGAAAAAAAATTTAAAGTGCAAGTGTTTGAAGGTTACAGCATGAGTGAGGCACCCGTGCTTTTTGGGAACTTCCATCCCGATAAAAACAAAAGGAAGATTGGCTCCTTCGGCAAGCCTTTATTTACCGACCTGGGCAGGGAAATCAAGGTGGTAAACGAACAGAACGAGGAAATTAAGGTGGGGGTTGGCGAGTTGCTGCAGAGGGGGGATGGTTTCGTCACCAAAGGTTACTGGAATGCGCCGGAAGCTAATAAAGAGGCGTTTGATGCCGACGGATGGTTTCGCACGGGCGATTTGGTCCGGATAGACGAAGAGGGGTATTATTATTTTGTCGACCGGAAAAAATTTATGATCAGGGTGGCGGGAGAAAACGTCTCCGCCTTTGAAGTGGAAGATGTCGTCAATAGCCACCCGGCAGTGGCCCAGTCGGCCGCGATCCCGGTGCCGGACCCGGTCCGGGAAGAAGAGATCAAGGTGTTCATCAAGCTTAAAGAAGGGGTGTCGGGGATCGATCCGGCGGAGATTATTAAACACTGCGCCGCGCGGCTGGCTTATTTTAAGCTGCCCCGGTACGTCGAGATCGTCGATGACTTTCCGAAAACGGCTACGGAAAGGATCCAGAAAGTACAGCTGAAAAACCTGGAAAAAGAAAAAAAGGACCACGGCTGGGACAGGAATATAGAAATCCCCGGCTGGCGAAAAGAGTTTTATAACCTGTAACCAGGCAGGTTAATTAAACATTTAATCTATTTCCTGGAAAGCATTGAAATTTAATTCGGGAAGGGGGGTGAAAATGTGGGTACTATGTTCTGGCTCTGGATCGGGTTTTGGATTTTAGGGTGGGTTATTCTTTTTAGTATTTTCTTTGCAACTCGACAGAAAGAAAGTAAATAAAAGGAAAGGGGTTTTTGAAATGGACGTTCGGACCTGGACGTGGGTATTTTTCGGACTATTTATGGTTGCTCTCTTTTTTATGGCTTACCGGGGAATGTTGAGGACACGCACAGCCGTCGATTATTCTACCGCACCCCGCTCCTACGGCCCGGCTGTAATCGGCATCGCGCTCATGGCGACCGCTTGCAGCGCGGCGGCCACGATGGGCAACCCCGGGCTGGTTCACGCCAATGGGTGGCCCGCTTTATGGTACGCTATGGGAGGCTATATGGGAATAGCCACAGCCTGGGCTTCGTCGGCGTTTTTGCTCGCCAGGATAGGGAAAAACGCTGGGGCCAAATCGATGCCCGATTTTATGGGGATCCGTTTTAACAGTCCAGTCCTGCGCGTGGTTACGGCCCTCGCCTGCATAGCCATGATGTATTACATTGCCGGTCAATTTGCCGGCCTGGGGTGGGTGTTTGCGGAAGCCTGCGGACTTCCCTATGTTGCGGGTGTAATTATCGGTGGATGTATAATCGCCGCTTATATTTCCGTGGGGGGAACGCACGCAGATATTTTGAATTGTTTTCTGCAAGGCATAATCATGATGATTCTGGCCGTCTTGGTCTGCATTCCCGTCTTTATGCACATCGGGGGGATCAGCGCCATCGACCAGATTTTGACGGCCAGGGACCCTCTTTACAGCTCAAATGTCGTTTTCCGGAACCCCATGTTTGGACCCTTCACCGGACCGGCTATCTTTGTTTCCCTGGGCTTATTCGGCTTAACCCCCCAATTGTCCAAGTTATGGCTGGCGCTGGACGATGAAAAACACGTCCCGCATACTTTGTTGTGGGGGTTTTTCGCGCTGGCTTTTATGGCCATGATCATGTGGGTCGGCGGCTTGGGCGGGGAAGTTCTTTTTCCTAATGTAAAATCCGATACGGCCACGGTTAATATCTTAATCAATTACTGGCCTCCCGTGGTGGCAGCGTTGGGCATGGTCGGAATCCTGGCGGCGGTGATGTCCACTTCCGCCGGACTATTTCTGGTGGTGGCCATTGCCATAGCCATCGATATTTACCAGGATACGATCGTTCCCCTACAAAAAAATCCTCCCCCCAGGGACGTGCTGGATAAGCGCGTTCTCCTGATGCAGCGCATCCTCGTGCCGCTTGTAATGATCGTCGGCATCCTGCTTGCCCACAAACCCCCGCCGTTTTTGACTGCCCTGATGTGGATGGGGATCGGTCTTTTCACGGGCAGTGTTATTCCGCCCATGGTAGTGGGGTCGCTTTGGAAAAGGACGACCAGGATAGCTGCGGAGGTTGCCTCGATCGCCGGGTTTGTTCTGTTTTTGATCCTGGTCTTTGTTTTCGGGGTGGGCATGGGAATACCTTTCTTCAAGGTGCCCTGGGCCTGCGCCGGGATTAGTACAATTGTCTCCACGGTTCTGGTGATTGGGTTGAGTTTCGTGACCAGGCCCATGGATACCGAATATGTGGAGCGGCTTTTCGCCAGAACGTGAACCAGCTGTTCGCTGAGCGCGGACTGGTGCCGGCGGCGCTCGCCGGTAGGGCGGCCGGCTCCTTTTCCGCGGAATTTGAAATATGCCTTTAGGGGGTGGTTAATTAATGGAGTTGAAAAAGATTGACCACATCGGTATTCTGGTTGAAAATATCGAAGCATCCCTGAGGTTTTACCGGGACCAGCTGGGCCTACCTGTAAAAACTATTGAGGCCAACGAAGAATTCAAGGTACGGATTGCCTTTTTGCCGATCGGGGAAGTTCTGGTGGAGTTGGTGGAACCGTTTCCAGACAGTCCGCTAAGGCAATATCTCAAAGAAAAGGGGGAAGGTTTGCACCATATTGCATTCGAGGTTGACGACCTCAAAAAGTCCTTGGCCGAGTTAAAGGCAGCGGGGGTTCCGCTTCTCGACGAGGAGCCCAGATTGGGGGGAGAAGGAGCACTCGTGGCCTTTTTGGACGCCGGCGCGGCCAATAACGTTGCGATCGAATTAAAAGAAACCAGGGTAGGAAAAGAAGCCTAACCTGGCTCCGGACGTAGTTGCAGCAGTCAAACCGGCGGCGCGAGGAGCACCGCCGGAAGCATTCAGCAATAGCGCTGCCGGATTTGTCCTGCCCGGCCGGTCAAGATCCGGCCGGCCTTAAAATAAAGCGGTGACGAACGAAACAGTTTTTCAGGATATTTCCAAATCTTTTTTTGAGGGGAGGAGACTTTCTTGTTAATCATCGGAAAAAGAAACTTAAACAAACTTTGGGAATACCGGGCCGGTGTGCACGGTGAAAAGCTGTTCTTAATATTTGAAGACGTTGACGGAAACGTGGTGTTTTTTTCCTATCAAGAATTTAATGATTTAATCAACCGTACCGCCAACGCATTGCTTAATTTGGGCCTGCGTCAGGGCGATAAACTGGTTCTGCACCTGCCGAATTGCCCCGAATTTCTATTGTTCTGGTTCGGCCTGGCCAGGATGGGCGGCGTAATGGTGCCCACGAACACCCTTTCCACCGCCGACGAACTGGAATATATTCTCACTCATTCCGAGTGCGTGGGCCTGGTTACGGAACCGGCTTACCTGGAAAAGTTTCTTTCCATTTTGGATAGATGCCCCAACATCAAGCACGTTATTTTATGCCGGACGGCGAAGGCGCCTCCGGGAACCCTTTTATTCGACGACTTACTCAAAGATTCTGCCGATTCTTCCGCGCTTCCCCCGGGAATCGCCGTTGACGAGCTGACCGAGGCCGCCATGCTGTACACTTCGGGTACCACGGCCCGCCCGAAAGGCGTTCTGATTACCCACGGAAATTACCTTTACGTGGGCGAGGTAATGGCCAAGCATTTACGTCTTACTCCAGAAGACCGCCAGATGGTGGTTTTGCCCCTCTTTCACGCGAACGCCCAATATTATTCATTTATGTCCGCCCTTACCGTCGGGGCGAGCGTCGCCTTAATGGAGCGGTTCAGTGCCTCCCGCTTTATTCACCAGGCCAGGAGGCACCAGGCAACGGTGGTCAGTTTGTTCGCCGCCCCGATGCGCATGATTTTAAACCAGCCACCGACGCCCGTGGACGGAGACAATTCCTTGCGCCTGGCTTTCTTTGCCCAAAACCTCACCCAAAGCCAACTGGACGAATTTGAAAGCAGATTTCAGGTGCCTTTAATTCAATTATACGGGATGACCGAAACGATCGGGGTGCCGACCATTAACCCGGTCGACGGACCCAGGAAAAACCACGGGATCGGGCTGCCGGCCCTGGGATACGAAGTGAAAGTGGTCGATAGCAACGGAAGGGAAGTCCCCCCCGGCACCGTCGGCCAGATAATTGTGAAAGGGCTCCCGGGGCTTAGTTTAATGAAGGGGTACTTTAAAAATCCGGAGGCAACCGCGGAGGCAGTAAAAGACGGCTGGCTGTATACGGGGGACAATGCCTACGTGGACGAAGACGGCTACTTTTTCTTCGTTGACCGGGCGAAAGATATGATCAAGCGAGCCGGTGAAAACGTGGCCTCTTCGGAAGTCGAAATGGTCATCAATCAACACCCCAAAGTATTTGAATCGGCGGTCATCGGCGTGCCTGACGAAATAAGGGACGAGGCGATTAAGGCCTATGTGGTGTTGAAGGCGGGTGAAACGGCGACGGCCGCGGAAATAATCGATTTCTGCGCCCAAAAGCTGTCCAAGTTCAAGGTACCGTCTTTTATTGAGTTTTGCGACCAGCTCCCGAAGACTTCGGTAGGTAAAATCCAAAAACATATTTTACGTAAGGAAGAGCAAATCAAAAGTTAAAAATTTTTGGCGAGGAGACAAAAAGCCCCTTTCTATTTACGATTTTTTACCATGCCATTCGCCATGTCGCCGCACTCCGGGGAGGTGTGTCTCCTGCTCATTTTTTAGACTTAATGAAAAGCAGGGAAATCAAGAACGATGAAGAAATTTAAGCGTGAGGGAAAATTCCTTTTAGTGGGGGAGAATTCTGCCGTGACCGCGAGGTATGTGCTTTTCCAGGGAATTGAAGCCGTCCATCTGAAAGAGAAAGCGGAAAAACTCCTCGGTGTGGCCAGAATCCTTGATAACCTTCTGCAGAGCGACTTTGACGCAATTTTGGCCGCCCGGGGAATTGGTCCCAGCCATCCCAGAGAAGTGCAGATCAAAGCGCTCAACGAAATCCTCGCCCCGCCGAGTGATATTGTCGCGGGGGCGTTTCCCGGGGTGGGCGCCGGTTATTTTTCCCTGGCACTGGATGCCTGCCTTACTTACGGGCCCCGCGAACAGTTCGGCCACATGGTGGGCGCTTCGATCGACCCTTTTCATATCGGGCGGCAGGCGATGGCCAGGCGCCAGGAGCTTGTAGGTGTGGGGCCGATGGTCCGGGGGGAGATCATGGCCTGTATCCGGCCTCTGATCAGAAAAGACGAAGTAATCGGTTATACATTTGCCAGCGAAGCCCTCGAAGATATCTACAGGCAGATTCAAAAAGGCGCCCAGGAAGTATTTTTCTCGGAAAATATCGAGCCCGTCACGGGGCTGACAGGACTTTTGCTGGTGGGCGGGAAGGTTTTTGCCCAATTAGAAAGGGAGCAAAAACACCACTCCTTTCCCCAAACCCTCAATTTTTTTTATCACTTCCTGATCCTTTTTTTAAACAGTCTGAACATCGGGGTCTTAGTTGTGGATGACCGGGGAAAAATCATTTTTTACAACCAGGGTTTGAAAAAAATTTTCGGCCTGGAATTCGGCTCGGTGAATATAAGTTTCCCCGCGTTTTTGGCGGCGACCGGCTTGCAAAAGGTTCTGAACGCGCCCAGGCAGACCGGCACAGGCAACGGAAACAATTGCTGCTTTAATAATCTGTCTGTCTCCCGGTTCGATGGCCGGGTGTTGGTGGTAAACGCTATCATGAGCGCGATTAAAAATGGTTCCGGGGATGTGTTGGGACACGTTTTTCTTTTTGAAGACGTCGGCCGGGTGAAGGAAGAAGAAGCGAGAATAGCTCGGGCCGCCAAACTGGCTACGTTGGGAGAGTTGGCCGCTTTCATTGCCCACGAGATCAAAAATCCCCTTACTATTTTAAGCGGTTCGGTTGAGCTGCTGCCGGCCCGGTTGGAGGACCAGAGGTTTTTAAAAACCTTTACCGAGATTGCCGCCGGCGAACTGGAGAGAATAAATGCGACGATTGAGGCCCTACTTGACTTTGCTCGCTTTTCCGAGCCAAATTTTAAAGAAGAATCCCTTAATCAGATTCTCCGGTACGTTATCAAGGTATTTAGTCCGCAGGCGGAAAAAGCGGGGATTGTAATTGAAGAAAATTTGCAACCGGACCTGCCGCCGGTGGAAATTGACGCCAGGCACGTCGAACAGGCCTTCTTTAACCTCTTTCTCAATGCCTTCAAGGCCATGCCGCAGGGCGGCAAACTCTCCGTAACCACCAGTTACCGCCCGGGAAACAACTTCGTCCAGGTTTGCGTCGCCGATACAGGTTGCGGGATAAAACCGGAAGAACAAAGCAAGATTTTCGATCCTTTCTTTACTACCAGCGAGGGAGGAACGGGGATCGGGCTTGCCCTGGTCCACCATATTATGGACGAACACCGGGGGATCATCGAGGTGGACACGGAATTGGGCAAGGGGAGCCGGTTTTACCTGCATTTTCTCCGGAAAATAAATGCGTTTACCAACCAACCGTAGAAGTGCTTTTCAATTCCGTTTGTCTTCAGGATTTTCTGTTGCGGAGGGAAGCGGGCCATGTACCGAATCCTGCTGATTGATGACGAACCGAATATAGCCTGGCTTTTTCAGGAATCCTTTGGAAATTTTTTTGATTTCCAATGTTTTCAGAATGCTTCTGGTGCCCTGGCCTGCCTGGCCAAGGAGTCGTTTGACCTGGTTTTGTTGGATCTTTGTCTGGAAAACCAGAGTGGTCTGGCGGTATTGGAAGAAATTAAAAAAATCGATCCTTTTGTGCCGGTGATTATCATGACCGCCTACGCCTCCGTGCAAACCGCAGTCGAGGCCATGAAAAAAGGTGCTTGTGACTATGTAAGCAAACCTTTTAAGTTGGAGCAAATGAAAGGATTGATTACAAAAGTCCTTTCCGAAAAGAAAAATGAGCCGAGAAGCCCGGAAGGTTTGAAGAAGCATGGTATTGTTGCGGTAAGTAAAAAAATGCTGGCGATACTGGAGACGATTACAAAGATTTCTACTACGGGCGCGAGCGTTTTAATTACCGGCGAAACAGGCACCGGAAAAGAACTGGTGGCCAGGGCAATCCACGCGGAAAGCGCACGCAAAAAGGGGCCTTTTCTGGCACTGAATTGCGCCGCCGTGCCGGAGGCGCTTTTGGAAAGCGAACTGTTTGGGTATGAGCCGGGCGCCTTTACCGGCGCCAAAAAGGTTAAACCGGGAAAAATCGAGCTGGCTCACGGAGGAACGTTGCTGCTGGACGAACTGGGTGATATGCCCTTATCCACGCAGGCTAAGCTGCTGCGGGTAATCGAGGAACGGGAGGTAGAAAGACTGGGCAGCGTGCGCAAAGTCCCTGTCGACGTCCGGTTTTTGGCCAGCACCAATAAGGATCTCGCGAAAGCCATCAAAGCCGGCCTCTTTCGTGAGGATCTTTATTTCCGGCTGGCCGTCCTGCCACTCGAAATCCCCCCGCTCCGGGAAAGGGTCGAAGATATCCCAGTTTTAGTGGATTATTTTTTGCGGATTTACATGCAAAAATACAAAAAAAACATCCGCAGCATCCGGGAGGATGCCCTGCATTGTCTGCAAAAATATTCTTGGCCAGGCAACGTGCGGGAACTAAAGAATGTCGTCGAGCAGATGGTAGTGATGGCCGCCTTTGATATTCTCACCATAGTTGACATTCCTCCGCATATTCGTAAGAATGGCCTATCTTTCGAAAAAAAACTGGGGGAGGATAGAACCTTTTTTGTCAGCCAGGAAATCGAGGTAATGGCAAAAAATATTGGAGATCCAGGTACTCAGGAAGAACAACTTGATTTGAAAATGATGAGAAAGGAAGCCGAACTTCAGGCGATTAAACTGGCCCTGAAAAAATGCGGCGGAAACCGGACGCGCGCGGCCAAACTGCTAGGCATATCCCGGCGGAGCTTTCAATATAAACTAAGGGAACTCAGGAAGGAAAGTAGTCTTTTCTGACCAGGTTTTTTAACGCGGAGCCTCACGTATAACCTACCTTACCTTTGGAAATCGATTTTAATTATCACCTTATCCCCCACTCGCGGGAAGCGGGGTGAGTGCTGAGCAACTAAAACATTACTCTCTCTTTCCTCAGCCGTCATTGCCGCGGCTATTTCGAACAACTTTTCTATGCTTTATAGGACAAACCTTGCTGCTAAAACCAATGGTTGGGCAGGGTTCGTTATTTTTCTCGATAGACAGCTTTCAGGTAATCAGTAAAGCAGGATTTCCTTGGTTTCCCGGCGAAAAAACAAGAGTTCTCTTTGTTTTTGAAATTACCGATCACGAAAACACAAGGGAGGTTCCAATAATGCGCAAAGTTGCCGTAGCCGGTGTGGGCATGACCAAATTCGGCGTTTCCGCCAAAAGCCAGGTGGAAATGTTTGCCGAGGCGGCCATGGAAGCCATCACAACGTCTAATCTTCAGCCGAAAGACATCCAGGCGCTTTTTGTGGGCAATGTGCTGGGGGATTTTGAAGAAGGGCAGATGAACATTGCACCCTTCTGCGCGGCGGAGATCGGCCTTCCCCCGTCCGTGCCCGCCACCCGCGTCGAGGGGGCCTGCGCTTCCGCCAGCGTGGCCATCCGGGAAGCCTTTATCTGGGTTGCTTCCGGCTTTTACGACATCGTGCTGGTCGGCGGCACCGAGAGGGCGATGGCCATGGGGACGCCGCTGGCCACCAGGA
>JBFMBG010000087.1:0-11934 GCA_040755215.1 Bacillota bacterium | reverse complement strand
CGTAGGTTCGCCGGGCAGCGGCACCGAAACTATATCCAAACAGGTGCTGAAAGCCTTGGGGATAACCTACAACGACTTCCAGGTCTTCCGCCTGTCCTTCAGCGAAAACACCGAGGCGCTGAAGAACAAGGTAATCGGTCGGCATCTGGTCGGTAGGACCGCCTACTTCTTCCATTATGGACCTGGCTACCACGCATAAGATCTGGATTTTACCGACCTGATTGGAATCGGTCTCATCGGTCTTGGTCTGGTGCTGAACGTGTTCAGGGCGGGAAAGCGGCGGTGCGGCAAAGGGCGGCTGTACCTTCCGGAGAAAGAGAAAACTGAAGAAAATTTTAACCGGCCGGCAGGAAATATAAAAGGAATTATCTAATATTAATCGTAAGTTTTATTCACATGTTGGAATAGGTTTTACTATATGGAACGGGCTGATGTTCTATGAGTAACACTTTACGGAAGGGTTTAGAAATCCTGCTGGTCATTTCCGAAGAAGGGTCGGAAAATGGTTTATCCATCAAGCAGGTTGCCGGCCGGACAGGTTTTCCGCCCAGCACAACCCACCGGCTTTTGCAGACGTTTAAGGAGTTCGGAGTAGTGGAACAGGACCCCGGAACAAAAAATTACCGGCTGGGCCCGCAGCTTTTGAAAATGGGCCTGCAGGTCAGGGGGATGCTCAACCTGCGCAAAACGGCCCTGCCCGTCCTGAAGGAACTCACGGCGCGCACCGGTGAAGACTCCTACCTGACGGTGGCGCAGGGCCGGATGGGAGTGTTTTTAGAAAGGGTGGAAGGACCCCACCCGGTCAAGGTGATCGAGCTGGTCGGCAAAGAAATGCCGCTGCACAGCGGCGCCGCAAGGAAGGCCCTGCTCTCTTTTATGGACGAAGAATTTATCCGGGCGTATTTGCTGGAAATGGCCGCTCAGGAAGAATTCAAAAACGTCAGCCCGCGGATGCTTTTCGAAGAGATCAAAAGGATCAGGGAGCAGGGATACGCCGTTTCTTACGGCGACTATCTTGATTACGGGATCGGCATCGCCGCCCCCGTTCGCGATTTTTCCGGTGCGGTCAAGGCTTCGCTGGGGATCATTGGTCTCAAGAGCCGGTTTCCCGGCGACAGGTTGCCGGTTTTGATCAGGGAAGTAAAGTCCGCTGCCGATCGCTTATCCCAAAAAATGGGTTATTTTAAGCAATCATAAGGGGTGAAAGGGGGTCAAGGCAGCCGACGCCCTGCTTATTCGGAAGAGGCAGGAAGGCACAGAAGGGTAAAGGTACAGCGAGCTGGACTGAAACGACCGCTGGAAGAACCTGTTAAAAAGCTACTTTTTTAAAGGAGGAGAATCGGATGAACTTTGACTTGCCCGAAGAATTACAAGACATCAGGCGGCTGGCCCGCGATTTTGCCGTTAGCGAAGTAAAACCCACCGTCGACGCCGACGACAAGGCCCACCGCTTCCGCCGCGACCTGGTGCAAAAAATGGGCGAACTGGGCTTTTTGGGGTGTGTGATCCCGGAAGAGTACGGCGGCAACGGTCTGGGCTATCTGGCCCTGGCCATTCTGGCCGAGGAGATCGCCAGGGTGCACAGCTCCCTGCGGCTCGTCTTTGCCGCCAACACGCTGGGCCCGGCCATCACCATCTGGCGCCACGGCAGCGAAGAATTGAAGCAGAAATACCTGCCCGGTCTTTGCAGCGGGGAGCTCCTCGGCTGCTTTGCCATGACCGAGCCCAACGCCGGCTCCGACGTGGCGGCCATGAAGACCCGGGCCGTCCTGGAAGGGGATTATTACGTTTTAAACGGCAGCAAGATGTGGATTTCCTACGCTCCGGTAGCGGATGTAGGGCTCGTTTACGCGTACACGGATCCCACGCAGCGGGCCAAAGGGATGTCGGCTTTCATTGTGGACATGAAGAGCCCCGGCGTAATCACCGAAGCAATTACTGAAAAACTGGGCAACTGGTCCTCGCCCGTCGGCTCCATTACTTTTGAAAATTGCAAAGTGCCCAAAGAAAACCTCCTGGGTAAGGAAGGCCAGGGGTTTGCCATCTGCATGCAGCAGCTGGACAATACGCGGCTGGCCTCGGCGGCGGGGGCCGTGGGCCTCGGCCAGGCCTGCATCGACGCGGCCGTGGAGTACGCCACCACCAGGGAGCAATTCGGGCAGCAAATCGGCCGGTTCCAGATGATTCAGGACTGGATCGCCCAAATGTGTGTGGATGTGGAAGCGGCCCGCCTTTTAACCTACCGGGCGGCTTTCCTGAAGGATAAAGGGGCGCCCAATACCCTGGAAACCTCCATGGCCAAACTGTTTGCCAGCGAGGCCGCCAACAAGTGCGCCGATTACGCTTTGCGGATTTACAGCGCCTACGGCTACTCGGAGGAGTACCCGGTGGCCAGGCTCTTCCGCGACGCCAAGTATTATCAGATCGTCGAGGGAACGAGTAACATCCATAAGCTGATCATTTCCCAGGATGCGCTGGGCTACCGGAAGGCCAATAGATAAAAGGCACAGAGGCACAGAGGCACAAAGGCGCAGAGGCGCAGAGGCACAGAGGGGAAAAAGCAGAAAGGCACAGAGGGAGAAATACATAGAGGCAATGAGGCAAAAGAGGCATAGGGGGATGAAGAGATAGGCAAATCTATTTTCACATGGGGGGTTCTAACACTGATTTACTTTGTGCCTGTTGCCTTTGTGCCTGCTTTGATCGGTCGCCAGTCGTCGGAGGCCGGACGTTGGAAGATAATGTATATTTTCTGAGGAGGTTAGTTTCATGGATCGCTACGAGGAACTGAAGCAGCGCAAAGCGAAAATCATGCAGATGGGCGGTCCCAAGGCCGTCGAGCAGCAGCACAAAAGCGGGAAGTGGACGGCCCGGGAAAGGGTGGAATATTTCTTCGACCCGGGCACCTTCACGGAAATAGGGATGTTCGTTAAGCACCGCACCATCCACTTCGGCATGGACAAAAGGGAGGTCCCTGCTGAAGGGGTGGTGGTCGGCTACGGAAAAGTCAACGGCCGGCTCGTAATGGTGGGAGCGGAGGATTACACCGCCATGGCCGGCACTTTTGGCGAGTACCACGGCAAAAAGTTTTCCCAGTCCATCGACATGGCCAAGGAAATGGGCATCCCCTTCGTGGGGATGAACGACTCCGGCGGCGCCCGCCTGCAGGAAGGGATGGACACCCTGGAGGCCTACGCCTGGCTGTTCCGCTCCCAGATTCTCGCTTCCGGGATCATCCCGCAGATCGCCCTGTTGATGGGCCCCTGCCTGGGCGGGCAGGCCTACCACCCGGTAATGCAGGACTTCGTCTTCCAGTGCCGCAAAACCGGTTTTATGGGCATCGCCGGCCCGGCCTTCGTCAAAACGCAATTGGGCGAGGAAATCACCCTGGAGGAACTGTGCGGGGTCGAGGCGCACGCGGTGAAAACCGGGCAGACCCACGTGGTGGCGGAGGACGACAAGGATTGCCTGGATAAGACCAAAGAGCTTTTAAGTTACCTGCCCCAGAACAACCGGGAAAAGCCGCCGCGCGCGGACACCGGCGACGAAGCGGAAAGGCTTATCCCGGAGCTGGATGGGCTGGTCCCCGAGGAAGCCCACGAACCGTACGACATGCACGACGTGCTGCTGAAAATCGTCGACAACGGGGTTTTCTTTGAAATTTTGAAGGACTTCGCCCAGAACGTCATCGTCGGCTTTGCCCGGATCAACGGCCGGTCGGTGGGGGTCGTGGCCAGCCAGCCGCTGGTCATGGGCGGTGTGATCGACTGCGACGCGGCCGACAAAGTGGCCCGGTTCGTGCGCTTCTGCGACCTGTTCAACATCCCGCTGGTGAACTTCCACGATACCCCGGCCTACATGATTGGCTCGTATGAAGAACATAAAGGCATTTTAAGGCACGGGGCGAAGATGCTTTACGCCTACATCGACGCCAGCGTACCCAAGGTAACGGTGATTATGCGCAAGTCTTTCGCCGGCGCTTACCTGGGAATGTGCTGCAAAGACACCGGTGCGGACATTGTTTACGCCTGGCCGATTGCCCGGGTGACCATTGTGGGCGCGGAAACGGCGGCCAGCGTGATCTTTGCCAAGGAAATCAAAAGCGCAGAAGATCCGGCGGCGGTGGCGGCGGAAAGGATCAAGCAGTACCGCGACCTCTACGAGAACCCGTACTGCGGCGCCGAGCGCGGCTACATCGACGACGTGATCATGCCGTCGGAAACCAGAAAATTCATCTCCCGGGCCCTCGACTTGCTGGAAAACAAGCAGGTGGCCCGGCCCTGGCGGAAATATTCAAACATTAATTTATAAGGCACAAAGTAAACAGGCACAAAGGCACAAAGTAAAATACTTTCCACAATTCTTTGTGCCTTTGTGCCTTTTTCCCTTACAGCCCTTTTTTAATCACGTACATCATCGTGTCCACCACCCGGTTGGAGTAGCCCCATTCGTTGTCGTACCAGGCGATTACCTTGACCATGACGCCGTCGATGACCATGGTGGAGAGGGCGTCCACGATTGACGAGTGGGGGTTGCCGTTGAAGTCGCGGGAAACTAAAGGAGCTTCGCAGTAATCCAGGATTCCCTTGAGCTCGCCGGCGGCGGCTTCTTGTAAGGCGGCGTTCACCTCTTCGCGGGTGGCCGGCCGGCCCAGTTCGGCCACCAGGTCGACCACTGAAACGTTGGGCGTGGGTACGCGCATGGCCATTCCGTTTAATTTCCCCTTTAATTCGGGCAAAACCAGGGCCACCGCTTTAGCCGCCCCGGTGGTGGTCGGGATGATGGAAAGCGCAGCCGCCCTCGCCCGCCGCAGGTCTTTGTGCGGCAGATCCAGGATCTGCTGGTCGTTTGTATAGGAGTGCACGGTGGTCATCATCCCCCGCACGATGCCGAACCGCCGGTGCAGAACCTTCGCCACCGGCGCCAGGCAGTTGGTCGTGCAGGAGGCGCAGGAAATGATCCGGTGGGCGGCCGGGTCGTATTTCTCTTCGTTGACTCCCATCACGATGGTGATGTCCTCGTTTTTGGCCGGAGCGGTGATCAAAACTTTTTTTGCGCCTCCGGCAAGGTGGCCGGCGGCCAGTTTTCCGTCGGTAAAACGTCCGGTTGACTCAATGACCACTTCTACCCCCAGCTCCCGCCAGGAGAGGTTGCCGGGGTCCCTTTCAGCCAGCACTTTGACTTCCCGGTCGTTGACCACGAAACCTGACTCGGTGGCGGTAACCGGATTTTGGTAGATTCCGTGGACGGAATCGTACATCAAAAGGTGCGCCAGGGTTTTGGCGTCGGTAAGATCGTTGACGGCAACTATTTCGAGTTCCGGGTGTTTTCGGGCGGCGCGAAATACGTTGCGCCCGATGCGGCCAAAACCGTTAATCCCTACTTTTACTGCCATTTCCCTCACTCCCGTTTGTTGATTCGCCTGCTGATTCCCGTGCTACCTGCGTTCTAATTATTTTTTCACTTCCTTTGCTTCCTTTCCTGCCTGATCTTGCTCCTTTTTCTCTTCCCCTTCAGCTGCTCCTTCCTCTGGTTCCTCTGCTTCCCCTTCGGTTTCCGCTTCCTCCTGGGGGTGAAGCGGCCATTTTAGTTCAAGCTCAAATTCGACCTGGCCGTCTTTTTCTTCCAGCTCCATTTTCAGGTCGACGGTTTTGGGCAGGCTTACCTGGGCGTCGCCAATCGCCAAACACCCTTTTTTAACTTCGTTGAGCAGCCTTTCCAGCGCGGTAATCAGCTGCCCCCTGGGGCACGCCTGAACTTTAATTTTTTCTTTTATTTTTCCCCACCTCGCTTAAATATTACTGAAAAGCAAAGGAAAAAATTACTTACCGGAATGATATAATAACATATGAGCAAATATTTCACAAGTAATGGTAAGATTGTGGGGGGCAATATTTTTGGCACAGTTTGAGAGGAAAAATTTTTATCATCACGAATTAAACTAAAGTCGATGTGTTTTTCTTTGTGCCTGATATTTTCTTTAAGGGAGTGATTTTATGCCCGGCAAAGTGCTGATGGTCATCGATATGCTCAAAGACTTTATTGAACCGGACGGCGCCCTGACCTGCGGCGAAGCGGCGCGCCGGATTGTTCCCTTCGTCGTTGCCAGGGTGAAGGAGTTTAGCGACCAAAACCTGCCGGTAATTTTTGTCATGGACGCCCACGATCCCGAAGATCTGGAATTCAAGCGTTTTCCCAGGCACTGCGTTTTCGGCACCCCCGGGGCCGAACTGATCGAGGAATTGCGCGTCCTGGTGGCGGAATACCCCTTTGCCATAAAGGTGCCGAAAACCCGCTTCAGCGGATTTTTCCGCACCAATTTGAGCAGTATTTTAACTGATCTGGAACCGGCGGAAGTGCACGTTGTGGGGGTGTGCACGAATATTTGTGTCTTGTATACTGTTGAGGAACTGGCTAACCGCGACTACCGGACCATTGTCTACGCAAACGGGGTGGCCAGCTTTGACCAGGAGGCCCACCGCTGGGCGCTGGCGCAAATGAAATCTGTCCTGGGAGCGGAAGTATTATAAAAGCCACTCTGCACGCCGGTTATTGGATAGATTACCACGTTCATCCCGGTTATTCCATTGACGCTGAAGATACGAGCATATTTGAATATTGTCGCGAGGCCCTGCGCAAGGGTTTGCGGGAGGTCTGCTTTACCCCGCACCTGGAGGTTGACCCCCGGCGCCGGCACCTGGACTGGTTTGTCCGGGTAAACGGGAAAATAGTCCCCATGGAAAATGACCGCTGGCTGGACTGTTACTTTCGCGACCTGGAAAAGGCGAGAGCAGAATTTTCCGGCGCGGGGCTGGTCGTTAAAGCCGGGCTGGAGGTGGGCTTTGAGCGGGGGTCGGAAGCGGCGATCGCAAAGGTGGTGGGCAGCCGCCCCTTTGATTTCGTCCTGGGTTCCATCCATTGCCTGGAGCACCACGCCATTTCTTCCCTCAAGGAATGCCGGGCTTATTTTGCCCGGAAGGATCTCTCCTCCCTGGCTGAGGATTACTTCGGCGCTTTGCAAGAGGCGGTGGAATCAGGGCTTTTTGATTGCATCGGTCACCTGGATCTTTATAAACGCTACGGCTACGAATTTTTCGGCCCGGCCATCAACGACCTCCACCGCGGGCGGGTAGAGGGTATTTTTCGCGCGATGGCCGGAAGGGGGACCGGCCTGGAGGTGAACACGTCCAGCCGCCGCCGCGGCCTGGCGGAATTTCATCCGGGCAGGGATATTTTGGTGCTGGCCAAGGAGGCCGGGATGCAAATTTTTACCGTTGGTTCCGACGCGCACAAAAAAACCGATTTGGGGTATTGCACGGGCGAAGCCGCGCAGCTTTTAAATGAAATGGGCCTGCGGGTAAGTGTTTTTACTTCCCGGCGGGCAACTATTTTATAATTTTAACATTTTTCGCCAAAAGCAGATAAATTTTGCCGATTGCCAGACGCAAATCCAAATTTGACGGCTTTTTTACACCTGGACAAACTGCCTGCCTTTACCATAAAATATACTGGGGTAGGTGGGCAAACAAAATGAAGAGCCGGAAGACCTTGAAGAGATATAGAGAAGGCAACATTACGGCGGCTTTTGGTACTGATCTTACGCTCTGCGGGACGACGAGCATTCCCAATCTGCTGTTGCGGTACTATACGAAGATCGAGATCACCGACGAAGAAATGATGGTGCTCGTCCAGCTTTTGCGCCTGCGCATGGAAGAAAAAATTCTTTTTCCGCCGCCGGAACTGCTGGCGGAGTACCTGGCCGGAGGCCTGGAGCGGGTGGAAAGAAACCTGGCCAGCCTCCTGGAAAAAGAGGTCATTACGGTTACCCAGTACTATGATGAAACGCAAGGCACCATTTTGAGCGGCTACGATTTTGAGCCTCTCTTTGCCAAGCTGTCGGAAGCGTGGGCGTGCGCCAAAGTCAAAGAGATTGAAAAAACCCGGAAAATGCTTGCGGAGCAGGAGGAAAAAGGGGTTTCCGAGGCTGATTTAACCCGCCTGGTCAGGTGTTTTGAAGAGGAGTTCGGCCGTCCGCTCTCACCGATGGAAGTGGAGCAAATCCGGCTTTGGGCGCGGGAGACCGATTGTGCGCTCGTTCTGGACGCTCTGCGCCGGGCTGTCTTAATCGGCAAGCATAATTTTAAGTACATCGACAGCATCCTGCTCAAGTGGAAGAAAAATAATCTCCATACGTTGGAGGCGGTCGCCGAGTACGATCGCAATTACCAGGACCAAAGGCGCCAAAAGAACGGGGGCAATAACGACAGCGGCAAAGCAAGCAGCCGCCGGAAGAAAGAAATGGTGAAAGCGCTGTACCTGAGTTGAAGGTTATTTTGAAAATATTATGAAATGGTGATTACTGGTAATTTACTGCCTGTTTCTGGCTTCTTGGCGGGAATCGATTTTCCGGGGGGCTTGCAAGTTGGAATTGTGCAAGGTTTGCCGCGACCGCGGGGTAATTGTCCAGGGAAATCTGGCCGTTCCCTGTAATTGCTCGGCCCAAAGGGCAATCCGCAGGCGGTTTTCCGATTCCTGTTTGCCCAACGCCTTGCGTGCCTGTACCTTTGACAAGTTCAGCTTTAAATATTACTCCCGCCAGATTATCGACTCCCCCAAGGGGATTAGCTATCACGAGTCGGCCCGCCTGACGTTTAGCGCGGCTTTAGCTTTTGTCGAGGACTTTCCTAAAAAAGCCGGCGTCGACGGCCTCCTTTTCACCGGTCCGGTGGGCAGCGGGAAAACCTTTCTGGCTTGCTGCATTGCCAACGCCCTGCTGGATAAGGGCTGCCCCGTTTTATTTCTCGTGGTGCCGGATTTGCTCGACCGCATCCGCTCCACTTATGATTCCAACCGCGCCCCCGGCGATTTAACGGAGCACGAAATTTTGGACGCCGCCCGCCAAACGCCCCTGTTGATCCTGGATGATTTAGGCGCCCACAATTACACCGACTGGGTGCGGAACAAGCTTTATTCCATCCTCAACTACCGCCTCAACCATTCCCTGCCCGTGATTATCACCAGCAATATCAACCTGGAAGATTTGGAGGAGTACCTGGGGGAGCGAACCACTTCCCGGATCTACCAGATGTGCCGCCCCTACCGGCTCCTGGTGGACATGGATATCAGGGTTTTGCAACGCCAGGGAAAAATCAGGAGTCAGGAGTCCGGAATCCGGAATTAAGGGGCAGAAAAAATTGCATTATTAAGGTAATGATGGCATATTATGGATGAATAAAATGGCCGCGCTCTTGTAAAAACTAATTATTGAGCCAGGGAAGGAGAGCGTGAATGGCCAAACATTTAAAATTGACCGCCTTGCTTGTTCTGGCCTTGCTGATTACGCAAGGTTTCTTCATGTTCCGCGCCCAGGCGCAGGAAAAAGATTTGATTGCCTGCCGGAACCTGGTTTGTTATACCATTCAAAAAGGGGACACTTTGTCGGGAATAAGTGAGCGGTTTAACGTACCTTTGCCGCAGTTGATCAAAGCCAACAAGCTTTCCCACACCCTGATCCGGCCGGGAGAGGTTCTGCTTATCCCCGGCCGAACCGCGGGAATGGTGCCGGAAGCGCTTTCCCGGGGGAACATCTCCCGCGACGATTTGCTGCTTTTGGCCCGGATAATTTATGCGGAAGCCCGCGGGGAAAGTTTTACCGGGCAGGTTGCCGTCGGGGCGGTAATTCTCAACCGGGTGGCCAGCCCCTACTTTCCAAAAACAATCCGGGAAGTAATTATGCAGAGCGGCCCTTACGTTTGCCAGTTTACCCCGGTGGCGGACGGCTCGATTAACCTGGAGCCGGACGAAGTCGCCATCAACGCGGCGCTCCAGGCTTTAATGGGGAAGGACCCGACCAACGGCGCGCTTTTCTTTTACAACCCGCGCACGGCGACCGATAAATGGATCCGGCAGTTGCCCGTGATTGCCCAGATCGGCAACCACGTCTTCGCCACCAAGGCGTAAATAAACCGGCAATAAAGGCAACGCCATTGCCCCGGGCGGGGTAAGCGTTTTTTTCCTTAGGCATTTTTGCAGGTAGCTTAACTCTCTGCCGGCCTGATGAACCCGAGTTCCTTAATGAAGACGTGCACCGCCTTTACCGTCAGGCCGGTCATCTCTTCCACTCTTTTTTTCACGGCCAGCTGGATTTTCCGGCTGATTTTAAACAGGTGGCGGCCGTAGTAAACGGCGGGGTGTAATTCGATAATTACGCCCTCCTCTTGTTGAGTAATATTTATCTTTCCGGCGCTTTTCACTCCCGGGACTTCTTCGGCGGCCCGGGCGACGATTGCCGCGAGGGCGCCGTGCGTGATAATCAGTTTTCCGTGGCTGGTGAAGGTGGGTCGCACGATCGACTGCTCCAGCCAGGCGCGTTTTTCCGGCGCGCCCTTGCGCTGGAAAAATATTTTTAAAGGGTCGATGAGGGTTTCCGGAAAGCTTTTTTTAACCTCTACGGCCGGTGCCGGGATAACGTGCTTGCTGTGCTGGGTTCGTTCGATACGCGCTTTGCGAATTTCCTTCTGGGACGCGATTTCTTCAATGGCAATTTTTTTGGTTAACGGCGGGAGTTCCAGGCGCTCCCCGATTTTTTCGGCCATGCGGCCGGAAGTGGCCAGAATAAGCACTTTTTTCGGCCGCAGTTGGCGAATAATTTCCTTTGCCCGCTGCGCGTGCTCGTCGTTTAAGAAAAGGGCCGCCCGGATGGCCCCGATGCGCGTCGGCTGGCGCTTGGCTGAAAAGCCCCCGAGAATGCGGGTATCCTGAATGATCAGGCCGTCGTCGATGATTACGTCTACATCCAGTTGGTGCGCTACAGATATGGCCCGGTGGCTTTTCCCCGTCCCGCTGGGGCCGACAAGTGCGTAGACTTCCAATTTTATCCCCCCGGCTCTTGCTTAGGAAAAAATTCGCTGGCGGACCCGGCTTTTCCTTTTTATTTTAATATGTATAATATTACCATTATAATATTCACGGAGCAGCCGTTCAGGCACAAAGTTTATGTTATATATATTTAATTGGCGAAGGAGGGGGTTCCTTGTCTTGCGAATTTGCCGAACTGCTTGCCGGGCAGTTTAACCTTTTGCCGGAGGAAAGGCGCCTTTTGCTGAAAACCGCCAGGGAGCTCACCAGGGCGGAGCGCAGAATCTTTTTTCAGAAAATGAAGCCCCGGGAAAAGGAGTTTAAAAATTATTTGCGGCTAAAACTAGCCGCGGAAGAAGAAGCGCGGTGGGTGGAAATAACGGGGCGCAGCCTTTTGACAAAAGGGGGCGAGCCTGACCTGGTGGACAGCCTGGTGATGGATGTGGTCGGAAGGCTCAAAGTTTACCGTTATTTGCGGGAAAAGGCGGAGGAAGAGGGGATTCGTTTAAAGCCGCTGACTAATTTCGGCGGACTTACGATGGTTCTTTTTCTTGTTATGATCGTCACGGCCCTGATCTTGTACCTGAGCGGCCGGTAGGCGGCGCTGTTTTTTCTTACTCCTGAAAATAGTCCTTTGCCCGCCGTTCGTTTGCCGTCGCTCCGATGCTGCGGGCCGACCCGGCACTCAGCCTTTCCTGAAGGTTCGGAGCTAGACTGAAGCTATCTTGAAGCTGAGTGCCGGGGCTTGGTTCGGAGCGAACCAGGCAGCGCTGCATAATGCGCATGGTTCATTAGTTTTCTATCGTTACAATCTTTTCTGGCGTTCGCCGATGCTCTTTTCGCACCCTGTTAACTGCGCGATTCGCGCTGCCGGTTCGCTGACCTCACCTGTCCGGCACTCACCGGCACTCAGTATGCTTATTGTTCTACTGTCTCAAATGGCACCGGCTGACAACGAAGCAACCTGACAGCCAGTGAGTGCCGGATGTCTCGTTACCGGCGCCTTTAGCCCGGCACTCACTGGTAGTTCGTTCTTGAATGCCCTACTGTTCCAGATCGTCCTGCCTGATGTCGAAG
>JBFMBG010000086.1:0-12407 GCA_040755215.1 Bacillota bacterium | reverse complement strand
ATTTTCGAGGCAAGAGCATCAAGGCACTAAGGCACAGAGGCACAAAGGGATATGTATAAAACGCCGGGAATATTTACTTTGTGCCTTTGTGCCTGGCAAACTTTGTGCCTACAATTTTCAGGGTAGTTCCCCATGACGAACTATCGTTCTCGCCGTTGATCATGAAAATCTATTTTCGAGGAAAGAATGTGGCAACCATCCGGCGGGCAAAACAACGATCTGGGTCAGTCGAGGTCGCTGGCGCGCTGCATCCTCAGAATTGCTTCCCGGTTCTTGAGGACCATTTGGGCAATTTCCCTGGCGGAGCTTGCCGACTGCTGGGCCAGCCTGCGCACCGCCTGGGCCACCACCGTAAAGGTGCGCCCGTGCTCGCCGGCGCGCGCCGCCTCAATGGCGGCGTTTAGCGCCAGAAGGTTCGTTTCATCGGCTATGTGGGAAATAACCCCGGCCACCTTGCCTACATCCTGCTGCATCTGCATCAGTTGTTCCAGTTGCTGGTCGATATAATTCTCCACCGCCAGTTGCATGTCCAGGTTCAAGCGCCTGGCGAAGGCCGCAAAGGACCTCTGGATGGCCTGCACGTCACTACCGTGATGTTTGCTTAAAATACGCTGAATCTCTTGCCAGTAAAGCTGGTAGGCCCCCAGGTACCAGCGGGGGGAAAGGCCGACATCAAGGTGCTTGCGGCCGATCGAAAGGCGCTCCTGAATATAACGTTCATCTAATACAGGCGAGGTAAGACTGATGAAATACGCTTTTTGGGTTTCTTTCAATCTGGTCACGGTGCTGTTCTTTTCAATTATTCGCCTTAAATGAGGAAACTGGAGAAGGTGGTTATAAAAACGGTCCACGAACTGGTCGGCTTCAGCGGTAAACAATGCCCGGTAGCCGGCCATAATTTCCAGATCCTCCGGAGTAATGGCCAGGTATTGCATTTGCATCCGTCGGGATTCAAAATTTTCTGCCGCGGTCATAAATTCTCCCCCTCTCTTGGATCTCCGTATGGTTACTCTTTTCCGTCTTTAGACCCCGGCTTTTGCAGTTCCTGGGCCACAAGGGCGGCCAGGGCGGGGTGTTGTTCCTTAATCCGGGCCAGGTAAAGAAAAACGCTGCCGGGGTAATCTATGTTTTCCTGCAGCAAAGCGGACTCCAGTGCGGAGCGCACCAGCGCAATGACGCAGTCGGGGGAGTGGTTGTCCCGGCATTGCCGGCACTGGCGGCAGGTTTCCGCAATCGCCGCCGCCACCTGTTCCGGGTAGTAAGGTTTAAAATCCCGCTCCGGAAGAAGCTTGCTGGCCCCAGGAATGTCAAAAGTCTTTTTGTCGGCGGCAAAACGCAAAACTTTTCGGCCAAATCCGATTAAACACTGGGATTCCTTGCATTCGGGAGAATAGCGATCGCAACTCAAGCAGAGCTTGTTTAATCGTGCCTCCAGGGCCGTTAAATCAATATCTTCGATTTTTAGCGTGGCCATCTTCGTCACCCCCTTAATTTTGCAAAAAGGCCGCGAACTCCGCCGCTTCTTCTTCCTCTGCCGGCGCCAGCATTTCCGCCGGCGGCTGGAAGTGCTCCCCGCCTACCCTGGCCAGGGTTTGGCAGAGGCGTTCGGAAGGCTGCGCGAGGACGCGGTAACGCTCCAAGACGAAATCAAGCAGCCCGATCACCTGGCCGGCAGTCACTTTCCGGGCGATGGGGACGCCGTGGATCGGCTGAGCCGTACTGCCGCGCCCGCCGATAAATACGTCAAACCGTTCTTTTCCCGCGGCCCGGGCACCAAAATCGGCGCACTGGGGGTCCGTGCAGCCCCTGGCGCACCCGGCTACGGCAATTTTAAAATCCTTAGGCACTTCCTGACCGACATACTTCTCCTGAATCAGCAACCCCAGGGCAAGGGCGTCGGCAATTGCCCGCGGACACAAGTCGGCGTTGCCCGGGCAGGCCTTGACCGGCCGCACCACCTTTCCAAAGGGCGCCACCTTTAGCCCCAGCGGGGCCAGTTCGGTAACCAGTTGCGCCGCATTTTCCTCCGGGACCAAAACCGCCACCGTCTGCCGGGTAGTCAACTTCAGGCGGAACACGTTCTTTTCCCGGGCTGCCCGCCCCAGACCGAGCCATTGCTCCGGAGTCAGCAGGCCGCAGGCAGCCATAACATCTACAGCAAGCAAACCATTTTTCTGCCGGAAATATCCTTCTCCCACGAATTCCCAAACCTCCCTGGAAAAATTGGTAATTATTATTGATATTATACTATATAATTAAACAATTTAAAAGCTTTTCTTACATCCTGGGCATTTGCTCCGCATAAAGCGCTTATATCCGGGCGATAGATAATATAAAAATTTATAATAGCAATTGAAGGTTTCTATGAAATGGGGAAAAAAATGAAGATCTTACGGGGAGAACGGGGCTGGCGCCCCCACGGGCTGTAAACCCGCCGGCCGGTCGTTTCCAGGACTGGAGTCCGGGACGATTCCGGCTTCTCCCCTCCATAATAACATTCGTTAATAACATTCGTTGCCGGCAGAGTGATTTTGATTGTTTATGATGGGAAAAAGGCAGGCTTACTCCGGGGGGAATGAAATTTGCTTTTTCACCGCCGGCATTAGATTTCCGGTTCAATTAAACCGTAATTACCGTCTTTTCGCCTGTACAGCACGTTGACCTGTTCTGTTTCCGCGTTGGTAAACACAAAAAAGCTGTGGCCCAGCAGATTCATCTGCAAAACGGCTTCATCTACGGACATCGGCTTGATTGCAAAACGTTTGGTACGGACAACTTGCGGGCCGTTTTCTTGAGCCTGGCCGACCGGCACCCCGGTTTCCCCCGCTGCTTCCCCGGCGGCTTTGCCCAGCCGCTTAAACAGTTTGCCTTTATATTTACGGATTTGTTTCTCCAGTTTTTCTACCACTAGATCGATCGATGCGTACATATCCTGCGTTGTTTCTTCTCCGCGTAAAATCATGCTGTTGATGGGAATAGTCACTTCGACGCGGTGCGACCCTTTTTCTACAGTGAGCGTAACCTGCGCCTCGGCGATCCCGTCCAGGTATTTTCCCACCTTGCTTACCCGCTTCTCCACATACTCTTTTAAAGCGCTGGTCACATCCATATTTCTACCTCTGACCTGTACCTGCAAACAACAACACTCCTTTCTGTATACGCATCCTTTAAGACAAAGAACCCCAGCCCGGGCTTGCGGACTGGGGGGATTTGCTATAATTTTACGACATTTGCTGCCTGGGGCCCGCGGGCGCCTTCCACTATTTCGAATTCCACCAACTGCCCTTGTTTTAAGGTCTTAAAACCATCCCCTACAATGGCCGAATAGTGGACAAAGACATCGCCTCCATCTTCCCTTTCAATAAAACCGTATCCTTTTTCGGCGCTGAACCATTTCACTTTTCCCTGCAATTTTCTTCCTCCTAAAAATAAAATCCCGCAACTTTTTTAAAAAGTTACGTGGATGTATGTTAACATACCCTTAAGGTAATGTCAAGTTCCCTCCAATGGCATATATTAACTCGGGGGTAACGATTATGTTGCTGGAAATAAAGGTTGTCCAAACACGTTACGAGCTTGGCGAATTTCTCAACCTGCCTAAGTCTATTTACGGTTGCGAGCAATATTACCCCACCTCCGTGCCGTTGGAAACGCTCACCCACGTCCGGTACAGGTTTTTCCTGGCTCTGGGAAACGGCCAGCCGGTGGGAAGGGTGGCAGCCATTATTGATCCCCGCTATAAAGAGCCGGATACGGGCTTTTTTGGGGCCTTCGAAACAATCGGGAAGCCGGCCGTCTCCAGCGAACTATTGAGCAATGCTGAAGCCTGGCTGGCCGCGCAAAAGGTAAAAAGAATTATTGGACCGGCCACCTTCAACACAAATCAACAGGTCGGCCTCCTCATTGAAGGTTTTGACGAGCCGCCGACGCCTTTTATCCCATACAACCCACCATATTACCAGGAGCTAATTGAGGAACGCGGTTTTCGTAAAAAGACCGATCTCCTTTCTTTTTCCTGTTCCTTGAAGCAAGCAATTCCCCCCTTTTTGGAAAAAATAGCCGGCCGGGCCGCGCAAAGAAAAGGGCTTGCCTTGCACGTTTTAAACATGCTTCAGCCCGGGCGGGCCGTTCCGATCATTACCACTATCTTAAACGAAGCAATGGCAAACAATTGGGGTTACATCCCGCTTACCCCTCGGGAAACACGTTCCCTGGTAAATTACTGCTTTCACAAAGGTGATCCTTCCCTGGCCCTGCTCATCACAATTAAAAAACAGCCGGCGGCCTTTTCGCTGTGCCTGCCGGCCGGGCGTAAAAACCATTTCGCGCGGCTGGCCCTTTTAGCAGTTGTCCCCGAATTTCGTACCCTCGGTTTAGAATCGCTGCTCATCAAAAGCACTGCGGAAATTCTTCAAAAGCGCAGCTATTCGGCCTTCGAGGTATCTCAGGTGGACGAAAACAATGCCGCCATGCAAAAAATCATTGCGAAATTTCCCTGTCATCCTACCAAGCGGCACCGCGTATACGAAAAAAATGTCAATTCCATAGACGCTTAGCGCAGCAGGCACAAAGGCATAAAGAATGAAATTGAGTTACCAGAACAGCAAACTTTACTCGGCAAATTCCAGAGTTACCACGGACCCCCGTTTAATTTTTGCTCCCGGCGGCGGTTCCTGCCTTTTAAGCAGGCCGCTGCCCTTGATTTGCGGCTGCAGCCCCAGTTCTTCGCAAACCTCCCCCGCTCTTTTTACGGACAGACCGGTTAAATCCGGCATGGTGAGATCTTGCGGAATGTCCCTTGCCTCATGAAAAGGAGCTATTTTCAAGATCACCGCACTCCCCCGGGCCGCCAGAGTACCGGCGGCCGGCTTTTGTTCCCGAACAATACCCTCTTTTATCGAATACTGAGGGTTCAGCCCCCGGCTTTCCAGAAGCCGGCTGGCATCGGCCGCCGGAAACCCGGTAACGTCGGGAACCAAAATCTGCGCGGGCGAAGGAACGGGCGGACGAAAATCCTGATCTTTTTTGCGCAGGCCTTCCTCTTCAGGTATTCCCAGGTAGCCCAGGGTATCCCTGACCAGGTTCTGAAAAGCAGGAGCAGCCACCTCCCCCCCGTGATATTCTTTCCCCTGGGGACCCACAACTACTACCAGCACGGCGATACGGGGGTTTCCGGCAGGAGCAAACCCGGCAAAAGAGGCAACATACTTTCCTTCAACATAACCGTCTGGTCCGGGAATTTGCGCCGTACCCGTTTTTCCCGCAATCCGGTAACCCTCAACGTGGGCTTTTTTGCCGGTTCCTTCCAGTACTGCTTTTTCAAACATTGCGGCAAGCCCGGCGGCAGTTTCCCCGGAGATTACCCGGCGCACCGTTTGCGGTTCTTTTTGGCTTTTCACCTTACCTTGACTATCCTCTATCGCCCTTACCAGGTATGGTTTCACCAGGTTGCCTCCGTTGGCGATGGCGCTCACCGCGGTGAGCAGTTGTATAGGGGTGACGGAAATGGATTGACCGATGCACATAGAAGCCAGATCCAGATCGGTAACCTTCTCCACCGGCTTTAAAATGCCGGCTTCCTCTCCCGGCAAATCAATTCCGGTGGGAGCGCCAAAACCAAAATCCCTTAAATATTTATAGATCCGCTCTTTCCCTAACTTGAAACCAACCTGGATAAACACCGGGTTGCAGGAATTTTCCACTGCCTGAAGAAAAGTTTGCTCGTGATGGCCTTTTTTATCCCAACAATATATCTTGTGGCCACTGACCATAATGTAGCCGGGGTCATAAAAAACGTCCTGCGCCCCGACAATTTTTTCTTCCAGGGCAGCGGCAGCAATAAACATTTTCAGGGTTGAACCGGGTTCATAATTATATAAAGTGGCCGTATTTCCTTCCCATATTTCCTGTGTTACCTTATTCCACTGTCCCGGAGAAAAAGAAGGCCGGCTGCCCATGGCCAAAATTTCACCCGTACGTGGATCCATGACGACGATATTTGCCCGGTCGGGCCGGTAGTCGCCCATAATTTTGTCCAGTTCTCTCTCCACAAAATATTGAATGGTCTGATCGATGGTCAGGACCAGGTTATTTCCCGGAGAAGAAGAATAAACCCGCGGAGAGTTTTGCGGGACCGGCTGGCCGACGGCATCGCTTTCCATGACAAGGTAGCCGGGGGAGCCGCGCAGTTCCCGGTCATAACTCTTTTCCAGCCCGGCAATGCCCTGATTGTCATCCCCCACAAAACCCAGTAAATGCGCAGCTAGATCGCCCTGCGGATACGCCCGCTTGCTTCCTTCCACCAGGCCAATTCCGGCAAGATCCAGGCTTTTTAAAAGTTGCGCGTTTTCCGGGCTGATTTTGTGCTTCAGCCAGACGAAGGGCCCGTCCACATTGACCCGTTGAATAATCTCTTCTTCCTTCATTTCCAGAATTGGCGCAAGCTTCCGGGCAAGACCGGCAGGATCCCTGATCAGATTCGGCCGGGCATAAACAGAAAAAGCAGGAATGCTGGTCACCAGTTCGTTATGGTTACGGTCATAGATATTTCCCCGCTCCGGGTTAAGAATCAGGTACCTGGTTCGAAACTCCGCCGCCTGCTGGCGCAACTCACCGCCCCAGACGATTTGAACCCAAAAAAGGCGCCCTATCCAGGTAAATAAGATGAACACGGAAAAGATCAAAAGAGAAGTGATGCGTCTGCTAAATACTGATTTCCCGGCCATAAAAGCGCCCCCAGATTATTCATTCCAGATGACTGCAGTCATTGAACAAGACCAGAATCCCCTGATCTACATCCCGAAACTCAATGATATTTAAACATGCGTTGTCAAGCCGCAACCGCCAGTAAAAGTTGAGGTTCATTCCCAACATGGTGGCAATAAAGGCCCGGATCGGGCCGCCATGAGAGACCACCACAACCTCCTGTCCATTCAGATAACGCCGGATAATCCGGCTAATCGTTTCGTTTACCCGGCAGGCCAGCTCCTTTAAAGTTTCCCCTGCGGGGATCCGGGTATGCAAAGGATCGCTCCACCACCGCCCGGCCAACTCCCCGCCCCTTTCTTTGATTTCGTTCATGGTTAACCCTTCCCATACGCCAAAGTTCATTTCCCGTAAGGAGTCGAGGAGTTCGACCGGCAACCCGTGGGGTTCAGCCAGAATCATGGCCGTTTCGTAGGCCCGCTTTAGATCGCTGGCGTAAAAAGCGGTAATTGGATTGTTAGCAAGGCGTCGGGCTAAAAGCCTGGCCTGGGCTCGGCCCCGTTCCGAAAGGGGCACATTGCTATGCCCCTGAAATTTCATTTCTGAGTTCCAGGCTGTTTCACCGTGCCTGACCAGGTACAACCGGCATCCCAACAGCAGCCCCTCCTCAAAAACAAGTTTATCGGAAATATGTACATTATAATGTTGGTTAAAAGTCAGTCAATTGCTTAGCAACCTCATCCTCAGCCAGCCGTCATCCGGGAACATTCGAAGCAAGCCGCTGATTAATTTTTGGCCGTTGCCAGCTCCTTAATGCGCTGGACCAGTTCACCGATTAAATGCGGCAGGGGTTCGCTGCGCAAACCGATTATTTCGATGCCGCTGCGAGTCAAAGGTAAAAGCATTTTTTTTGCCGGGCTGGCGGCAAGAGCAGCAGCCATCCCGGCCGTCAATTCACCCAGCATCGCGTTTGGAATTAAAATACTCACCGGGCCGGTAATCAAGTCGACCCGGGGAGCATTATAAATGATTGCGTTTTCCCCCGTTGCTCCCTCATTAGCCCCCGCCCGCATCATCACCGAAGTGGCCAGGGCGTTGGTACCCAAAGCAAGGATCTCTAAATCTTCGGGAAACTCACGCCGCAGTTTTTCCACGATATGCTTCCCAATGCCCCCGCCCTGTCCGTCGACAACCGCAACCCGCATAAAAATCGCCCCTGTGCGCCATTATAGCATACCAAAAAAAGAAAAAAAAGACTGCTTGCGCCTTTTCCTAAATAATGCCAAAACACCTTTTTACGATCCGCTCTGTTCATTGCGGTAATTTTTCGTCTTTTTCTCTCTGCTCCCAATTCCCGACGTTTAATTCCCAATTCCCGCAATCCCGCAGTCGGGATTCCAGCTCACGGATCTGGATGTTTTTTTGCAGCAGGGAACGGGCATAGCGAAGATTCAAGGAATGGAGCTTGCGATTTTCTTTTTCCAGGCGGGTGAGGGAATTGCAACGCTCTCTTTCCAGCTTCTCGATCAAATTCATCAATACCCGGCGGCTTAACCGCAACTGCTCAACCTTTTCTTCCAGTTCCTTAGCCCGCTTTTGCCAGTAACGGGAGTCCCCGTGATCGCTCACGTTACCACCCCTGGAGAGCTATTCGTTCTTAATATATGCCGGAATGGCAGAAGATAGACGTGAGCGCGCCTTCCTTAACTTTTGCACCGTTGCGTAAGGAACGGTTGCCGCCGCCAGTTGCCCGTGCTCTTTGTGCCCGGCTCCGTGGTAATCGGAGCCGCCGGTAGGAATAAGCCCGTATTTGGCGCAAATATCAAGGTAACAGGTAATTTGCTCCCTTGCGTGCAGCGGGTAGTATACTTCCAGCCCCATTAAACCCGCCTTGGCGAGCCCCGGAATAATCTCATCGCGACCGGCCAGACCGGGGTGCGCGAGGACGGGAACTCCCCCGGCCTGAAGGATTAACCGCACCGCCTCGAAAGGCGAATATTTGAAGCGAGGAACATAAGCGGGACACCCACGGCCGATGTACTTATTAAAGGCTTCCTTCTCGGTATCCACAAAACCTTCCTCAACCAAAACCCTGGCGATATGCGGGCGGCCAATCGCGGCTTTACCGGCAGCGTCTAAAACCTGGGTGAAACTAATCGCCATACCGAGTTCCTGCAGCTTTTTCACCATTTTCAAGGAGCGTTCTTTTCTGTTCGCGTGCAATCGACGCAGGTGTTCAAGAAAATCCCGGCAGCTCAGATCAACCAGGTAGCCCAGAATATGGATTTCAACCCCTTCGTGTTCGGTGCTCAGTTCCACTCCCGGAATTACTTCTACGGACAACTCGCCTCCGGCGAGCATGGCCGGAACCAAACCCTCCAGGGTATCGTGATCGGTAATCCCGATCGCCGCCAACCCGGCTTCCCTGGCCAGGGAAATCACCTGAGCCGGCGTTTCCGTACCGTCCGAAGCGTTCGTATGCACGTGCAGATCCGCTGCCGCCATTTAACTCACCCGGCCCCGCAAAAAATAACCTAAAAAACGCTCAATCCATGAAAACTGAACGGGAAAATATACCACTTACAAATGCTTTAGCAAGCGCAAAAAATTACCCCCTAAAATTTTTTTTATTTCTTCGCTGCGGTAGCCCCGCCGCAACAAAGCCTCCGTCAAGGCGGGCAACCGGCTGACATCTTCCAGGCCGCGCAGAGCGCCTGCAAAGCCGTCGAAGTCCGAACCCAGCCCGAGGCAATCTATCCCGGCTACTTCCGCAACGTGGTCAATATGATCAAGCAACTTCTCTAAAGAGGGTTCGCTGACATGAACAAAGGCAGGGTAAAAACAAATCCCCACCACACCGCCGGCGCCGGCCAGGGCTTTGATTTGTTCGTCGGTAAGGTTGCGCGGATGATTGCACAACTGACGGCAATTGGAATGGGAAGCAATCACCGGCTTGCTGCTCACCGCCAGAACGTCCCAAAAACCGGCCTCGGAAAGATGGGAAACATCCACCAGCATATTCAGGCGGTTCATCTCCCGGACAACCTCTACGCCAAACCTGGTCAGCCCGCCTCTCGTTCTCTCCTCGAAAACCCCGTCGCCCAGTTCGTTGCGGTGGTTCCAGGTCAGGGTTAAACATCTTACTCCCAAACGGTAAAACACGCGGAGAACCTCTATGCTGCCGTTCAAGGCCTCGCCGCCTTCAATTGTCAGCAAGGCGGCAATTTTTCCCCGGTCAAGGGCATTCTGAATATCTAAAAAGTTTTTTACCGGTATTATATCCGGGGTATTTTCTTCTAACTCACTGTAAAAGCGGTCGATAAGCGTGAGCGCCCTGACCAGTGCCCGTGACGCATGTTCCGGCAAAGCGCAGGCAGCAAAAAACTGAATCTTCACCCCGCCCTGCCTCAACCGCGGCAGATCCACGTGGCCGGTGTCGCTTTGTCTGCCCAGGCGGCGCTTTTCCTGCTCCAGAGCCGTTAAAACGTCGCAATGGGCATCCACGATAATACAGCTTTTATGCAGATGTTCGCTGGCCGACAAACCAATCCCTCCTAAAAAAATTTCAAAAATAATTAAAACCTGTTTATCACGGGCGATAAACAGGTTTTCTAAAATTTTAAGCTCCTGACTCGCCTTACCGCGGCTCCACAATTAACTTAATCGCCGTCCTTTCTTCGCCGTCAATAATTATGTCCGTAAAGGCCGGTATGCAGATTAAATCAATTCCGCTGGGCGCTACAAACCCTCGCGCAATAGCTACCGCTTTCACCGCCTGGTTCAGGGCGCCGGCGCCAATTGCCTGGATTTCCGCACAGCCCCGCTCCCTGAGCACCCCTGCCAGAGCGCCAGCTACAGAATTTGGTTTAGACTTTGCTGAAACCTTTAACACTTCCATGGATGAAACCTCCTTCTCCGTGAGTAGTGATTGGCTGCAGAATTTTCTTCTAAAATAGCTATTCTGCATAGTGTAAAAAATTCCTTCCGGATAATGAAAATCTTTATAATTTTTTCTGATTATTCATTATATATGCGAAAAAGCAAAATTGATCACTTTGCTGGCTTAAACAAGTCAGGTATAATTTTCTTTTTACACTACTTGTTAAAAACCAGCACCCGGTCCTCCTCCCGGAAGGCGAACAGGTACCTGTCCTCAGTAGTACCCTTCAAACTTTCCAGTAAATGTTCAATAATTTCCTCCTGAAGAAGCATATCATCCTCCAGGAAGGCTTCGTTAGCCTCGGTAACCAGGTGCTCACCCAAAAAATTCCGCAACAATTGCACGATCAGGGCAATTTCTTCAGAGACCAATGTATCTATGTCTCTCTGCACTTCAAGAATCGTCAGGTGGTCACATTCCCGGCAGGAAATCGAACCAACTTTTGTCTTCTTTCTTGCCAGCAAATTAAATACCTCAATACTGTCCAATACGTTCTTCTTGATTGCCGAAAGCTCCTTAGGTAAAAGCACCCGGGAGGCTATAAAGGTAAACTTTAAAATCCGGCCGGCGGGATCAAAGTTGATCGTAGCAACCTCCGGGTAACGCGCCAGAATAGAAATCAAAAGACCGGCACTGCTGGTGACATCCTCTTTGCCTTTATACTGGACAGGCAACAGCCTCCACCTTCCCTTTTACCCAAACATGACTACCCTTTTAAAGTTCGGCTTTATTCCTGATAATCCTGCTTAAAATGCCTGTCCAGAGCGAAAAATTTTTTAAAAATTACTACCAGAAAAGTAAAACAGCCCCTCTTAGGGAAAGAGGAACTGTTTGATTTTTTATTGCTAATCCTTTTGTGCATTCCGCCTGGTGCGCAATCATGAGGGTTGTTGTCTGTTCTTCACTTTGCGTAGTCGACTACGCGCACCTCACGCAAAATGGTTACCTTGATCTGACCCGGATACTCCAGTTCGCTTTCAATTTTTTTGGCTATCTCGCGCGCCAGGCGAATTGCGCCCAGGTCGTCCACTTTGTCCGGTTTCACCATAATCCGGACCTCGCGCCCCGCCTGAATGGCGTATGCCTTCTCGACGCCTTCAAAAGAATTCGCAACTTCTTCCAACTTTTGCAAGCGCTTGAGGTAAGCCTCCAAAGTTTCCCGCCTGGCTCCGGGTCGGGCCGCCGAAATGGCGTCCGCCGCCTGCACTAAAACCGCAATGATTGTTTTGGGATCTTCATCACCGTGATGGGAGGCGATGGCGTGAATGATTTCCGGATGTTCCTTATATTTTTTGGCCAGTTCAATGCCGATCGAAACGTGTGGACCTTCCATCTGGTGATCCACAGCCTTACCGATGTCGTGCAACAAACCTGCCCGCTTCGCCAGCTGCACATCCGCTCCCAACTCCGCAGCCATCAACCCGGCCAGATGGGCCACTTCAATGGAATGCTTCAACACGTTCTGACCGTAACTTGTGCGGTATTTTAAACGTCCCAGCAGGTTCACCAGTTCCGGGTGCAGGCCGTGCACCCCGGTTTGAAACATGGCTTGTTCCCCTGCTTCGCGTATTTGGACATCGATTTCTTTCTGAGCTTTTTCGACCATTTCTTCGATCCTGGCAGGATGAATACGCCCATCCACAATCAGCTTTTCCAGGGCAATTTTGGCCATTTCGCGCCGGATGGGGTCAAAGCCGGATAAAATTACCGCCTCGGGGGTATCGTCAATAATCAAGTCGATCCCTGTCAAGGTTTCGAAAGC
>JBFMBG010000085.1:0-12766 GCA_040755215.1 Bacillota bacterium | reverse complement strand
TGGGCATGGTGCCGCCAATGGCCGGGGATTTCTCCACCAGGTAGACGTAATACCCCGCTTCGGCCAGGTCTAAGGAAGCCTGGATGCCGGCGATGCCGCCGCCGACGACCATTACTGCTCCGGTTTTGGATGTAGTCATCTTCCTGCTCCCATCCATTTTTTAGCCCGCCAGGGAAAGCGCACTGAGCAAAGGCAGCGGGTTAACGAGGTGTTTTTTCAGCCAGGATTCTTGCCCCGGCAGCCCCAGGGCGATGGCGGCCAGTTCGGAAAAATAAAAAACCGGGAGTTGAAAATCGGGACTTCTTCTCATTTCCAGGTTGCTCTGGCAAAGCGGGCAGGCGGTAACAATGGCCTGCGCACCTGCTTCAACAGCCATTTCCAGGATAGTGTTGACCAGCCGGGAGGAATATTGACGGTTGATAATCCCCTGGCTGGCTCCACAACATTCCGTTTTATAGGACCACGGCTTTACTTCCGCGCCCAGAGCGGTCATTAAAAGATCCATGGCGAGGGGGTTTTCGGGGTGGTCGAAAGCGGCGGTTTCCCGCGGCCGGGTCAAAAGGCATCCGTAGTAGCAGACTAATTGCAAACCGTTCAACGGCTTTTTGACCAGGCGGGTAATTCCATTTTTCCCGGAAACGCCGGCCACGACCGCCAACAAGTGGTGGACCTGCGTCTTGCCGGTAAACACAAACTCTCCGGTGGCTTCGATTTCGCCGCGGAGTTCCGGGTTGGTGCGCAGGAGGTAATCTGCTTTTTTCAGCCGGCTGTAGCAGGCCGAACAGGGCGTGACCAGGTCGCCTCCCTGCTCCTGAGCCAGGGCGATGTTCCGGGCGGGAAGGGCAACGGCCAGGAAACGATCGAAATTGTGGGCGGAAGTGGCGCCGCAGCAATTCCAGTCCGGAAGTTCCGCCAGTTCGATTCCCAGGGCCTGGCAAACCGACTTTGCCGCATGGTTATATTCTTTGGCGGTGGCTTCCAGGGAGCAGCCGGGATAATAGAAAAATTTCACGAGTGTCTTTCCCCTTTGTTGTTTTTTAATCCCGTTATCCTGGTAAAGATCCTGTGCATTGCTTTTTTATCTTCCACGGCCGGAATGAGCAGGGGCAATTTTCCTTTTTGAAACATTTTTAACCCGGTCAGCAGGTCGGAAAAGAGGTCGCGGCTTTTTAGCTTGTATTCAAACATCAAGCTTGCTTCGTGGACCCGGCCCCGCTTTTTTACGGAATTCAAAAAGAGATGATGAAAGATGGGGGTACGTTTTTCTTTGGAAACGATCCCTTCCCGGAAAGCCATTTCCCGCAAAACATCCATTATTTCGGGAATCCCGATCTGGTTCGGGCAACGGGCGGAGCAGGTTTCGCAGCTTAAACAAAGCCAGATGGCCGAACTTTTCAGGACGCGCTCTTTCCTCCCGAATTGCACCAGGCGAAGAATCTGGTGAGGAGCGTATTTACCAAGCTCGCCCATGGGGCAGCCGGCGGCGCACTTCTGGCACTGGTAGCACAGTTCGATGGGTTGGGCGCTTCTTTCCCGGACCATTTGGGCGAAATCGTTGTTTAAATCAATCTGGTTGAAAAGCCGGCGCAAGTGAAATTATCCTCCGCAACGACGACTTACATCCATTCTTTTTTATCTAACTTAATTATAAAGCAAGGTCTGCTTTTCTTAAAACCTCTTCAAAGTTTGTTACGGTTCTTCAAGCGGCATATTTTGAACATAAAGCAAATATTTCTCCTGACTATGTGTTATTTTACATTATTTCAATATATGTTTCATAACCTGTGATGTTTTTAACAAAATTCAGTTTAATTATTGACATATTTTCATAAGAGGAATAAAATAGTTATGAACAAAGGTTCGTTAAGGGGGGATGAAGGATGAGAGTAGCCGTTACCGCCACAGGGAAAACCCCGGAGGTGCAGGTAGAACCCCGTTTTAGCCGGTGTAATTACTTCGTCATTTGGGATATGCAAACAGAACAGTGGGAATTTGTACCAAACCCGAGGCTGACCCCGGAAGGAAGGTCCGGAAAACAAGTTGCCCGGGAGCTGGCCGACCGGAAAGTGATCTGCGTGGTGACCGGGCGCGTTGGACCCAACGCACAGGTGGCGTTGCAGGCCATGGGTATAGACGTTTATTGTATCGGAATATGCGGGACCGTTCGGGAGGCGTTGAATCGCTACCGGGAGGAACAATTAAAAATGTTGGAACCAACCTGCTCTTGAAGAATAGCCATGAGTTCTTGAGGCTATTTTATCCAGACGCCGTAGTCCCCTGGCTATTTTTGTGATAAAAACCGGTTCCCCGCGTCTTCTATTTTGCCGGTGATTACCTTATGACGGTATTTTGCACAGAACACAATGTGAATTGATGTTGTATATGCAGTGGTTTGTTTTTCCTTCCATAGTTCAATTGTATCGCAAAAACGGGTTTTCTGGTCATTTTTAATCGCCCTGACGGGCGATGCCTTTTTTATCCCACGGCACAAGGCAGTGGGTTGGTTGTTTCTTATTTGGCCTACGCCCGGTCTCCCCGCGACAGGATCAGGTTCATTGCCTTTTGCTGCGAAACGGCTGCTTCGTCGGCAGCTCTGGCAAACATCCGGCGCAGCGTGTTATCAATGATTTCCGTCTGGATCAACGCAAAAGACAGACAGGCCATCCGGGCGTCTTTTTCGTAATCCTGGAGCATATCCATATCCGTATATTTCATATTAGTTCACTCCTTGGTCATGGCCTCGTAGTACTCTTGAAAGAGAAGCTTGGCTTTCTGCAACCTGCCTGCTTCTTCCCGGAAATAGTTGGCAATTTCCTGGTCGGTGCAGTTGCCCGCGTAAAAATTGCACTTCCGGGCGGCCACCTCGGTTTCGCTGATTATTTTTACGACAAAAGCACCTTCTTTAATTCTTTGGGCCGTCGTCGGGTCAAGCTCTCTTAACTTCGGTTTATTCTGGTTGATGAGCTTAAAGAGGCTGATCATAGTGGAAACCCTCCCGTTCTTAGGATTCCTCATTGCCCATGTAATTATTCGGGTATTTGCAATTTTTTGAAAGACAAGGGAGCTTTGAACGAATGTTTCCGTCGGCCATGCCGGGCTAATTTTTCATCTTGACGGCTGCCGACCGGAAAGGATAAACTATTAATGTTAAATAGTTAATTAATTTAACATTTATTGACTTTAAGTTTGTCGGGCCCGGTCACCCCCTGTTATCCAGGACCCGCCAGGAGCAGCATAGAGGCCGGCCGCCCCGAGCTCCGGCTGCTCTTTGACCGTGAAAGAGCCGCCCGGCAAGGGCTTTCCGCTCTCCAGCCGGCCACCCTGGCCGGGGTTGTCGGCGGCGGCACGGTGGTCAACACCCTGGAGGACGGGCGGGGCAATGCGGTAGACCTGCGTCTGCCGGTATGTTTGCCGAAGTGAGCTTAAACGCTGGAGCACAAAAGTAGCTTTTTAGCCCTCCCCGGTTGGGGGAGAGTTTTCCGCGCCGGGTTTTGGGTGGCGAGACAAGCTTTGCAGGGCAAAACCGCCCGCTGGGGAGAGGTCGGAAACGTTGAAAAGAAACCTGTTTGGAGGAGTTAACGGATGAAAAACAAGAAAATTGTCCTGCTTGTGGCCGCGCTCATGGTCCTTTCGCTGGGTGCGGTGAGCTTTTTCTACTGGTATATGAATACCTTTTATGTTGCCACCGAAGACGCCAGGGTAGACGCTGACATCTACCGGGTCAGTCCCCGGGTGTCCGGCGAGATCCTGGCCATCCCCGTGGAAGAGGGGCAAGCAGTCCGGGCGGGCGAGGTGGTCGCCCGCCTGGACGACACTACCCTGTCCCCTTCGGCCAACCCGGACCTGGTGCTGGTAAGGTCTCCTGTGGACGGCCTGGTGGTGAAAAGGTTGGCCCATCCCGGGGAAATGGCCGCGCCGGGCCAGCCGATTCTCATGGTGATCAACCCGCGGGAATTCTACGTCACGGCCAACATTGAGGAAAATAAGCTGCGCCGGGTGCGGGTGGGCCAGAAGGTGGATATTTCTTTAGACGCGTTACCGGGAAAGAAACTTTCGGGCCGCGTAGAAAGAATCGGGAGGGCTTCCCTTTCTACTTTTTCCCTCTTGCCTGCCGGCAGCGGGAGCACCTTTACCAAGGTGGTGCAGCGGGTGCCGGTGAAAATTGTCTTTGACGAGGGTCCCCAGGGGTACGTGGAAGTGGGTACCAACGCCTCCGTGCGAATCCACGTGAAGTGAGGTGCGGGCGTTGCCAAGAAAAGAAGCGGGGCTGGCTGAAAAAGCGCCTTTTCCCTGGCGCCAGCTTTTGGTCCTGGTAATCGGTTCCTTTATGGCCATCCTGGACGGCAGCATCGTCAACGTGGCCGTGCCCAGGCTGATGGCTATTTTCGGGGTAAGTACGGATAAGATCCAGTGGGTCCTCACGGCCTACCTGTTAACTTCGGGGGTGGTTATTCCCGTCAGCGGTTACCTGGGGGACGTCTTTGGCTACCGGCGCATGTACATCCTTTCCCTGGGCTCTTTTACCTTGGGCTCGCTTCTCTGCGCCCTGGCCTGGAGCAATTCTTCTCTCATCGCGGCCCGGGTGATCCAGGCCGTCGGAGGCGGCATGCTCATCCCCGTAAGCATGGGCATGATTTTCCGGATCGTGCCCCGGGACAAGACCGGTCTGGCCATGGGGGTGTGGGGGATCTCGGCCATGATGGCCCCCACCATCGGCCCCACCCTGGGCGGGTATCTGGTGGACTATCTTTCCTGGCATATGATTTTTCTCATCAATATCCCGGTAGGATTCCTGGGCATGTTCCTGGCGGCTGCTTTTTTACAGGAGACGCAGCTGATTAAATCCAGGTTCGACCTGGTGGGTTGCCTTTTCGTGAGCTCAGGTTGCTTTGCCCTGCTTTTGGCCTTGAGCGAAGGTCAGGACAAAGGCTGGGCCTCCCAGTATATCGTCACTCTGTTTGTCCTTTCCTTTTTTCTCTTGCTCATGTTTGTGCTGTGGGAACTGGGGGAGGAGCAGCCCATGCTGGACGTGCGGCTGCTGGCCAATTCCGTTTTTGCCGCCAGCCTGTTTGTTACGGCCATTATCACCATCGGTCTTTTCGGGGGCCTCTTTCTGGTACCTGTTTTTTTACAGAATCTTTTAGGCTACACCGCCGTGCAGACGGGCCTGCTCATGATGCCCGCCGCCCTCACCAGCGGCCTTTTAATGCCCGTCAGCGGCCGCCTCTACGACCGGGTAGGGGCGCGTCCGCTGGCTCTGGCGGGGCTTTTGATCGTGGGCTGCGCCACCTGGGAACTGCGTAAACTGAATCTGGACACTTCTTACCATTGGCTGCAAATGATGCTGGTTATCCGGTCGGCGGGTATGGGGCTGGCCATGATGCCCATAGGCACCGCGGGGATGGATGCCCTCCCGCTTCATCTTTCCGGGCGGGGCTCCTCGTACAATAACCTGGTGCGCCAGGTCTCGGCTTCCCTGGGCATTGCCTTTCTCACCTACGTCATGACCAACAGCCAGATTTTTCATTTCGAACGCCTCCGGGAAAGCTTTTCCCTGAACTCCCCGGTAGCCTCTTTGGCCCTGGCGCAGGTCGAGCTGGCTTTGGGCCTCCCCGGGGACGCCGCCCTGGCCCTGATCAGCGTGGCCGCCCGGCGCCAGGCCATGGCCAGCGCCATCGGCGACACCTTCGTGGTCAGCACCGCCATGGTGGTCCTGGCCCTGCCGCTGGTGTTCTTTCTGGGGGGAAAGAAAAAATCTCCTCCCTCTATTCGTACCGGAGCGCTTCCACGGGATTGAGCGCCGCCGCCCGGCGGGCGGGGTAATAGCCGAAAAAGATTCCGACGGAGGCGGCAAAGAGCACCGCCAGCAAAATGGACCCGATCGATACGGCGGTGGGCCATCCAACCAGGGCGGAAATCAGGCAGCTGCCCGCTACCCCGCTGATAATCCCGATTGCTCCGCCGGTCAGGCTTAAGACCACCGCTTCGGTTAAAAACTGAAGGAGAATGGCCTGTTCCGTCGCCCCGACGGACATGCGGATGCCGATCTCCCTGGTCCGTTCGGTGACCGAAACCAGCATGATGTTCATGATCCCGATCCCCCCGACCAGCAGGGAAACGGCGGCTACTCCGGCTAAAAGAGTGGTCATTACGCCGGCGGCCGTCTGGGCGGCCTCTAAGACAGCGGTCAGGTTGCGGATGGTGAAGTCGTTTTCCGCATGCGGCGGCAGACGGTGGCGCTCCCGCAGCAAACCGGTGATCAGCTCCGGCAGACGCTCAAGGTCGGCGGGGGTTTGCGCCTGGACGTTGATGGTGCGGACGTAATCCACCCCCAACAGGCGAACCTGAGCGGTGCCTAAAGGGATGTAAATAATGTCGTCGGCATCCCTGCCCATAAGGGAAGCGCCCGTCGGAGAAAGCACGCCGACGACCGTAAAGGCGATTTTATTCAGGCGGATGGTCTGGCCCACCGGGTCGACCCCAAGGGGAAAAAGGTTTTCGACCACGCTTTTTCCGAGGACGGCTACGTTCGTCATCCCCCGCAGATCCTGTTCGTCAAAGAAGCGGCCGCTTTCTATCTCCCGGTTTAAGATCAGGGGCAGTTCCGGGGTAGTCCCCGTTACGCTGGTTACCCAGGTCTGACTGCCCCAGGAGGCGGTCGCCCCGGTGCTGATTTCCGGCGCTGTCCTGGCCACCCCCGGCAGGCGCGCGATGGCCCGGGCGTCTTCTGCCTTGAGGGTGTTCACTGCTCCGGCGGCCCCCCTGACCTGGGCCCCGGCGGCGCCGGGAAAGACCAGCAAAAGGTTGCTGCCCATCCTTTGCATCTGCGCCGTAATACTTCGGGAAGCCCCTTGCCCCAGGCTGATCATGATAATTACCGCCGCGACCCCGATGACAATCCCCAGGACGGTGAGCAGGGAGCGCGCCTTATTTGCCTGCAACGCCAGCAGAGCCTCTCCGAACATAGCCCGGAAGCCGATGTTTGTTTTTAATTGCATCTCCTAAACCCTTCTATCTCGAAAATAGACCCCGTTCTTAATTCATCGCGGGCGTTCCGCGGGTTGGGCACCTTTTCTTCCCTGATGATCAGGCCGTCCCGCAGGTAAACGACCCGTTCGCAAAAAGCGGCTATCCCGGCATCGTGGGTGACCATGACAATGGTGATGCCTGTTTCTGTGTGCAATTCCTGAAAGAGAGCCAGGACTTCTAATCCGGTCCGGCTGTCCAGCTGACCGGTGGGTTCATCGGCCAAAAGAAGCACCGGGCGGTTCACCAACGCCCTGGCGACGGCCACGCGCTGTTGCTGACCGCCGGAAAGCTGCGTCGGCCGGTGACGCTCGAAACCGGCCAGGCCCATTCGGTTCAATAGGGCGAGGGCCCTCGTTTTCCGTTCCGCCGGGGGAACGCCGGCGTAAAGCAGGGGCAGCTCCACGTTTTGCAGGGCGGTGGCCCGCGCCAGGAGGTTAAACTGCTGAAAAACGAAACCAATTTTGCGGTTGCGCAGGCCGGCCATTTCTTTTTTGGAAAGCACGTCAACGTTTGTTCCCTCCAAACGATAAGTACCGGCGGTGGGCCGGTCAAGGCAGCCGACGATGTGCAAAAGGGTGCTCTTGCCGGAACCCGAGGCGCCCATGATGGCCACCATTTCCCCGGCCGGCACCGTTAAATCAAGCCCTTTTAAGACAGGAACCGGCTGCCCCCCCAGAAAAAAGGTTTTCGTCAGCGCAGTTAATTCTACGACCGGTTTCACCGCCGACCGGCTCCTCTCTGCGGACCGACGGGCATAAAGGGCGATCTGGCCGGGCTTCCTCCTGCCCCGGCGCTTTTTTGCCCGGTAACCACCTGTTCGCCCGGGGTCAGGCCGGCGGTTACCTCTACCAGTTGGTTATTGCTGATGCCCAGTTCAACGGGCCGCAGCTCTACCTGACCGTTTTTCAGGACGAGCACCGCGCCCCGGTTTTGCGCCGGGCCGGACGGCGCTTCCGCAGGCAAACGAAGGTTTTGCGCCGCGGCGTAGCTGCGGGCAAAGCTCAAGGCCTGCCGGGGTACGGTAAGCACGTTGCTCCGCGTGGCTTTAACGATTTCCACGTTGCAGGGCATGCCCGCCTTCAGGCCGGAGGAATCACCTTCGATATCCAGCAGCACATCATAAAGTTGAACGTTAGACACAGTGATTGCCTGGGGAGCCACCGCCGTTACCCGGGCGGAAAACTTTCGCTCCGGAAAAGCGTTAACGACAAAAGTGGCCTGCTGGCCGGGGGCCACCTGGCCGATGTCGGCTTCGTTCACCTGGGCGCGCACCCGCAGTTTTTGGCTGACCACGCTGATGAGCGGGCGGGCGCTGTTATCCGTCCCGCTTACCGTCACACCGGTCACCCGCTGGCCGGCGGTGACGTTTACTTCGGCCACGATGCCGTCGAAGGGGGCGAAAAGACGCGTGGCCTCCAGGTTGCTTTCCGCCTGGGCAAGTTGCGCTTCGGCTGAGTCAACCGCGGCTTTTGCCTGCTCGATTTGCTCCGGGCGGGTTCCCGCTTCCATTAACTTTAAGCGGTTCTGCGCCTGCTCCCAGCGCGCCAGCGCCCCTGCGTAATTGTTTTGGGCATCATCCAGGTCCTTTTCCGTGGCTGCGCCCTGTTCAAACAGCGCTTGAATACGTTTCAGTTGCTTGAAGGCGGTATCTTTCGCTACGCGGGCGCTTTCTTCCTCGGCCTTTGTCTGCGCGATTTCTTCCGGAAGGCTTCCGTTCTGCAGTTCCCTCAGGCGGGCCCGGGCGCTGCGCAGGCTGGCCCGGGCGGAGGCTACCTGCGCCTGCTGGTCGCGGTCATCTTGGGCCAGCAGAAGCTGCCCCTCTTTTACTTCCTGCCCCTGTTCCACGGCCACCGCTTTAACTGTGCCGGGATTCTTGAAGGATAGGTTCAGACTTTGCACCGGTTCGATCATACCGCTGGCGGAGATGGTCGCCGCCAGGTTGCCGGCCGCCGCCGGAACGCTGTAAAAATCGCCTTTCCCCGGGGCGCTTTTCCGCTGCCAGAGCCACCCGCCGAAAGCCAGGAGCAAGAGGAGAATTACTCCCAACACGATGTAGTTGCGTGGTTTGGTAAAAAAATGCGGTTTTTGGATGGCGATCACTCCCTCAGAAAATGTCAGGCACAAAGTTTTCCAGGCACAAAGGCACAAAGTAAAATACTCCCGTCTTCTCTACCTTTATTTCTATGCCACTGTGCCTTTATACCTCTCAGCTAAAATAGATTTTCATGCTTTATGGAGAGAACGCAGGTTCGTCATGAAAAACTCCTTTGGAAAAAAAATAGTTTTACGCCGGTGCCAGCGGCAGAGTAAAGCTGAAGGTGGAACCTGCTCCTTCCCGGCTGCTCACGGCCACCTTCCCGCCGTGATTTTCCACGATTTGCTTCACGATGGCCAGGCCCAGGCCGGTTCCGCCCAGGGCGCGGGAGCGGGATTTTTCCACCCGGTAAAAACGCTCCCAGATAAAGGGGAGATCTTCTTCCGGAATGCCCGGCCCCTGGTCGCTGACGCTGATTTTTACTTCGTTTCCACAAAAAACGGCCTGCATTTTAATTACCCCGCCCGGAGGAGAAAAGCGCACGGCGTTTTCCAGGAGGTTGCTCAATACCTGTTCGATGCGCTCCTCGTTCCCCGGGACCACGGGAACGTCGGGGGCGATTTCCTGCTCCACCCGGATTTGTTTTTCGGCCAGTTGCGGTTTTAGTTTAAATAAAACCCCGGCAAATAAATCGGGCACCTCGATCGGGTTGAGTTCCCAGCTGGTTTTTCCCCCTTCCAGCCGGGCCAGGTCCAGCAGTTCGTTGATCAGGCGGTTCAAGCGCAGGCTTTCGCGGTGAATTACTTTTAAATACTCTTCCTGAACCGGTTTGTCGCCGGCCATTCCGTCAAGAAGTGCTTCGCTGAACCCCTGGATGGAAGTAAGGGGGGTGCGCAGCTCGTGGGAAACGTCGGCAATAAAATCGCGGCGGAGCTGTTCTAATTTTTTAAACCCGGTGATGTCCTGAAGGACCCCTACCGCCCCGTAAATCCCTTTTTCTTCTTCCAAAAGAGGCGCCACCCGGGCCAGCAAAACGATTTTCCCGCCGGCCAGGGTAAATTCGCCCCAGCGTTGTTCGCCTGACGCCATCACTTCTGCAAAAAGGGCGCCCAGGGATGGGCAGCTTTGGATCTCCTGCAGAGGCTGGTGGAGAACCTCCTCCTGTTTCAGCTCCAGGACGCGTTCGGCCCCGGGATTGAGCAAAATCACCCGGCCCTGCCGGTCGGTGGCAACGACTCCTTCGGCCAGGTTCACCAGGATGTTTTCGTTCTTCGTTTTTTCCTGGAGGAGGGTGCTCACCGTTTGCTCCAGCTTTACGGCCAGGTGGTTGAAGTTTTCGGCCAGTTGACCGACTTCGTCCCGGGAGGTAACCGGCACCTGCTGGCGAAAGTTGCCCCGGGCCATTTCCAGGGTAAGCGCGCTCATCTGCCTGATGGGGCGGGAGATGGAACGAGAGAGGAGATACCCCGGAATAAGCGCCAGAAAAATGGCCGCCCCGGCCGCATACAGAATTAACCGGCGCACGGCCGCGATGGTTTCCCGGATGTCGGCGACGGGGGTGGAAAGCAAAACGGCGCCGGCAACCTGCTCCCGCACCGAAAAAGGCACCGCCGCCGTCAGAATGGTCTGGTTCAGCCGGGGGTTATGCCTTTGCCAGGTGATTACCTGCCCCTGCAAAAGACCCCGGCTTTCGGCCGGCTCCAGGCGCAGTCCGGGGTAGGGGGATAGGCCCTGGTTCCCGGCGAGGTTCAGCCCTTCCCGGTCAATCACGAGAATCCGGGTGTTCCGGTGGGAACGCAAAGCGCTTAATATAAAATCAACCGCTTCCCTGTTTTTTTGTTCTGCCAGGGAGGCGCCCAACAGGCCGGCAAGCTCCTGGCCCTGACTGACGAGCTCCTTTTCTTTGCTGGCGTAATAGAAGCTGTTGAAAAGGGCGGATAAAACCAGGCTGATCACCGCCAGAGTAAGGAGGATAATGCCCATGTAGGAAAGGAAAAGCCTGCCGAATAAACTTTTGCCCATTCATTCCGCCACCTCGAACCGGTAGCCTTTTCCCCAGACGGTAACGATATAGTTTTTGGCGCCGGGATTTTTTAACTTTTCGCGCAGGCGCTTGACGTGCGTGTCCACCGTCCGGGGGTCGCCGGGGTAGGCGTAGCCCCAAACGTTTTCCAGCAGTTGTTCGCGCGAGTAGACGCGCCGGGGGTGGGAGGCTAAAAACCACAACAGTTCAAATTCTTTCGGCGTAAGTTGAATTTCCCGCCCCCCCGCCTCCACCCGGCTGGCGGAATGATCGATCAGCAGGCCCGGGTAACTCAACACCGTATTCTGTTCGCCGGTTTGCTTCGCCCGGCGCAGCACGGCCTTGACCCTGGCCACCATTTCCCGGGGGGAAAAGGGCTTGGTAATGTAATCGTCGGCGCCCAGTTCCAGCCCCAGCACCCGGTCAAACTCCTCCCCCCTGGCGGTAAGCATAATAATGGGAACGGAGGTGGTTTTCCTGATTTCCTTACAGACGGTCCAGCCGTCCAGCCCGGGGAGCATGAGATCGAGCAAGATCAGGTCAGGGGCGAAAGAGCGCGCCATGGTCAGCGCCTTTTCGCCGTCTTCAGCCGTTTCCACCCGGAAACCTTCCTTTTTCAGGTACATGCTGACCAGATCCCGCACGGGTTCTTCGTCTTCCACCACCAGAATGGTCTCCACGTTTGCCGCGCACCTTTCTGACCTTTGCTTTTTTACCTGATGCCGCGAATATAAAAATTATACCAGGTATTTGTGACAATTTTGTGAACAAGTTACGAATAAATGGTGAATTAATTGTTCGGAAATTTTCTATACTTTGTTCACAGATTGGCCACAAACTCCTGCTATAATGAATGTTGACCGGTCAGTTAAAAGTTGTGGGGAAAACCCCGGGGAAACGTCCGAAAGGAGGTAGATAATGCAACCAGCGTAATTTAGACTGGCAGTTTCCCCTTTTTGCAGGGAATAGCTTTGTTTTAAAATCAGGCAGTTAAAAAGTTCTTGATGGTAAGGAGGATGGATATGCTGAAGAAAAAAATTGCCCTGTTTACTCTGATTGCTTTTGCCCTGGTAACGCTTTTTGCAGGGATTGCCCTGGCCCAAACCGGGGAGCGGCAAAGTCCGGATAAGCAAAACCAAAGCGGCCCCCCGGTTCTTTGGCAGACCTTCCTCGGTAAACTGGCGGCCAACCTGGGTGTGGACCAGGAGCGGCTCCAGGAAGCCATCCGGCAGACCACGCAGCAGATGGTTGACGAGGCGGCCCAGCAGGGGAAAATAACCCCGGAACAGGCGGAGAAAATTAAGGCCCGGCTGCAGAACGGTCCCGGTTTCTTTGGTTTTATCCGGAAAGGATGGCCGGAAGCCGGCGAGGGAAGAAAAGGGTGGCGGGCCAAAGGAAAAAACCTTGAGCTGCTGGCCCAGATCCTGGGTCTGAGCGCAGACGAATTAAAGGCCCAATTAAAAGAAGGGAAGAAGATTTCGGATATCGCCGGGCAGCAAGGCATGTCCATGGATCAGCTGCGCCAAAAAATGCAGGAGGCCAGGATTCAGGCCGTCCAGCAGGCGGTAAAGGATGGTAAGCTTACCCAGGAGAAGGCAGAGCAACTCATCCAGAAAATCCAAAACGGCGGCGGGAAGGTGCGCTAAGGAATGGGAAGGCGGCTTGCCCCGGGAAACCGG
>JBFMBG010000084.1:0-12774 GCA_040755215.1 Bacillota bacterium | reverse complement strand
CCGGTTGTACGAAAAGTACCGGCGAAAAATACTGCCCGTTGCCGTGTTCAGCTACGATCAGGTTCGCGACGAGCCGGACAGCTTCGCGCTCGGCTTCACCTTTTTAGACGTGTTGCGCTTCCGCTATGCCAGGCTGGAGCTAAAGAAACTGTCCTGGCGGGACTACCTGGTCAGCGATAACCCCGTGGCTGCGGCCCTGTTGAGCAAAATGGGCTTCCGCCAGGAAGAAAAAGTGCAGGTAAAGCTGGAATTCATGCGCATGCTGGCCCGCTTAAAGCTGGACCCGGCGCGTACCGAGCTGATCGGCGGCTTTTTTGAGACTTACCTGAAATTGAGCCGGCAGGAAGAAGAAGAGTTTTACCGGGAACTGGGTAAAAGGGATCAAAGGGAGGTCGAAGGAATTATGCAAATTACCACCAGCTGGCACGAAAAGGGGCGAGCAGAGGGAATCGCGCAGGGCATCACTGCCGGGCAGGTGAACCTGCTCCTCAAGATGATTAAAAAACGTTTTGGGGAATTACCTGCTGAAGTAGAGACGAAAATCAGGGCGTTAAACAGTGAAGAAATCGAAAAAATCGGCGAGGCCCTGTTTGATCTCGCCGGTATTGACGATTTAAAGAAGTTGCTGGCGGCCCGAAATTAAAATTACCAAATCACATCATTCTTCCCTTCTTATGTCTATATCAAAGCCTTGATATTCAGGGGTTTCCGGGGCTCCTAAAACTTCCAGAGAAGGTCGGGTAGGGTTCCGTATGTTAGTCCGTCCTTTTTAAAGAGGTGCCGGAAAATAATAAATAGATTACGCAGCGCTGACTTTTGCTGCTCAGGCTTTAAAGGCCGATGTCATTTACCCCCTTAGGGAGAGCCTCCACTGAAATTCCTTGCTGATGAGCTGAACTCTCCAACGGCCGCACCATGCTGCCGTTCCGCTGGGTAGCCCAGGCCCTGGGCGCCAAGGTGAACTGGGACGAAGCCACCCAGACCGTCACCTCCGCTGGGGGCAAGATGAGATCAATGTTTTGCCGGTGCGGACGGCCCTGCGCAGCCGGCGGCGGCGAGAAGCAAAAGCAAACAGCCGAAGAGAATTTTGGCCAATCCCGGTAAGCTTAAATGCCTTATTTGGGCATTGCTTCGGACTTTATTAGTTGACTTCATTGTGGTATTTCGGAAATTGGAAGTAGCCGCACCCTAACTTTTTGTTCTGTAAATCCAGAATGGTTGCTCATGCCGGAAGCCAAAAGTTTTAAAATGAAAGACACCGTAATGCGCATGCCGCGAATGGCAGGTTGCCCCATGGATACCTGCAGAAGTTATCCGTTTCTATTGAAAAATATTCTTAAATCAGGTAAACTTAAAGCAAGTCATAAGAAAGTTGTGGTGATAGTGGCCCAGGAATATGATCTGGTTTTAAAGGCCCTCGCCGAACGCTTCCCGGCCCACTTTGTGGAACTGGTTCGTGGTATTCCAGTCCAGGAAGTCCGGCGCGCGGAAAAGGAAGCGGTAGCCACCAAACGGGAATCGGACATCCTTTTTCAAGTCAAAGAAGACGGCTACGAATACCTTATGGCCGTGGAGATGCAGATCCGGCCCGATCACGAAATGCCCCGGCGGTTGCTGGAGTATACCGCCATGCAGCACCGGGAGTACGGCCGGCCGGTCTACCCGGTAGTGGTTAACCTCACTGGGTGCCAACGTGCAGATGGCGTATATACCTTCGACTGTCTCGACCTTACTGTCGTCACCTTTCGTTACCGCCCGATCGATTTAGCCGATTTTCCCGGGCGGGATTACTTGAGGCGCTGCCCGGTGGGCCTGATCCCCCTGGTGCCGCTCATGCGGCACGAGGAGCCGCCGGAAGAGGTGTTAAAAAAGTGCTCCCGGCGGATCGAGGAAGCCCCGGCCGCCTGGCGGCCGGACCTGTATCTTGGACTGGCGTTGTTGTCGTCTCTTCGTTTTGCGAAAGAGTTAATTTTAAAAATTATCGAGGTGAGCAAGATGGAAGCATCTCCGCTGTTTGACGGCATCCGGGAGAAGTGGATTGACCAGGGAGCATTTAAAACTCAAATTGAAGCTATTCTGGAGGTATTGGAAGAAACTACCGGGTGCTACCCTGGAGATCTGGAAAACAGGCTCCGGGCAATTCAGGATATGGCTACCTTAAAAATGCTTCACCGCCGGGCGGTGAAGGTGAGAAGCCTGGAGGAATTTCTTACGGCGCTTGACAATGCTGAACGAAAGGCGAACTGAACCCGGGTTTGGTGTCCCGGTTTTACCTTGAAGCCCGCTCCTTGTTGCGGGTTTTTTCATTTAGATTGCTTATGAGAAAAAACACTATGGAAAATAATTCTGGTTAGGCACAAAAAGAGCAATATGTACTGGATACATATGCGGTTAGCTTTTTGGTTTTGGGGGGTCCGGCCGCCGGGGAAAACCTGGTGCCGGATTTTTTTAATGTTGGCGGGAGTGTGTGAGAATCGAACTCACCAGGGACGGGAGCGCCGCCCCGCGACTGGTTTTGAAGACCAGGAGGGCCACCAGGCCCCATCCACTCCCAAAGAACAACCTGCAAGGAAGAGCCCATCAAAAAGAACGCCCGGGAATGAACCCACAGGTTATTATAGCACTTTGCCCGCGGCTAATCAATAATTCCGAAAACCGCCCTGCAAGTGCGAGTGTATTTTCCCGCAAGGTATTTTCCAGAGGTTTGGGTGATAGGCGGTCCGCACGGCGTTACGTATAGCCCTACGCATTATTGTTTTCCCGCCGGTGCGCGATGGGGAAAATCTTTCCGGATACTTCTCCTTCCAAAACCACCTGGCCCTGCTGGTTGGTGCAGGTCATCCGGAGGGTCAGCCTGTTTTTTTGCGGATCCTTTTCGGCAACGGTGACCCGGGCGCAGATGGTTTCCCCGATATATACCGGGGCCAGAAACTTAAAGGACATCCTGGTGGCCGGGTAGGGCTCGGGAAGCAGGGTCCCCCCGGCGTGGGTGATCATGCTGCCGGTAAGCAGCCCCGGCACGACGCGTTCGCGGAAGCCGCAAAGGGCGGCGGCCTGGGGATCTACGTGAATGGGGTTGAAGTCTCCCGTAACGCCGATGAAATTGGCGACGTCTCCGTCCGTAAAGGTGCGGTAAAAAGTGACCGTGTCCCCTACCTGCATATCCGCCCAGGAAAGGAAATGGCGCATGATTGTAGAATAACCTCCCCGCCGGCAAACTTTTAAAAGTTATGTTATATCATTCCGAAAAGTTTGGCAACCTCGCAAAAACCATCTGCTGCCATTGATTTTCCGGCGAAAATGTAATAAGCTTAAGGAAGGTTGCATTTAGATAAGATTCTTCCCCTCCGGGGGGAGGATTTTTTAGTGTCTGGAGCGAAATATTCCTCAAGATTAACCGGCCATCCGGGCGGGAATCGCCGGTGTATAAATGGCTTGGGGGCTATCCGGGAAAACGCTTTGATGAAGACGGGGCGGGGAGAATGCAGGAGCTTTTCGGCGAGATAAAGGACGAGCTTAGGGTTGTGGAACAGGAGTTAAGAAGCTTTTTGCAGGCCCCGGACCCGTTCATTACCGAAACCGCCACCCATCTCTTGAACGCCGGCGGGAAAAGGCTGCGCCCCGCCTTCAGCCTGCTGGGAGGCCGGTACGCCGATTATTCCTTCGAGCGCGTCCTGCCCGTGGCCATGGCCCTGGAATTAATTCACATGGCCACGCTGGTCCACGATGACGTGGTGGACGGGGCTGTGAAACGCCGGGGCGTGGACACCGTCAAGGCCTTATGGGGAAACAAGGTCTCCACGCACATCGGCGATTACTTGTTTGCCAGGTCCCTGATCCTGCTTTCTCGCTACGAAGAACCGTTAATGAGCAGGGTGCTGGCCGACATCAGCGTAAAGATGTGCGAGGGGGAAATGCTGCAAATTGTTACCTGTTACGATTTCGGCCAAACGATAAAAGATTATTTCTTTCGAATTAAACGCAAAACGGCCCTGCTGATTTCCGCCAGCTGTCAGCTGGGTGCGCTCGCCTGCGGGGCGCCGGCAGCCATATACGAGCCTTTGCGCCGCTACGGCTACAACCTGGGCATGGCTTTTCAAATTACCGACGACATTCTGGATCTGGTGGCCGATCAGGAATTGCTGGGCAAGCCCGTGGGAAGCGACCTGCGCCAGGGCATTCTCACTTTGCCGGCAATTTACGCCCTGGCCCACAGCCCCAAAAAGGAGCAGCTGTACGCTCTGATTTCCGCGCGGGAACAAAGCCGGGACGGCGTTGCCGAAGCCATTGAATTGATCAAGGAATGCGGCGGCGTGGCTTTTGCCGCCCGGGTCGGGCAGCGGTTTATCGCCCGCGCCAAGCGGGCGCTGGCTGTTTTGCCCGCCAAACCGGTGAAAAGAACGCTGGAGCTGGTCGCCGACTACATCCACGCGCGGAAATATTAACGGAAATTAAATTAATGAAGACAGGCGCGAAGGAATTGAAGAAATCAATGAAGATATGGACGAAGATGTGCCCGGATATGCGAAGAAACGAAGAGGAGATGCTTGCGGGAGAAATCAAAAGCCTTAAGGCTGAAAGACTTGCGGCCCGGTGTTATCCGGTTGCCCTGAAGCTGGAAAACCAGGTCTGCCTGGTGGTCGGCGGGGGAGCGGTGGCCGAGCGCAAGGTTTCTTCTTTGTTGAAAAGCGGGGCGAAAGTAAAACTGGTGAGCAAGGAGGTTACCCCCCGCCTGCGGCGTTTAATCGCGGCGGGCCTGGTTGCCTACCGGCAGGGGGAGTACGCTTGCGCCGACCTGGCGGGAGTGTTTCTGGCCATCGGGGCGACCAGCTGCCCCGAGACGAACCGGCGGCTGGCGCAGGACTGCCGCGAGCGCAATCTGCTGGTAAACGTTGTGGATAACCCGGAACTGGGTAATTTCTACGTGCCGGCCGTGGTAACGCGGGACTCCTTTCAAATAGCTGTTTCTACCGGGGGGAAAAGCCCCCTGCTGGCCAGGAAAATCCGCGAGGAACTGGCCAAAAGGTACGGGCCCGAATACGGGGAGCTTGCCGGTTTGCTCGGCCGGATCCGGGAAAAGGCAAGGCGGGAGATAAAGGACTTGCGCGCCCGGCAGGCGCTTTTCAGCCGGCTGCTCGACGGGGAGGTCCTGGAGTTGATGCAAAAGGGGCTCTGGAAAGAGGCAAAGGAGCGGGTTTTAAATAATGCTGGTACTTGTTGTGGGGGTCAATCACCGGACGGCGCCGGTTGAAGTGCGCGAGCGCCTTTCTTTTACCGAACAGGCGCTGAAGGAAGCTCTGGCCGGCCTCTGCGCCTACCCGGCCATCGACGGCTGCGTGATTCTTTTTACCTGCAACCGGACGGAGGTTTACGCGGCGGCCAGGGAGCTGGACGAAGGTTTGAACGCGGTCAGGGATTACCTTTCCCGCCTTTCTGGGGTGGACATTTCGGAAATTAAGAATTATACCTACGTGCACACCCTTCACGATGCCGTCCGGCACCTGTTCCGGGTATCCGCCGGGCTGGATTCCATGCTGCTGGGAGAGCCGCAGGTATTGGGCCAGGTGCGCGACGCCTACCAGCTCGCTTTTGCGCAGGGGGCGACCAATAAGGTGCTCAACGCCCTGTTCCAGCAGGCCGTCGCGGCGGGCAAGCGGGTGCGCAAAGCCACCGGCATCGACCAGAACGCGGTTTCCATCAGCTACGCGGCGGTGGAACTGGCCAGGCAGACCCTGGGGGAACTGCGGGGGCGGGCGGTGCTGATCATCGGGGCGGGGAAGATGAGCGAGCTGGCCGCCCGCTACCTGGTGGCCAACGGCGTGACCGGCGTGATCGTTTCCAACCGGTCGTACGAGCGGGCCGTGAACCTGGCCCGGCAGTTCGGCGGGCGGGCGGTCAAATTCGACCAGTTGTATAATTGCATGCTGGACGCCGACATTGTCATCAGCTGCACCGCCGCCGCCCACTACGTGGTTCATTACCCGCAGGTGGCGGCTACGATGGCCAGGCGGCCGGGAGCCCGGCTTCTGCTGATCGACATCGCCGTGCCCAGGGATATCGACCCGCGGATTGGCGAACTGCCGGGAATCACCCTTTACGATATTGACGATCTGCAAAACGTGGTGGATCAAAACCTGGCCTGGCGCAGGCAGGTGGCCGTGGCGGCCGAAGGGATTATCGAGGAGGAACTGGACCAGTTTATGAAGTGGCTGGGCATCCAGTCCGTGGTGCCCACCATTGCGGCGCTGAAAGAGCGGGCCGAACTGATCAAGCAAAATGAGCTGCGGCGGGCCATAAACCGCCTGGGCGAACTTTCGGCGCACGATAAAAAGGTGATCGGTTCACTGGCCAATTCCCTCGTCAACCAGCTTTTGCATACGCCCATCACCAGGCTCAAGGAGTATGCGCTCACCTCCGAAGGCCACCTTTACACGGAAGTTTTGCAAAACCTTTTCGACCTGGAAGTATCCGGGGAGAGATCCGGGGAAAAGCTGAAGAAACAGCCGGAGGTCAAGGCGGGCGGGCAGTAAGTTAAAGTAAGTTAAGGTGCCAGGCACTTAACTTATTAGGAGGAAGATCGGTGCGCAGGGAAATTGTGGTGGGCAGCCGGCAGAGCAGGCTGGCCCTCTGGCAGGCCCAGTGGGTGGTGGAACAACTGAAGCAGCGTTACCCCGGGCGCCATTTCCGGATCGTCGGGATGAAGACCAAAGGCGACCACATTCTGGACGTACCCCTGGCGAAAATCGGCGACAAGGGGCTCTTTACCAGGGAACTGGAAAACGCCCTGCTGGCCGGGGAATGCGACCTGGCGGTGCACAGCATGAAGGACCTCCCCACGCGCCTGCCGCCGGGATTGACGATCGGGGCAATTTGCCGCCGGGAGTATCCGGGGGACGTGTTGATCTCCAGGCGGATGCTGACTTTGCAGGAATTGCCGCCGGGGGCGCGCCTCGGCACGTCCAGCCTGCGCCGCAAGGCACAGTTGCTGCGTTTTCGCCCCGATTTGCAAATGGTTGACGTCCGCGGAAATCTCACCACCCGCCTGCGCAAGCTGGCCGAACAGCAACTGGACGGGCTGGTGCTGGCGTACGCCGGGGTCTGCCGGCTGGGCGTGGAGCGCGCGATCACCCAGAAAATACCCTTTTCCATCTGCCTGCCCGCCGTCGGGCAGGGTTCGGTCGGGGTGGAAATCAGGGAAGGCGATGAAGAGATCCGGCAATTGCTTGCGGGGCTGGACGACCCCGCGGCACGTCCGGCCATCACTGCCGAACGGGCTTTTTTAAGGAAGCTGGAAGGGGGCTGCCAGGTTCCCATCGGCGCCCTCGGCAGGGTTGAAAACGGCGCCCTGCAGCTGGAAGGCATAGTGCTTACCCTTGATGGGCGGCGTTATGTAAGGGAGAGCGTGAGCGGTCCCCCGGAAGAAGCCGTCGCCCTGGGGGAGGAACTGGCCGCGCGGATGCTGGCCAAAGGCGCCGGCGCAATTTTAGAGCAGGTACGACAGGAGTTTGGATTATAATAAGTTAAGTGCCAGGCACTAAACTTATTTAACCTGCTGCATGATCATGGTAATTTGGATTCTGTTTGCAGAGGAGCAGGATGGATGGGGGCAGGAATAGTTTACCTGGTAGGAGCGGGCCCAGGCGATCCGGGCCTGTTTACCTTGAAGGGGCGGGAAGTTCTTGAAAAAGCCGACGTGGTCGTTTACGACCGGCTGGTGAACCCGGCCTTGCTTTCCCTGGCTCGCTCCGGGGCCGAGGTTATTTACGCGGGGAAAAGCCCGGCGGGCCATACCCTGTCCCAGGAGGAAATCAATTCCCTGCTTGTTGAGAGGGCGAAAAAAGGGGCGGCGGTGGTTCGGCTGAAAGGGGGCGACCCTTTTGTTTTCGGGCGCGGCGGGGAGGAAGCGGAGGCCCTGGCCGAAAACGGCGTCCCCTTTGAGGTTGTGCCCGGGGTTACCTCCGCCGTCGCCGCGCCGGCCTACGCCGGCATCCCGGTGACGCACCGTGATTTTACCTCCACGGTGGCCATCGTCACGGGCAACGAAGACCCGGCGAAAGAAAATTCCCGGATTGTCTGGGAGAAGATAGCCACCGGGGCGGGCACCCTGGTATTCTTAATGGGGATGGCGAACCTGGAGGCCATTGCCTCCCGTTTGCTCGCACACGGGCGCGCCCCCGGCACCCCCGTTGCCCTGATCCGCTGGGGCACCTGGGCGGAGCAGCAGGTTCTGACGGGGACGCTGGCCGGCATCGCCAGGCAGGCGGAAGAGGCCGGTTTTGCCAACCCGGCGGTGATCGTCGTGGGAGAAGTGGCGGGTTTGCGAGACAAGCTCCGGTGGGTGGAAAACAGACCCCTGTTTGGAAAACGCGTGCTGGTTACCCGGGCGGCCGTTCAGGCCGGCGCCCTGTCCGGCGCCCTGCGTTCCCTGGGCGCCGAAACACTGGAATTTCCTACGATCAAAATAGCTCCGCCCGGCGACTATGCCTCCCTGGACGGGGCCATTGCCAGGATCGAACACTACGACTGGCTGATTTTCACCAGCGTGAACGGCGTGCAGTTCTTTTTCGAAAGGCTCGTTCAAATAGGCCGGGATATCCGTGATTTAAAGGGCGTAAGGATCGGGGCGATCGGCCCGGCGACGCGCCGGGCGCTGGCCGCCCGTGGCCTGAAGGTTGCTTTTATGCCTGGGGAATACAGGGCGGAAGCGATTGTCGCCGGTCTGGCGGAGAAAGTTCAGCCCGGGCAGCGCATCCTGCTCCCCAGGGCGGACATTGCCCGCCCCTTTTTAAGGGAGGCGCTGGCGAAAGCCATCGGCGCCGCCGTGGAGGAAGTGGCGGCTTACCGCACGGTAATGGACGGGCGGGGCCGGGAGCTGGTCAGGGAGTACCTCGAGCAGGGGCGCGTTCACGTGGTCACCTTTACCAGTTCTTCTACGGTGCGTTACTTTGCGGACCTGCTGGGCGAAAAAGACTTGCCCCGGCTCCTTGCCGGCGCTGGCGTCGCCTGCATCGGGCCGGTCACGGCCCAAACGGCGGAGGAGTTGGGGCTGAAGGTGGACGTGGTGGCCGCAGAGTACACCATCGAGGGGCTGGTCGAGGCGATCCTGGAAAGATTCGGGGATGAAAGATGCTCAGCGTGACAAAACTGCTCTGTGATTCCCAAAACTTCGGCGACACCCTGCGGTACAACGAAACCGCGCGCCGCCAGAGCAGCGGCGCGGCGCAAGGATTGGGGCCGGTGGTTGCCTGGAACATGACGCGCGCCTGCAACCTGCGCTGCCGGCACTGCTACGCGGCGGCGGGCAGCCGGGCGGCGGCCAATGAACTGACCACCGGGGAAGCCAAAAAGCTGCTTGCCGACCTGGCCGCCTTGCGCGTTCCGGCGTTGCTGCTTTCCGGAGGGGAGCCCCTGCTCCGGCCGGATTTCTTCGAGCTGGCCGCGTACGCCGCTTCCCTGGACCTGCGCCTGACCATTTCCACCAACGGCACGTTGATTACGCGTGAGCTGGCGCGCAAAATTAAGGATCACGGGGTCAGTTACGTGGGCATCAGTTTAGACGGCGTCGGGGAAAACAACGACGCCTTCCGGGGGTGCAGCGGAGCTTTCGACGCCGCCCTGCAGGGCATCCGGAACTGCCTGGCGGCGGGGCAAAAAGTGGGGCTGCGTTTTACCATTAACCGGCACAACCTGGCCGAACTGGACGCCATCTTTGCCCTGGTTGACCGCGAGGGCATTGACCGGGTCTGTTTCTACCACCTGGCCTACGCCGGCCGCGGCAGCGCCATGATCGACCAGGACGTAACAAACCGGGAGCGCCGCCGGGCAATGGATTTAATTATCGAAAGGACGCTGGATTTTTGCCGCCGCGGCAAAAACGTGGAAGTGCTCACGGTGAACAACCACGCCGACGGAGCGTACCTGTACCTGCGTTTAGCCCGGGGGGACCGGAAACGGGCCGAAAGCGCCTACCGGCTGCTGCGCTGCAACGGGGGCAACCGCTCCGGCGTCGCCATCGGGGCCGTCGATTGGGAAGGAAATGTTCATCCGGATCAGTTTACATTTAACCATACTTTTGGTAATATAAGAGAACGTAAATTCAGCGAAATCTGGCAGGACGTTTCCCATCCCGTCCTGGCCGGATTGCGGAACCGGCCCCGCCTGCTGAAGGGGCGCTGCGCCCGGTGCCGCTTCCTGGAGATTTGCAACGGCAACTCCCGCGGGCGCGCCGAGGCCGTTTACGGCGATTACTGGGCGCCCGATCCGGCCTGTTATTTGCATGATGAGGAGATTATGCAAGGAATTAGGGATTAGACCTCCATGCCACTTACGTGGCACCAACAGAGAACGAAAATGGGCGGCCCGCCGTTCGATTTGCCAGGAGCGACATATGCGAAGGGCCGGCAACGAGACACGGCGCAGGTGAGGCAAGCGAACCGGCAGCGCGAAACGCGCAGATAACACAATGTTAGAAAACTGAGAGCAGCCGCCGGAAAACCGATGAAGAAAGGAAAACTAATGTACCACGCGCATTTTGCAGCGCTGCTTGGTTCGCTCCGAACCAAGCCGATGTCTCGTCGGCCCGAAGCATCGGAGCGACGGCAAACGAACGGCGGGCAACAGGATGGGGGTTAGGAATTAGGAATTGGAGGGGGTAAACAATGGGTTACCCGGTTACACGTCTTCGCCGGCTGCGGGCCAATGAACGTTTACGCCGGATGGTCCGGGAAACCCGGCTGGCGGTGGACGATCTTATTTATCCCGTCTTCGTGACCCACGGCCGGGGAGTACGCCGGGCCGTTGAAGCAATGCCCGGGGTATATAATTTTTCCGTTGATACGCTGCTGGCGGAACTGGCGGAAGCCAGGGCCCTGGGCGTGATGGCGGTCCTTATCTTCGGCATCCCCGCAAAAAAAGACGAGGCCGCTTCGGAAGCCTACGCCGACGAAGGCATCGTGCAGCAGGCAGTCCGCGCCATTAAAAAGGAACTGCCGGAACTGGTGGTGATTACCGACGTCTGCCTGTGCGAGTACACCAGCCACGGGCACTGCGGCGTGGTTAAAGACGGGCGGGTGCTCAACGACCCCACCCTGGAACTGTTGGCCCGCACCGCCGTTTCCCACGCCCGGGCGGGCGCGGATATGGTCGCCCCTTCCGACATGATGGACGGCCGGGTGAAGGCCATCCGGGAAGCGCTGGACGCGGCGGGGTACGCGGAGACGCCCATCATGGCTTACTCGGCCAAGTACGCCTCCGCCTTTTACGGGCCGTTCCGGGAAGCCGCCGGCTCGGCCCCGCAGTTCGGGGACCGCAAATCATATCAGATGGACTTCCCCAACGCCCGGGAGGCGCTTCGGGAGGTGCAGCTGGATATTCAAGAAGGGGCCGACATCGTGATGGTCAAGCCCGCGCTGGCCTACCTGGACATTGTCCGCCAGGTTAAGGACAGGTTTTGCTGCCCGGTGGCCGCCTACAACGTCAGCGGGGAGTACGCCATGGTCAAGGCGGCGGCCCAAAAAGGGTGGCTCGACGAGCGCGCCGTCGTTTTGGAAATCCTGACGGCCATCAAGCGCGCCGGCGCCGACCTCATCTTGACCTACCACGCCAAAGACGCCGCCCGCTGGCTAAACTCCGGTGAGGAAGGGTAAACGTAACATAATGATCATCTCCTGGAATACCACCAACGAATGCAACCTGCGTTGCCGGCACTGCTACCGCGACGCGCAAGACAAAGCCAGCGAAGAACTGACCACCGCCGAAGGGCTGGCCTTAATTGAGGAGATTGCCCGGGCGGGGTTTAAAGTAATGATTTTCAGCGGCGGCGAACCGCTTTTGCGCCCTGATATCCATACTCTGGTAGAACACGCGCACAAATCAGGCTTGCGGCCCGTCTTCGGCACCAACGGCACCCTGCTGACCCCGGCGACGGCCCGCCGGTTGAAAGAAGCCGGCGCCCAGGTCATGGGCATCAGCCTGGACAGCGTCGACCCCGGGCGCCACGACCACTGGCGCGGCTCCCCCGGCGCCTGGGAGGCGGCGGTGGAAGGAATGCGGGTCTGCCGCGAGGCGGGCCTGCCCTTCCAGGTGAATACCACCGTAGTAGACTGGAACTACCGGGAGGTAGAGGATTTAACCGACTTTGCCGTGGAAAAAGGGGCCCGGGCCCACCACATTTTCTTCCTGGTGCCCACCGGCCGGGCGGTAAATATTGAAGAAGAATCATTGCGCTCCGCCCAGTACGAAGACCTTTTGCGCCGGATTCTGCAAAAACAGCAGCAGGTAGACATCGAACTGAAGCCGACCTGCGCTCCCCAGTTTATGCGCATAGCCCGGCAGCTGGGGATCAAGACCCGGTTCAGCCGCGGCTGCCTGGCCGGCGTTGCCTACTGTATCATCGACCCGCAGGGAAACGTCCAGCCCTGCGCTTACCTGAACATCCGGCTGGGAAACGTCCGGAAGGTTCGTTTTAGCGAACTGTGGCGGGATCACCCGGTGTTGCACAGGCTTCGTTCCGGCGCCTACCAGGGCGCCTGCGGCGCCTGCGCGTACCGGAAAATCTGCGGCGGCTGCCGGGCGCGCGCGTACTTTTACACCGGAGATTACATGGCCGAGGAGCCTTGGTGCGGTTATCGTGAGGAAGCTATTTTCGAAGGAGTTCCCCATGACGAACTTTCGTTCTCTCCATAACCAATGAAAATAGGCGCGAAACTTATGCTATACTACCATCAAGACAAGCTGCCGCGACAACAAGGGTCGGTTTTCCACCGGAGCCTTAAA
>JBFMBG010000083.1:0-13434 GCA_040755215.1 Bacillota bacterium | reverse complement strand
ATCTCCCGTATTTCCTGTTGGGGGAAACCATCCAGGTTTTTCTATATTTACCACCTCATTTTTTATTGTTTTGGGTATCGTAAACAAAGGGAACATGTGTTTACCCACTTAAATTAGCGAGGAACCATTTTTATTCAGCCCGCTCGGGTAGTAGTGCTCCCGCCAATCGTCGTAACTGTATCCAGACGTTCCGACGTAAACCTTCATCCCGGCTCACCTCAAGCAAAAAACCGGTGAAACCCAAGAATAGCGGCCAACCCAACCCGCGTCCTGGCCGCGTGTTCGGCGCATAACTTCCAGAATATACCGCTAAAACTAACTTTTTTTCCCGCCAAACTCTTGACCAACTCCGCTCCGGTCGGCGAGGCGGTCAGCCGGCCTCCCCCGCGTCAATCTCGGCCAGCGCCGCGACCCGGTCGGCAAACAGCCCGGCGCAGTTAAACCAGAACCCGCGTCAAAAAAGTGAAACTTCCCTCCCCATCCCGGACCTACACGGCATATCCGGAGTTTGACTTGCTTACGCCCGCAACCTACGTCTTGTAGACGAACCCTGCCCCTTTACCCTTGCTCTGTGTAAAAATACTTCATTAACCCGTGCACGTCGAAGATCCCAGTGGAAGGCACAAAAAGGGCGACAAGCCCGTTAACGCGGGGCTCCATCTTCCGCAATTCTGCGCGCAAAAGTAGCTGCAGGCCGGACACGCCGTTCCACCCCCCCCTTTTCCGCATCTCCCTCAACCGTTCCAGCCCGGCCTCTTCCGTAGTCACGATAATTTTCGGTATGTTCCTGTGCAGAATACTGTTTTTCCGGCAAATTTCGTAAAGCATCCGGTTGCCCGCAACACATGTCCGGGCTTTTAAAGATCCGGGCGGGCAGTAAAGACCGGCGTGAATTAACTGGCTGTTCCGGCTGCTGGTTTCCTGCCCGAAGGACTCGTTCTTCTACAACACAAAGCTTTCCCTTTTTCGTTGGCCACCGCAGCGGTAACAGTCAGGCCGAAAACACCGGCTCCCACAATTGTTACATCTATCTCTTTCCTCATTGGTTGTTCAGCTCTGGATTTATTTTTAAGCCACCTTGGCCCGAGTGCTTGTAACCTAATTGTAGCAAAGATTAATTAACTGGCCAATAGCTATCCGGAAAAAATAAAAGGCGCTGCACACCATTGCAACGCTTTAATTATTCTGTGGTGAGCCATCTAAGCCTATTTCTGGCGATTCTTTTATTGTCCGAACAAGTTTCTTTAAAAGGATATCTTCGCATAACTATATAAAAAGGTTCATCAAAAGCGCATGTTTTCTAACAAAAAATTTTTAAAAATTTACACTTAGGACATTTGTCCGGTTAAAAAACTCCATGTATCACAGTATTTCTTTGTTTTTTGGGCATCCCTCCCTGGTTTGTTTAGTGCTTTTGTAGAATGAGAGGTTGCCGGTATGGGCGGGATGGAAGGAGCCCGTAGGGCGACTGGAATCCCGCCCATACCGGGCGGCGCGGCGGGTCGCCCCGGCGGCCGCCCTGCCTTTCAGATGCAATTTTTAAGGAACACACCTATGCGGACATTTGCCCGGTTAAAAAACCTTGCCGTTACTCGGTTTTTTGGGAGCGCTCCGGATTTGGATGAGGACATTTGTCCGCCTTAAAGAGCTCCGGATGGTGGCGTTTGAGAATCTCCAGATACTGTTTGATTACCTGTTTTCCGCGGCCGGTAAGGTGGCTGATTTCGGTGATGTCCAGGCCCCGGCGCACAAGGAACTTGACCCGCTCGTAGTCTTTGATGTACCTGTCGACGGCTTCCTGGCTGTGGTTGACTTGCCGGGCGATGTCCGGGGGCGCGACTTTCTTCTCGTATAGCTCAATAATAATCCGTTTGTGGGTTATCCCGGGCCCGATGTCCAGTTTGTTGCCTTTAATCGGCAAGACGACCTGGCGCTCTTCCTGGTACTCTTTAATCCGCTTGGAAACGGAGAGGGTTGACCGGTTGACGATCAGGGCGATTTCTTCTACGGTTAAGAGGCCGCCCTGGGCGTAGGCCGAGTTGATTAACCGGGCAATCTTTTGTTTATCCCGTTCCTTACTCGGCATGGTGTCCAGCATCTTGAGATCGCTTTCGTTGACTAACGGCAAGGATATGCGCACACTTTTATAGTCCTCCACCCGCTGGCCGAGTTTGGGCTTCTTGTTATCGCTGGCGGTGGTGACCCAGTTTAGGTTGCCGTAAACTTCTTCTTCGCTGCGGGGGTAGAACTCGTCTCTTAACTGGCAGATATCGTCGGCAATGAGTTCGATCACTTTGTGGCTGCCGACAAGCTTGTATTCGCGCTCGAATAATTCGATTAAAGCGCTGCGGAAAGTCCGTTTGGCGATGGCATTTTCTTTATCAGGCGCCATTTTCATGAAGCCAGCGACCCCCCTTTTTCGAGATCCGGGGTGGCCTTGACGAGCAGATCGTTTATTCTTTCCGCGTGCCCAGAGTCGTTGTAACGTAAATAGAGTTCTGTATATTCCTTGGTCAGTCGCTCGGAAATGCCGGCGATATGGGCTGTTTCAGCTAAGCTTAAGCCTTTTCTGGCGCAGAGGACCACCCGGCCAAAATCCATGATGTACCGTTTGATGGAGGTGAGGGAATGCCTGGTTGTCCGCGCTATCTCTGAATACGTCTTGTAATTTAAGTAGAGGCCGACGATCCACGCCTTGTGGGAGACGCTCGGACCGATGTCGTGGTAAATACCCCGCGTTTGGACCTTAACGCCGCGTTCCTGCAGCTGCTTGATGGTCCGTCTGATGGTTCGGGTGTCTACCTGGAGAATGTCGGCCAGGTCTTCTTGGGTAAGTACTCCCCCTTGCTCTAAAGCTTCTTCGGTCATCCGGCAAATCTGGACTTCGCGCAGTCCCTGGACGCCGTGCTTCCGGAAAACTTCTTGGTCTTCGCCGGCGTCCACGGTCAGGGTAACGGTCACTTTGGGTAATTCCCGGAGCCGGGGACCGTGTTTTGCCTTGATTGAAACAACCTGCCGGATGGTTTGGCCGGTCTTGCACATCTGGTCCGGGTTAAAACGGTTTAGTTCGTAAACCTCTTTCACTATATTGATGGCGGCCTCCGCCGTCTTGGGGGAAAACTCAAACTGGTTGACAAAGATTTCGTATAGTTGGCTGTCTCTTGTTTTGGCCTGAATCCGTTCCTGGATTGCGTTTTCCATTAATTTGTCCTCCTTTTTTTGCCTCTTCCCCGGACGCTATCTATAGCTTACAGGAGATGAGGGGAAATGTCGATCCCTGTTTTGGGAGGACAAATGTCCTTATTTTCATTTCCAAAAAAGGATTATGGAAAAATTTATTGAAAAAATTAATATGGATTATTTCATAAGGAGGGGCGAGAGATGAGTAAATTAGCTGATCTGATCAGGGAGATAGAACAGACAGTAACCCCTGACGATGTTATTAAGGTTTTATTCTCATCGGTTAAAAGCGGCCGAATAACAAAAGACCCCGAAAAAATCCACAAAGCTATTTATGTTCTAAAACAACGATACCCCAGATTATTTGAACAATTTGATTTTGACGAGTCTGGGCTAACTCCCTTTTCTGACTTACTTGATAGGGTTTTATTCCGGATGGAAACTTCTACGCTTTTAGGAACCATTAATCCAAAATTTTCACATTATGAATTATCCGACAGTATTAAGCAAGATCTAAAAAACTCCTTAGAAAAGTTTTCTGATGAAGATAAACAACATTTAATAACAATAAGCGAACAATTTGAACAATTAGTGGAAATAGGGGTTTAAGTTCACTATACATGGCGGTGTCTGCTGGTGGGATCAATAAGAGATTGTATTGAAGAGTATGTTAAAAATCAGCTAAAATATTATAGACCGCAACGCATTAGGGCTCCAAAAGTAATCCATGATACAATTTTGGGCTCTAATTTATTTTATCCACATGAGATAGTAGTTTTAGATTTACCAATACTACAACGACTAAGAAAGATTAGCCAGGTCGATGTTGTTTCATTGGTGTTCCCTTCAGGTAATCATAACAGGTTTGAACATACTTTGGGAGTAGCGGTAATTGCGGAAAAACTTGCTAAGGCCATAAAGCCAGGTGATTTATTATCGGGCGTTATCACCAACGAACAAATACAGCATTTAAGGATGGCAGCAATTCTTCATGACTGCGGGCACGGGCCTTTTTCGCACATCTCAGAAGAAATATACAAACACTGCGGTGATCTCTTAACAGAAATAAAAGAAAATCCGAGGCTCAAAGGAAGCAACCCCCACGAGGCGCTATCTTATTTAATTGTGATAAGTCAATCATTTAGGAAATTTTTTTTGGAACATATTGATAAAGAATACGGGACCCAATTTGATCTTGATTTAATTGGTGATATGATTGTTGGATATGTAGAAGACCCCAAAAAGGCATATTTAATAGATATAATCAACGGGGCGTTTGATGCTGACAAGTTAGATTATATCCAACGGGATTCACATTTTACGGGAATCAAAATGGTTTTAGATTTAGAAAGATTGTTTCATACAATGGAAATCATCCAAGACAAGGGAGGCCGTTTTCGTTTAAGCGTAGATATTACAGGGGTATCTTAACTTGAACAAATAGTTTTCAATAAAATGATGCTATTTAGCACAGTATATCATCATCATAAGGTCAGGGCAGCGGAATGCCTATTTCGTTCTATTTTTGAAGAGCTTAGAAAATCAAAGGGGAAAATCGGCAGATTAAGTTTTGAAAGTGCCGTCGACTTTTTGTATTTATCGGATGTTGATATTTATGGTCTTTCTAAAACTGAAAATACAGATAGGGTTAAAATTTTGGCTACCGATTTGTGTTTGCGTCGATTACCTAAAAGAGCAATGGTGCTTTCAAACAAAACTGTTACCACAGATTCTCTAAGACATCTTCAAAAGTTGATGGAAATGTATGAGGATCCGAAAATAGAACGGATGTTTATAGAAGCAATATCTGAAGTTTCTGCTGAATTAGGACAGGCTGTTTCTTCTGAGGACATTTGGGTTGACATGCGAAGCGGACCAAAGTTTAAAGAAGCCATTTCCTGGCCAATTAAAAGTTTGGGGGCTCAAGATGGACATGTTAGACTAAGAGATATTATGCCTATTGATGATTGGGTTAAAGCTTTTGTGCAAAACAAATGGCGAGGGTATATTTTTACCAGACCCGAGCTTCGTGAAACAGTACACGAGGCATCTAAGCTTGTTTTAAAGAAAGTGTATAGAATTGAAGTAAATGAATACGCCCGGCTATTATGTAAAATGGACTAGATTTATTAAATATTATACACTAAAAAGTCGGGCTTTGTTGCCGAGCATATTCTTTATCTCCACGAAAAATTTTTTGCTTTTTCAGGTAGAGATTTAATCCAGGGTAAAAAACCCTGGATTTCACTTGTATTAAGGCCGCGGTAACTTTGGCCTGTATTAAATATTCCCTACCCGATAGCCCTTGATTTTTCTGGTGAGCCATCTGGGACTCGAACCCAGGACACCCGGATTAAAAGTCCGGTGCTCTACCGACTGAGCTAATGGCTCATAACAAATGCTGGCTGGGGCGGCTGGATTCGAACCAACGAAATGGCGGATCCAAAGTCCGCTGCCTTACCGCTTGGCTACGCCCCAGCGTGGGGTGGAAGATGGGACTCGAACCCACGACCCCCAGGGCCACAACCTGGTGCTCTGACCAACTGAGCTACATCCACCAGATAGCAAGAGCTATTGTAGCAAATAAAACGGCCAAAGTCAAGGGCGGAAAAAGCGCAAAAACCGTACGACAGACATAACCAAAGATTGAACCGGCACCGCCGGGCGATGCGGCTCTTTGGACGGGCCCCTTTCTGCCCTACATTACGCCGGTTAACTTTCGCGCAACAGCACGGCCTTCGCCGCGGCCGCCGGCGATCTTAAAAAGGTTTACGTCCCTGGTAAAACCGCAATTTATGAAAAACTTTCTCCCCGTTTCCGTTACCTGGTCGACGTAAATAATTGTTCCGGGCATACAGGCCTGCTCCAGTACGTTTAACAAAAATTTCCCCAGGCCCCTTCTCCGCCAGTCCCTGGCAATCACAATAATATCGATCTGTATAACGTCGAGCCGCTCTAAAACGAACACGCAAAAACCGTACAGCCTGTCGGCCGTCCCCGCCGCCAGGACAAAGTGACTTGCCAGCTCCTTAAAACCATGATAGTTGGGATCGATCTCGCCGAGATCGCTCCGCTGGCACAAAGCCTTCAATCCGGATAGTTCCAGCCTCTTCACGCCGTTTAACTGGTTGATGAAATACTCGCCCTCGCGAGCTTTGTCCGCGGGATAATAAAAGTATAACTGATCCGGATAAGCGCCCACAAAAAGGCTCACCCCGCTCCCCCTATGCAAATTATAGCAAATTATCTCTAAAAAACAACGGTTAAAATACTTCTGTGCTTACATTGATCACTTCTGCCTGGCGCACGCCTTCAATAAACCGGGCAACCGCCGCGAGCGTCTGGTAGACGTGGCTTTTTTCGTTGCTGATAAAGGCGACGCCGATGACGGAAAATTGCCAGGCGTCCTGCCTGTCCACCTCGGCGACGGAAACGTTGAAACGCGCCCGAACCTTGTCCAGGATGCTCTTTAAAACTTTCCGCTTGTCCTTTAAAGAAGTAACGCCGTCAAAAAACAGTTCCACGGTTAAAACCCCGGTGACCAAGCCGCCCTGCTCCTTTGGAGATTATCCAGGCCCGCGCCTTCTGCTCGTAAAATTCGCCACAAAAACATAAATTCCTCCCCCGCGCGAGGCTATAGCGGCCTCTTCGCGGGCATTCCCGCCCGCCGCGGATACCCCGGCGGCGTGGGCGCTACCTTTTCGATGACGATCAGCCGCCGCCGGTGACCCAGGTAAGGCAGGGCGAACTCCTTGACCTCCCGGATAGCTCCCCCCAGCAAGGAGAGGGCGTTGCCGCTCGCCCTCTCTTCGCGGGCTGCGGCCGGGCCCTTCAGGGCAATTAAAAAACCACCCGGCCGCAAAAAGCCCAGGCAGTATTCAATGAGCACGGGCAGGGGGGCCAGGGCCCTGCTGAGCGCGTAGTCGAACTCCCCGCGCAAGCCGGCCCGGTGCGCCAGTTCTTCCGCCCGCCCGTGGACGGCCGCCGCTCCGGCCAGGCCGAGCCGGCGGATTGCCTTTTCCAGAAAGGATACTTTCTTCAAAGAGGAATCGACAAGGGTAAGGCGGATTTGCGGGCGCATAATTTTAACCGGAATCCCCGGCAGGCCGGCCCCGGCGCCCACGTCAACAATCCGCGGGCCGCCCTCCAGGGGGTCCGCCAGAAGACAGGCCAGGGAATCCACAAAATGTTTTAAAGCGGCCTCCTTTTCTTCCAAAACGGCCGTAAGATTGGCCGTTTTACTCCCCTGGAGAAGCAAACGGTAGTATTCCTCAAAAAGCCTGCCCTGCTCCTCGCTTAAGGCGATACCCAGGGCCGCCGCCCCTTTCCGGCACCATTCCACTACTCCGCCGGCGGGTTTAGGCGGCTCTGTTTTATCCTTGCGCCGCCGGCCGGGGGTCATCCCGGACCTCTCCTTTGCGCTGCTCCAGGTAAACCATTAAAATCGCGATGTCGGGCGGATTAATTCCCGAGATGCGGCTCGCCTGGCCCAGGGAGCGGGGACGGATCCTGGCGAGTTTTTGCCTGGCTTCGCTGGCCAGACCCTTGACAGCGGAATAGTCGATATCCTCCGGGATCAGCCGCCCCTCCAGCCTGGCCAGCCTTTTAACCTGTTCCAGTTCTTTCTTTATGTAACCTTCGTATTTTATCTCGATTTCCACTTCCTCCCCCACTTCTGCCCACAAATCCCGCGCCTCCTCCGGGACTTCCGGCTTCCCCCCGGGCATCTGCAAAATGTGCCAGTATTTAATCTCCGGACGGCGCAGCAGGCTTGCCGCGGATACCGCCGGCTGGGCAGGCGGAGCTGTGCCCGCTTCTGCGAGGATCTCTTTGACCTCTTCCGTTACCGGGATCATCGTCCTGTTCAACCTCGCCGTCTCTTCCTCAATATACTTTTTCTTGCGGGAAAACAGCCTGTACCGGTCCGGCGTCACCAGGCCGACCGCGTAACCGATCTCCGTCAGCCGCATGTCGGCGTTGTCCTGCCGCAGCAAAAGCCTGTGCTCGGCGCGGGAAGTCAGCAGGCGGTAGGGCTCGCTTACCCCTTTCGTCACCAGGTCGTCAATCAGGACGCCGATGTAGGCATCCGACCGCTTCAGCACCAGGGGCTCCTTTTGCTGCAGGAAGCGGGCCGCGTTGATCCCGGCGACAATCCCCTGGGCGGCGGCTTCTTCGTACCCGGAAGTGCCGTTGATCTGCCCGGCACTGAACAGGCCGGATATTTTTTTGCACTCCAGGGAGAGTTTGAGCTGGGTGGGCAAAAGGAAATCGTATTCAATGGCGTACCCCGGGCGCATCATTTCCACCCTTTCCAGCCCGGGAAGGGTGCGCAGCATGGCCAGCTGAACGTCTTCCGGCAGGCTGGTGCTCATCCCCTGGACGTACATTTCATTGGTGTGCAGCCCTTCCGGCTCAATAAACACCTGGTGCCGGGGGCGCTCGGCGAAGCGGACCACCTTGTCTTCAATGGAAGGGCAGTAGCGCGGGCCGACTCCTTTAATCACGCCGCTGAAAAGCGGGGAGCGGTGAAGGTTCTCCCTGATGATCCGGTGCGTTTCTTCGGTGGTGTAAGTGAGCCAGCAGGGTACCTGCTCCCGCTCCTTCCGCGGAGAGGCAAAGGAAAAGTTGTAATTCCGCGTGTCGCCCGGCTGGATGGCCATTTTTGAAAAATCGATGCTTCTTTTGTCCACCCGGGCGGGCGTGCCGGTTTTAAAGCGGCCCAGTTCCAGGCCCAGCTCTTTTAAGGAACGGCTCAGTTTAAGGGCGGGATACTGGCCCTGGGGCCCGCCCGGAAAAGCCAGGTCGCCGATGATAATTCTGCCCTTTAAATATGTCCCGGTGGTAAGAATTACGACGGGCGCTAAAAACTTTGCCCCCGTGCTGCCGACCACGCCTTCCACCCGTTCGCCCCGGCAAATGATTCTTTCCACCATTACCTGTTTCAAGTCCAGGCCGGGCTGGCTTTCAATGACGCGCCGCATGCAGGCCTGGTAGAGTTTTTTATCCGCCTGGGCGCGCAAAGCCTGCACGGCCGGCCCCTTCGCGGTATTCAACAGCCGTACCTGGATGGCGGCGCGGTCAGTATTCAGGCCGATCTCCCCGCCCAGCGCGTCTACCTCGCGGACCAGCTGCGCCTTGGCCGGGCCGCCCATCGCCGGGTTGCAGGGCATTAAAGCAAGGTTGTCCAGGCTGATGGTCACCAGCAGGGTGCGGCACCCCATCCTGGCCGCCGCCAGCGCAGCTTCGCAGCCGGCATGGCCCGCGCCCACCACGATCACGTCGTATTTTCCGGCCAGATACTCCATTTGGGAAACACGCTCACTTCCCCACACAAAAGTTCTCAAAAATCCGGTCAATGATGTCTTCGGTGACCGTTGTGCCGGTAACCTCTCCCAACGCTTCCCACGCCTCCCTTAAATCAACGGCCAGCAAATCCTCCGGAAGCCCGGCGCGCGCCCCCTCCAGCGCGTCGGCTAAATGCCGGTGTGCCTTAACCAGGGCGTTTTTATGCCGCACGTTGCTGACCAGTAAGGCTTCAGTTCCGGTGGCCGGGGCGCCGATTACTTTCTGGAAGATTGTTTCCTCCAATCCCGCGATTCCCTCCCCCGTCAGGGCGGAAATCTTCAGCACCGGCCCCTCCCCGACAACCTTCTGCAACTGCCTTTTAACCTCCTCGCCGTCGGCCAGATCGACTTTATTGACCAGATAAACCGTGTTTTTATCTTTTGTCTGCGCGATAACCTGCCGGTCTTCTTCCGTCAACCCGGCGGCGGCGTCGATCAAAACCAGGACGAGGTCGGCCAGCGCAATCAATTCCTTTGCCTTTTCCACGCCGATGATTTCCACGGGGTCGGCGGTGGGCCGCAAACCGGCCGTGTCAGCAAGCCTGACCGGTACCCCTTTAATGTTGACCATTTCCTCGATAACGTCCCGGGTCGTACCCGGTACGTCCGTAACGATCGCGCGCCCCTCCCTAAGAAGCGTATTCAGCAAAGACGACTTGCCCACGTTCGGCCGGCCGGCAATAACGACAAAAGCCCCCTCCCGGTAAATTCTACCTTGCTCGGCGGATATGATCAACGCCTCTACTTCCGCGCGCAACCCCGCGAGCGATTGCGCCAGTGCTTCTTTGGGAACCGCCTCCACGTCCTCCGGAAAATCAATCACCGCCTCGCACGCGGCCAACAGATCCGCCATTTTATCCTGCAGAGCGCGGATTTTTTCGGACAATTTTCCTTTTAACTGAGCGACAGCCAGCCGCAACTGGGCGTCTGTCCTGGCGCGGATTACGTCAATGATGGCCTCGGCCTGGGCCAGATCCACCCGGCCGTTCAAAAAGGCCCGCCGGGAAAATTCCCCCGGCTCGGCCAGCCTTGCCCCGTGGCGCAGGACTGTTTCCAGTGTTTTGCGCAGGGGCACCACGCCGCCGTGGCAGTTAAATTCCACCACGTCTTCCCGGGTAAAACTGGCGGGTGAGCGCATCAGGCCAAGCAGAACTTCGTCGATAATTTCTTTGCTTTCCGGAACGACCACATGGCCGTAAATTAGCCGGTAGCCCTTTTCTTGCCACCATTCCCTTTTTTTAAAGGGAACGAATACTTTTCTGGCAATTTCAATCGCCCTGTCGCCGCTGATCCGCACTATTCCGATGCCGCCTTCCCCTAACGGGGTTGCAATGGCCGCAATGGTGTCATTCCACAAGGCAATCACCACTCTTTAAAAAAACCCAGCCGTCCAAGCTGGGTATCCCTGATCCAGGCACATTTCTGACTTTTTTAATCTTTCCGGAACCCGGGTGGCCGATTCCGGACTCCGGTTTACCCTTCCCGGCTTTTTTACCGGCGCGGCGAGATCACGATCTTCCGGTAAGGCTCCTCTCCTTCGCTGTAAGTGTAGATATCCTCCCTGCCCTGTAGCGCCGTGTGAATAATCCTTCTCTCCTGGGGGTTCATCGGCTCCAAAATGATATTCCGGCCTCTCTGTTTTACCTTTTCGGCAAGCCTTAAAGCAAGGCGCTCCAGGGTCTGTTCCCGGCGCCGGCGGTACCCCTCCACATCCAGAACAATTTTGCTTTTTTGCACCTGGTTTTTATTAACGCAAAGGTTTAACAGATACTGGAGGGCATTCAAGGTTTCCCCCCGCCGCCCGATTAAGATGCCCAGGCCGTTGCCAGACAGGTTAATCATCAGGTTGTTGTTTCTTTCTTTTATTTCGATATCCACCGAAAGATTCATTACTTTAAAGATTTTCTGGAGTAATTCCCGCGCCCGCGCTGAAGGGGTTTCCCTTATGCTTACCCTGACCCGGGCCGGCCGGCCGCCGAAAAAACCAAAAAAACCTTTCGACGGTTCCTCCAGTACTTCAACTACGGCGCTCTCTTCGCTTACCCCCAGGTCGGCCAGGGCGCTGGCCACCGCTTCCTCAACTGTCCTACCGACCTTTTCTACCGCTTCCACCTTCGCTGGCCGCCTCCTTTAACCCGATTGTCTGTTTGTTAATAAAGTATTGCTGGATAATCCCCAGAATATTAAAAACCACCCAGTATAAAGCAAGACCGGCAGGAACCGTGGTGCATATCCAGGCGATGAAAATCGGCATGGTGATCAACATCACCCTTTGGGTAGGGTCGTTTGACGTCATCGTCATGCGTGACTGAAAGTATGTGCTCACACCCGCAAGAACAGGCAGAATGTAAAGTTGATCGCCAACCTGGCTGAGGTTGCTGATCCATAAAAAGCTTGCGTGCCGCGGATCCGGGTACTGGAAGTAGAGCAGCGCTCTGTACAGGGCAATCAGGATCGGCAACTGGATCAGTAAAGGGAGGCAGCCCGACAGAGGGTTCACGTTGTGCTCCTGGTAAAGCTCCATAATCTTTTTTTGCATCTTTTGCGGATCTTTTTCTTTATACTTAGCCTGAATTTCTTTTACTTTCGGGGCCAGTTGCTGCATAATCGCCATGGAACGCATTTGTTTTAGAGTCAGGGGATACAACCCGATTTTGAGTAAGATGGTAAGGAAAATTATCGCCAGGCCGTAATTCGGCAGGTTAAGCAGAGTCGTAAAGCTATAGCAAAGGTTAAGCAAGTAAGTCATCCCGTCGACCAGGGCTTGAAATAACTGACCCAAAAGACCACCTCCAAGGACGTTCTTTAAAAAAATTTCATTTAACCGGGTCGTAGCCTCCGGGAGAAAACGGGTGGCAGCGCAAAAGACGCCAGGAGGCCAAAAGCAGCCCCCTCCAAATACCGTACTTTGTCAACGCCTGGCAGGCGTACTCGGAACATGACGGGTAAAACCTGCAGGACGGCGGCTTTAAAGGGGATAAAAAAAACTGGTAAAATTTGATCAAACTGATTACTATTTTCCGCACCAGGGTTCCTCCATATTACTTTAAAAGTCTTTGCAGCAGTTTCAGGATTTTTTTTGTGATCGTGTGAAAATCCTCGGCGACCACTTCTTTTCTGGCAATAATAATGTAATCCTTGCCGTTGGGAAAGGCGTCCAGGTTCAACCGGCACGCCTCGCGCAGCAGCCTTTTTACCCTGTTGCGCACGACCGCTTTACCGACCTTTTTGCTTACGGAAAAGCCGAATCTCTTTTCCCGGTCCCGTTTATTGTATATGTAAAGAACAAGGCTCCGGTCGGCAGCCGACGCGCCCTTTGCGAAAGTTCTTCGGAAATCCCTGTTTTTCTTTACAATTTTAATGCCGGCCACCCCAACAACTCCGGAATTAGAAAAAGGCCACCATGCGAGCGGCCCTACGCGGTCAGCCTTTTCCTTCCTTTCAGCCGCCTTCTCTTAATCACTTTGCGGCCCGCCCGGGTGGACATGCGCTTTAAAAATCCGTGCATCCTCTTGTACTTCCTTTTTTTTGGCTGGTACGTTCTCTTCAAACGACTCACTCCCTTCAAGCCTCTTCAATTATATAGCAAAGCCGGCACCCAAGTCAAGGAAAAGCTTCCCTCGTAATTTGCCTGGTTTTCTTTAATCCACAAACAAAATGTCTGTTGATAAGTCCGGTTAAATTTGCTATTATTGACTTACCGTAATGGTTGTAGACAAGCTGTGGAGGGTTTTTGTGGAAAATGACCCGTTTCCAATTAAAAGAAATCTGGCAAAACGTCCTGGGCACCCTTGAGCCGCGCTTAAGCAAGCACTCCTTTGAAACCTGGATCAGGCCGTTGCAACCCCTTGGTTTTTATAACAACAACATTTTCTTCACGGTGCCGGATTCTTTTACCCGCGACTGGCTG